>JAITRL010000092.1 GCA_031288415.1 Deltaproteobacteria bacterium | reverse complement strand
AGAGTCCGCGACTGTCCTTCCCGCCGCGCCCCTATCAGGCGAGGCGGCCGAGTCCGCTACTGTCCTTCCCGCCGCGCCCCGATCAGGCGAGGCGGCCGAGTCCGCTACTGTCCTTCCCGCCGCGCCCCTATCAGGCGAGGCGGCCGAGTCCGCTACTGTCCTTCCCGCCGCGCCCCTATCAGGCGAGGCCCCTGAATCCGTGACTGTCAACCCGGCGGGGCCTCTCCCAGGCGACCCGGCCGAGTCCGCTACTGTTCTCCCGGCGGCGCCCCTTGCAGGCGAGGCTGCGGCGTCAGCTACTGTCCGCCCCGCCGCGCCCCTCGCAGGCGAGGCGGCGGAGTCCGCTGCTGCCAACCCGGCGGAGCCTTTCCCGGAGAAAGTCTCGTGGGTCGCGGCGCGGGCGGCGGTGCCGTCGTCAGCGCGCTCCCTCGGCGCGCCCGGTCGGCCGGAGCCGTCCGAATACGATTCCCCGGAAAGGATCTCGGGGGGGTTGTCCTTGTCTGGGGTCAGGGTCATGCGACGCTGGGTGACTGAAGGCCGGCCGGAAGGCATGAAGCCGGGGAGCGGAAAGGCTCGGGGCGCAGTCCCCGGAAGGGACTCCGGGCGGGCGGAATTTTGAGGGCGGAAGGGTTACTGAGTCGCCGGGGCTAGCTTCTTGGCCAGTATAGCACATCGGTCGCTTTCGGCCCCCTGGCGGGCGGTCAGGCGCGGAAAGCCGCCGAAGAGAGGCGGGAGGCGGCCCCTGTCAACAAAAGGCACAGGATGTCGGGCGTGGCCTGCCGCGGCAAAAGGGCCTTTGCGGCCCCGGCGCGGCCTGGCGGCCGGAACAGTACGGATCAGACGCCTCGGAAGCGGTCTCGGGGGGCGCCTTGACGGCGTTGGCGGACATGCGGCCGTCGCCTGAAAGACGGCCCTGTCAGCCTGGTCCGGGAAAAGCCGGAGCGGGCCGTCAAACCGTTTTGGGTAACGGACAGCCGAAGCCGGAAAAGAGGGGCGAGCGAGAGGCCCGTTCGTGGGGGGGCCCGCCCGTTGCCGGGAAGGCCGCCTCGGGCCTATTCCCCCGGAGCGGAAGGCCGTGCGCGCTTCGGGTTTCTGGGGAACCAGCCCTTCTCGACCCTGCCGGTCTGCTCCTTGATCTCGTGGATGGACCACAGGAAGGTGAAGCCCAGGATACCCAGGGCGGAGGCGGCGACCGGGCTCCCCACGAAGCAGGAGGCGATGAGGGAAGCCAGCCCCGCCGCCAGGAACAGGGGCCAGATCCTGTCGGTGAAGTAGTACTCGCCCTTGATGACTATCGGGTGAAACACCCCGATCACGAGAAGCGATATCACTCCGACGATAAGTCCGTGGAAACTCATGGTATCCCTCCGCTGATGCGGGCCGCGGGGCCTCCCTTGACCGCGTCGCCCGCAAGGCGCGCGCGCGGCGTTGCGCGGGCGCCCCTGCCGCTGTCAGTGACAGCGCTGTCATCGACAAAAAAACGTCGCGGCTTCTCCCGCGACTCGGCGATCAATGCCGCCGCCGCTGTTATTGCCGCCTCAGCGTTCAGCCCAGGCATCGCGAATAATGCCGTCTTCGCGGACAATGCCGCCCTCGCGGCCGGTCCCCAGGCGACCGGGAGCCTCAGGCCGGATCAAGATACACGGCCCGCGGACTTAGCGCAAGGAGCCCTCATGTCCCAGGAAAGCCGGGCTTGCCCCGGCTCTCTGCGGCCTCGCTCCCCTGCGGCGTGAGGGCTCGGTTCCCTGGCTTCCGGCGGAGCCGGGCGCGCTCTCCGGGGAAGCCGGGGCGCGGCAGCCTGGGGATCGCCTGCGGACCGCGCCTGCGGTTCGCCTCCGCAGGATACCTAAAAGCGGCAAGGGCCAGGCAGAGCGGATCCTTGAAAAGCGCGGGAAAGCGGGAACAGGGGAACGGCAAGGCATGGGGGAAATCGCCGTAAACCGGGAGGATTGGAGGGCTGAAAGGATGGAGGGCTGAAAGGATGGAGGGCTGAATGGATAGCGGGCTGAATGGCCGGGACGTCGGACAGCTGGAAGATCGGCTGGAGCTGCAGGAAAAGCCGAGACAGGGAAAATTCAGAAGCAAATGAAAGTAGGCTGAATTCCCGACACAAACCGGCATAAATTTTTGTAAATTTTTTGTGAAGCGGCCGGCAAAACGAAAAACGGGCGCGGCTTGAGGCAGGCGCAGAGAGAAAGAGCGGCACGGACGCCAAATATACGCCAGGCTAAGGATAACGGCGGAAACGCCTCTCCGCGCGGCCCCAGGGCCCGACAGGCGTTATATGGCCGCTGGCGCGGCCCGCAGAGCCCGAATCCCCTTGTTTTCAGACCATTTTGGGTGTATTTTTGGCAAAAAACAAACGTTCGGCCGGAACCGCTGCCGCCCGGTCACCCCCGGGCTCAAGGAGCCCCCCCGCCGTGGACTTCCGAAGCTTCCCATCCGCCTCCATACACAGCCAGAGCGTGACCCGCCTCATGGGAGACGCGGGATCCGTGCTCCTGGAGCTGCTGGACATCCGGCCCGGCGAAGACGTCCTGGACGTGGGTTGCGGCACGGGCAAGCTGACGAGGCGCGTCAAGGCCATTTCCGGCTCCGGCAGGGTGGTCGGCATCGACCCCTCCGAGAGGATAATAGCCAAGGCCCTCCGCCGGCCAACGGGAGGCCTGGAGTTCAAGGTGGACTCGGCCGAGAGCATGGGGTACCGCGGGGAGTTCGACGTCGTCTTCTGCAACTCGGTATTCGAATGGCTCAAGAACATAGACGCCGCTGTCGCCAACATGCGCGCGGCCTTAAGGCCGGGCGGCCGCATCGGAGTCCAGGCCCCCGCCACCAGCCGCTGCTCCCCCACCTTCTCCGCCGCCCTCGGCGAGTCGGTCAGGGACCCCAAGGTGCGCGAGACCGTCTCGGCCTTCCGGAGCCCGTGGTTCTGGCGGGAGACCCCGGAACAGTACGCCGAGGTCTTCGAGAGGGGCGGCTTCAAGGTGAAGCTCTCCGAGATCCGGCTGTTCGAGACCGTCCACGGCAAGGAGGAAGTCTTCCGGATCTTATGCTCCTCCGCCATCGCCGGCTTCATGAACCCCGACAACTACACGTGCCCCGTCGGCGAGGAGTACCTGAGGCTCTTCCAGGAGCGAGTCAAGCAGTCCCTCTACAAACAGGCCGACGAGGCCGGAATGCTGACTCTGCACTTCCACCGGATCTTCCTCGTGGCGGACAGGGGGGACTGACCGCCCCGCCTGACATCGCGGGCGTTCGAAGTCGGCCCGCAGCCTGAGGCGGCGCCTCCGCAGGCGGCCCGGGGGGCGCCGATGCACGCGCCTTGCGCTTCCGGGGCGCGGTCACCCGCCGCCCGCCCCCGTCAGGGCCGGGGGCCCTCATTCTATGAAAAGGCTCCCTTCCGAGAAGGGCAGGTAGTTCTCGGGCATGTCGTCCTTGAGGCCAGTGCCGGTGAGGCGCCTGGCCAGGGCGCTCTCGACGAGGTAGGAAAGCCGCCTGGCGGCCTCGTCCAGAGGGAGGCCCGCGTCGCGGATATTGGAGATGCAGTTGCGCTCCCCTTCCTGGATCCCGGGAAATGACCCGTAGGTGAGGTAGGCCCCCAGGGAGTTGGGCGAACTCAGGCCCGGCCGCTCCCCGATGAGGTTGACGACGAGGCGCGCCCTGAAGGCCCAGGCCGCCTCGTCCGCGGCGGCCACCCTCCCCCGGGTCACCACGCAGCAGGGCGGAAGATCGGCGGGGCGCCAGACTGCCTTCTCGAAGAACTTGAGGATGAGGGCCGCAGCGCTGTCGTGGACGGCCCGGGCCGAGTGCCCGTCGCAGACGACGAACATGAGATCCGGCGGCTGCCCCTTGAACCGCTTCGCCTCCCTGGCGAGGAGCTCCAGGGAGGCCTCCGAGAGCTTCCGTCCCAGATCCGGCCGGGTAAGGTACTCTTCCTTGTCCCTGGCGCGGCTCTCCAAGAGCACGGCGGGCACCCCGCCCCGCTCGAGATCCTCCTTGACCTTCAGCGCGTCGAAGGGATGCCGCACCGCATCCGCAGCCATGGCGTGGTCCAGCCTGAAGGCGAGCATGTCGGCGGCCTTGAGGCTGACCCCCACGCGTTCCAGGCCAACGCGGGCGGGGGTGTGGCGCCTGAGCTCCTCCCGGAAGCCCCTCGGGCCGCCCCCCCCGGCGGGGCCGGCGCGGGCGGGAGCGCGGGAGCCTCCCGCGCCGGCGGAAGCTGAGGGATCCGCCGCCCCGGCCTTGTCATGCCTGTCGGCCTTGTCCGAATCCTTGCCGGTCATGGTTCCGCCTCGCATACATCCTCCGGGCGCGGCCCCGGATACCGGCCTTGCGGCCCAACTTTCCCCAGGCGCAGCCGCCTCTCCCGCCGCGCGCGGGCGCCGCCGCCTCTCCCGCCGCGCGCGGGCTCTCCCTCTCCGCCTCAGATCCCCCCCATGAGCAGGCCCATGGGGCGCTCGCCGACGGCCTCCGGGAGGAGGCCCCCTTCGGAGTCGGTTATGCCGAAGGACTCAAGCCAGGCCTCGAACTCCGGCGCGGGCCTGCGGCCGAGGAGTTTCCGGACCCAGCACACGTCGTGGTAGGAGGTGGACTGGTAGTTGAGCATCACGTCATCCGCGCCGGGAAGGCCCATCACGTAAGTGATCCCGCCCGCGGCCAGCATGCACAGGAGCACGTCCATGTCATCCTGGTCGGCCCGGATATGGTTGGTGTAGCAGACGTCGGCGCCCATGGGGAGGCCCAGGACCTTGCCGCAGAAGTGATCCTCCAGGCCCGCGCGCACTATCTCCTTGCCGTTGGCCAGGTATTCCGGCCCCATGAACCCCAGGACGGTGTTCACGATGAAGGGCCTGAAGCGGCGGCACACGGCGTAGGCCCGCGCCTCCATGGTCTGCTGGTCCACCCCGAAGGCCGCGTCCGAGGACAACGCGGACCCCTGGCCGGTCTCGAAGTACATGACGGTGCCGTCGCCCAGAGGCGCGCGGCCCAGGGACAGAGTCGCCTCCCTGGCCTCCTCGAGCAGCGCGAGGTCGATCCCGAAGCCGCGGTTGGCCTTCTCGGAACCCGCCACCGACTGGAAGCACAGGTCCACCGGGGCCCCGCGGCGGATAAGCTCCAGGGTGTCCGTGACGTGGGTGAGCACGCAGCTCTGGGTGGGGATGGAGTGCCGTTCGATGAGCTCGGCCAGCGCGTTGAGGATCCGGGAGAGGTTGGCCAGGGACCCCGAGACGGGGTTGACCCCGATGACGGCGTCCCCGGAGGCGTACAGGAGCCCCTCCACCGCGGCGGCCATGATCCCGGCAGGATCGTCCGTGGGGTGGTTGGGCTGGATCCTGGAGGAGAACCTCCCCGGAAGGCCCAGGGTGTCCCGGAAGCCCGTGACGACGCTCACCTTGGCCGAGGCCGCCGCGAGATCGGCGGCCCGCATTATTTTCGAGCACGCGGCCGCCATCTCCGGGGTGATGCCGGGCGCGACCCGCCCGAAGAAGGCGGCGTCGGCCTCGTCTGAGAGCATGCGGTCCCGCAGGGCGCCCACCGTCAAGCCCTTGATCTCCGCGAACGCGCCCCGGTCGTGGGTGTCGATGATGAGCCTCGTCACCTCGTCGTCCTCGTAGGGGATGAGGGGCTCCTCCAGGAAGCGCTCGAGAGGCACGTCCGCGAGCTCCATCTGGGCCAGAGCCCGCTCGCGCTCTGTCGGTGCGGCGATCCCCGCCAGAAAGTCCCCCGACCTGGGAGGCGACGCCAGGGCCATCAGTTCCTTCAAGGGCCTCTTTTTCGTCATGCGGTCTCCTTTCCCGCGCGCCTTAGCCGACTCGCGGCCCGGCAAGGGCTTCCCTCCGGACCGGCCTGAAGGCGGCTTCCGGGCCCGGCCTGCCTCTCCCCGCCGCCCCGCCTCCGGCGCCCTGCCCTCACCTGCCCGAGAAATGCTCGGGAATCCACATCGCGATGGATGGGAAGGCGAGGATAAGGATAAGCCCGATCAGCATGATGATCACGAAGGGCACTATGGAGCTGTAGATGTCCGCCAGGGTCACGCTCTTGGGGGCCAGCGCCCTCATGAGGAAAAGGTTGTAGCCGAAGGGCGGGGTCATGTAGGCCACCTGGCAGGTGACCGTGTAGAGCACGCCGTACCAGACCAGGTCGAAGCCCAAGGCCCGCACCAGCGGGATGTAGAGGGGGGCGACTATGACCAGCATGGCCGTGTCGTCCAGGATCATGCCCATGATGAGGAAGGACACCTGCATGAGGATGAGCACTCCCCAGGGCCCCAGCCCCCACTCCCGCAGGAAGAGGTTCTCGACGGCGTGCACCGCCCCCAGGCCGTCGAAGACCGAGGAGAAGCACAGGGCGGCCATGAGTATCCACAGGAACATGCAGGAGATCGACAGGGTCTGGATGAGGGCCACCTTCATGACCTTGCGGGTGAGCCTCCGTTTGGCCGCGGCGGCGACGGTGGCGACCAGGGCCCCTGCGGCCGAGCTCTCGACCAGGCTCGTGAGGCCGAGGATGAAGCATCCCGTGACCGAGAAGATGATGAAGAGCGGGATCAGGCCGGAGAGCAAGAGCCTGTACTTCTCGGCCCGCGGGAGGTCCCTCTCCTCCTTCGGCAGGGGCGGCCCCAAGGACGGCTGGAGGCGGCAGCGGATCAGGATGTAGGCGGCCAGCATCGCCGCGAACATCAGCGCGGGGCCGATGCCCGCGAGCCAGAGCTTGTTGATGGGCTGGCGGGCGATCATGCCGTAGAGGATCAGAACAACGCTCGGCGGCATCATGATGCCCAAAGAGCTCCCAGCCTGTATGACCCCCGAGACCATCCTCTTGTCGTAGCCGCGCTTGAGCATCTCCGGCATGGCGATGGTGGCGCCCACGGCCATGCCGGCCACCGAGAGGCCGTTCATGGCGCTGATGGCCACCATGAGGACCACCGTGCCCAGGGCCAGCCCGCCGCCCAGGCCTCCCAGCCACACGTGGAACATCTTGTAGAGGTCCCCCGCTATCCCCGACTCGGACAGGATATAGCCCATGTAGACGAAGAGCGGGAGCGTGACAATCGGGTACCACTTCATCACGATGATGGTGGCGTTGAAGGCCATCTCCTGGCCGCCGGGGCCCCAGATGAGGACCGCCGCCACCGCCCCCACGAAGCCTATGGCCCCGAAGACCCGCTGGCCCGTGAGCATCAGCAGGGCCATGGAGGCGAAGAGCATTACGGCGATGGCCTCGTAGGAGAGGCTGATTGATATTTCTGGGTCCATTGGGGGGAAAACCGCTTTCCGCGCCCGCCTTGGCGGGAGCCGGGGCTTCCCGCGCGCGGCCGAGCAAGCCGCCCCGCGGAGCCGTGAGATCGGCCAGAGGCTTGCGCCGCCCCTGTCCGAACGGGGGGGATAGGGCCGCAGGTCCGGGCCCCGGGTTGATGCCCGGCAGCCTTTCCGCGGCCGGTCTTCAGGAAACCCGCGCCTTCCCTGCCAAGCCGCTCGCGCCCCGGCAAGGCAGGGCCTCCGGGCGTTTCCGGGGAGGCCTAAAGCCAGGACCGGTCAGCCGGGCAAGAAGCGGGCCTTACCGGCGCGCGATGCCGACGGACTTGCCGCCGGCGGGAAGCGGGCATGCCGCCGGCGGGAAGCGGGCATGCCTCCGGCGGCGGCCCGCAACGGGCTGGCGCTGCCTGTCAAGGCTTGCCCTGTCTTCCGGAGCTTGCGCCGCCCGGACAGGGCCCGTCGCTTTGGGCGTGAATTTCAATAGGGGAGATGCCCTTGCCGCCCCCGCGCGCGGCGAGATGCCTCTGGGGCCTGAAAGCCTGTCCGCCCGGAGCCTGAAGGACGTAAGCCCGGAAGGCCGAAGGGCTGGAAGGCCGGGCCTGGCATTCTCGCCGCCCGCGGCCTGTCGGCGCCGCTGGAGGTCCCTTCAGCAACGCCTCGCGGCCGGGGCCGATGTCTTGACCGACATCCAGGCGGGCCTCGAGGCTTGGGAGCGGCTGACTGGAGGCATGGGCGGGAAGCCCGAACGGGTATGGAAGAGGGCGCGGGGGAAAGCGCCCGGAGGGGAGGCGCGGCGCGGCCTCAGGCAGCGCGGGCGCTCTTTTCAGGGGCGGCCGGCGCGGCAGGGGTCAGCCGCGCCGGCGCCCCACCGCCATCCGGCCGGCG
>JAITRL010000335.1 GCA_031288415.1 Deltaproteobacteria bacterium | reverse complement strand
TCCCCGGGGCCAATGGACGGATGCGCCCAAGGCTGCCAGGGCCGTCGGCCGGGAAGAAGAGAGGCCAGGCGCCGGCCCTTGGCCCGTGACCGGTCCGGCAGGCCGGACCGGCGGCATCGACCGAGACTCGCCATAGCCCTGTCGTCTCGCCCGGCCGGCCTTAAGCCGCCCGTCCGGGCGGAAAACGGTTTGAGCCGTCCTCGTCCCGCGGCGAGGCCGGCCCGCGCGAAGGCGCGCCCTGAGTCAGGCCGCTCAGGCCAGGCAAGCCTCCGGGACTGGCCAGGATGGCGGAGTTCTTGTGGGGGAGAAAGGATACGAATTTTTTTCTGTACGCCCCGCCTGCCAGCGGGCCTTTTTTTTCGGCATGGTTTTTGGTATGATTTAGTTTTTGCCCCGGCCCCGGGCCGGGGACACGCGGCCCCTCAGGCGGGGCCGGGGGACCCTTCCGGGCCGGAGCCTGCGTAGGCCCTCAACAAGTTGCGACGCGAAGGAGTTGAGCCCCGGAAGCAAGGCGCCGGGGCGGCCAGATATGGCTCATTTCCGGGTGGCCGCGCCGACGGGCGCGCTTGATGTTGACTGGGAGGGGGGAGGATCCCCTGCGGCGGCCGAGCTCTTCAGGCTGGCGGGCCTTCCCCAGAAAGGCCCCGGGCGGCCGGTCGCCGCCAGGGTGGCCGGGCGGCTGGCGGATCTCGGATGCGAGGTGCCGCCTGGCGGAGAGGTGGCCCCGGTGACCCGGGACGACCCCGAGGCCCTGGCGCTCCTGCGGCACTCCGCCGCCCATCTTATGGCCGAGGCCGTGGTCAGGCTGTTCCCTCAGGCCAAAGTGGCGATAGGCCCTGCGGTCGAGGACGGCTTCTACTACGACTTCGACGTGGAGCGGCCCTTCACCGAGGAGGACCTGGAGAGAATCTCCGCCGTCATGGCCGAGATAGCCAAGGAGTCCCAGCCCTTCACGCGCCGGACCGCCGCCGCGGCCGAGGCCCTGGCGGACTTCCGCGCCAAGGGCGAGGTCTACAAGGCCGAGATCATCGAGGACCTCATCAAGGCGGGCGAGACCCGGGTGAGCCTCTACACCTGCGGGGACTTCACGGACCTCTGCCGGGGCCCCCACGTCCCGGACAGCTCCTGGGGGGCGGCCTTCAAGCTCCTGTCGGTGGCGGGGGCCTACTGGCGCGGGGACGAGAAGAGGCCCATGCTCCAGCGCATCTACGGCACGGCCTTCTTCACGCCCAAGGAGCTGCGGGCGCACCTGGACTTCCTCGAGGAGGCCAAGAGGCGCGACCACCGGAGGATCGGCAAGGACCTCGACCTGTTCTCCGTCCACGAGGAGATAGGCGGGGGCCTGGTGGTCTGGCATCCCAAGGGGGCGCTCCTGCGGGTGCTCCTGGAGGAGTTCGAGCGCAGGGAGCACCTGCGCCGGGGCTACGACGTGGTGATGGGCCCCCAGATCCTCAAGTCCGAGCTCTGGGGGAAGTCCGGTCACCTGGACTACTACCGCGAGAACATGTACTTCACGGAGATCGACGGTCTCTCGTACGCCATCAAGCCCATGAACTGCCTCTCGCACATGTTCGTGTACCGCTCGCGGGTGCGCTCGTTCCGCGATCTGCCCGTCAGGCTCTTCGAGCTGGGGACCGTGCAGCGCCACGAGAAAAGCGGGGTCCTCCACGGGCTGACCCGCGTGCGGCAGTTCACCCAGGACGATGCCCATATCTTCTGCGCGCCTTCCCAGGTGAAGTCCGAGATCATGGGGGTGCTTGCCCTGATCCGGGACATGATGGCCGCCTTCGCTTTCGACTTCGAGCTCGAGCTCTCCACGAGGCCGGAGAAGAGCATCGGGACCGACGACGACTGGGAGATGGCCACCGGGGCCCTCAGGGCCGCCCTTGATGATGCCGGGAGGCCGTACGAGATCAACGAGGGCGACGGGGCCTTCTACGGGCCCAAGATCGACGTGAAGCTCAAGGACGCCTTGGGCCGCCGCTGGCAGTGCGCCACCGTCCAGTGCGACTTCACCCTGCCGGAGCGCTTCGATCTGACCTTCGTGGACTCCGACAATTCCCGGAAGCGGCCGGTCATGCTTCACCGCACCGTCTTCGGAAGCCTGGAGCGCTTTATCGGCGTGCTCATAGAGCATTACGCCGGGGATTTCCCGCTCTGGCTCGCCCCGGTCCAGGCCGTGATCGTGACCGTCACCGGAAGGGCGGACCAGGCGGCGGAAGCCTACGCCGCCGCCCTCAGGAAGAAGGGCGCGCGCGTTTCGCTTGACTTGCGCAACGAGAAGCTGGGCTATAAAATACGCGAGGCGGAGCTCGCTAAGGTCCCCTACGTGCTGGTCATGGGGGATCGCGAGGCGGAGGCCGGCACGGCCTCGGTGCGCGCCAGGAAGGGCGCCTCCCTGGGCGAGAGGGATCCTGCGGGGTTCCTGGAGCTCGTAGGCCCGGCCCTCTCCCCTCCCTCATGGGACTGAAGCCTGTGCAGGCGCGCCGGCCCGGCGCCCCCTCGCGGCCTTTCGGGAGGCCGGCCACTTTGAGCCCCCGTCCCATCGGGTAACCGGCCTTTTTTCACCGGCCCCGGCGGCCGGCTCCTTTGAGCCCAAGCCCCCGTCGGGCGACCGGTCCTTTTTCAGTCCCCGGCCCGTGGGCCCCGGCCCGTGAGTCCCGGACCCATGAACCCCGCAGGCCATGTAGGCGGCGGGCGCTTCCGCGGGAGCCTCCGGGCTCGGGACCCGGCCCCTCCCCGCCGCTCCGGCGGCGGACAGGGCTCGGCCCCCTGTTCCCTATGGCCCGCCCCGGGGCCTTCGGCCGCGGGCGGCCCGCCCGCAGGCCCGCGCCCGGCAGTTCCAGGCCGGGCGTGCGCCGGCCCCCGTCAACCCTTTGAAAAGAGAGGTGCAGGTATCAACGGAAAGAGGAAGGACTCGGACAGCAAACGGGTCAACGTCAACGAAATGATCAGGGCGCCGCAGGTGAGGGTCATCTCCGACACCGGCGGCCAGCTCGGGATCCTCACGGCGCGTGAGGCGCTGGCGGCGGCCAGGGAGGCCGAACTGGACCTGGTGGAAGTGGCCCCGGAGGCCGATCCGCCGGTCTGCAGGATCATGGACTTCGGCAGGTACAAGTACCAGCAGAGCAAGAAGGCCTCCGAGTCCCGCCGCAAGGCCGTCACCGTGGAGATCAAGGAAGTCAAGTTCCGGCCCAAGACGGCGGAGCACGACTACCAGTTCAAGGTCCGCAACATCCTGAAGTTCCTGGCCGAGAAGAACAAGATCAAAGTGAGCCTCACCTTCCGCGGAAGGGAGATCACCCACGCCAACCTGGGCCAGGAACTCATGCAGCGGGTCTTGAAAGACGTGGCCGAGCAAGGCGCCCCCGAGCAGATGCCCAGGCTCGAGGGACGCGCCATCGTGATGATCCTCTCCCCCAAGAGCTGAATCTCCCGGACCTGCCCTTCCCTCTGCCTCGGGCGCCCTGCGGCTTTCCGCCCGGCGCCCTTCCCTGAACCCTTGCGGCGGGCTGTGCCGGAACTGCGCCTTGCTCCGGGACAGCCGCGGTCCTTGCCGCCGGAAGGGCCCGGCGCGGGAGCAGGCGAAGGCGGCCCCCCCCTAACGGAAAACCCCCTCAGCGAGGGGGTTTTCCCTGTCTCCGGCCTTTCGCCCGCCTTGACGGCCGGCGGGGGGAGGGGTCACATTTTGTTGGCTACCTTGTTCACGATTTCCTTGACGGTGCTCTTGCGCTCATCGGGCGTCTGGTCAAGGTAGCTCTTGCGCTTTTCCTTCTCCTCGCCGCCCTTGCCGCCCTTGCCGTCCTTGCCGTCCTTGCCGCCCTTGGCGTCCGCGGCCGGAGCGCCCTGGGCGTCCTTGTTTTTCGAGTAGTCGGTCGCGTACCAGCCTGAGCCTTTGAGCTGGAAGCTGGACAGGCTGATGAGCTTGTGGAGTTCGCCCCGGCATTCGGGGCATTCCGTGAGCGGAGGATCGGATATTCTCTGCGTGGCCTCAATGATCCTTCCGCACTGGGCGCACTCGTATTCGTAAATCGGCATTTGGCGGCTCTCCCTGTCCTGCGGCCCCTTCCCGGCGCCGCGCGCGGCGCGGGGTCTTTAGGCGGGCCCGAAATGGATTTTCCGGCAAAGGCTTTGACGCCGCCGCCGGAAAGCAAAATTTAGTTGCCGCCAGTCGGTTTGTCAAGGAGTGACGGCTTTGCGGCTGGGCCAGGAGCATTTTCGCCACATAAATACTATAGTAAAAATATATAATTTTATTTAAAATATTTATAAATATATAATATACATTAAATATATGTCTGAAATTTGGAACCGCGGAAGCCCGCGTTTCAGTAAACGCGGTCGGGCATGGCTGAGGCGGGGGGCGCCTCTCCGCACGGTTTCGCGGAGGCGACCGCCTGAACTGTTTGTTTTGGCTCTTGGCGGCAACCCGCCGGCAGGGGCGGCGCGGCTGCCCTTAGGCAGCCTGGGGGACCGGGCAAAGGCCGGCAAGGGACAGCCGCCGCCGTGTTTCGACTGCCTCCGGGCCCTCCGGCGGCCTCAAGGCCCCCGACGGACGGCAGGGGGCGTTTTCAGGGCGACTCCAGCTCTTTGGGGGGCGTGAGGGCCAGAAGCTCCCTGCAGGAAGCCATGACCTCGCCAGGGCCGATCGCCTCCATGCAGATGAATTCCCTGCGGGGGCACCGCCTCTTGAAGCAGGGCGAGCAGGGGGCATCGGAGGCCACGTAGCGGGCCAGGCGGCCCCAGGTGCCCGCGCGAAGGCCGCTGGAAGGCCCGAACAGAGAGACCGTGGGAGTGCCCTGGGCCGCCGCCAGGTGGAGGGGGCCGGTGTCCGAGCCCACGCAGACCGCGGCGAGGCGGACAAGTCCCATGAGGCCGCGCAGGTCAGTGCGGCCCGTGAGATCAGGCAGGGAGGGCAGGCCGGAGAGGGCAGCCACCCGCCTGGCGAGGGGGCCGTCCTCCGGGCCGCCGCCTGCGGCCACGGCCATTCCGTCTTGCGCCAGCATGCGGGCGAGGCGGGCGTAGCTCTCCGTCGGCCAGAGCTTGGAGGGCCAGCCTGCGCCGGGGAACAAGAGGGCCAGGGGCCCCCTCAGGCCCATGGCGAGCAGCTCCCCGCGGAAGCGCTCCGCCTCGGGGCGGGCATCCGGAAGCGGGAACCGGGCCCTGGCGGGCACCGGGCCCAGGCTGCGCACTACGTCCAGGTAGCGCTCGATCACGTGCCCCTGCGCGTGCGGGCCTTTGACAGGGCGGGAGACCAGGAAGCTCCCCTCGCGCATCTCGCAGTAGCCCAGCCTGAGGGGGCTTCCCGAGAGGGCGGCTATCAGGGCGCTCTTCATGAGGCCCTGGAGATCCAGGGCCAGGTCCAGGTCCAGGGACCTGAGCCCGCGCCTGAGGGCCGCCAGGGCCCTGATTTTCCCGAAAAGAGGGAGGGCCTTGAGCTCGGTCTTCCGGAAAGGCACCTGCCGGTCTATCCAGGGGGGCCCCGGGAGGAGGGCGGAGAACCTGGGCTCCACGGCCCAGCTTATCTCCGCCTCCGGGTAAAGGGATCTGAGCGCGTACAGGCAGGGAAGGGCGTGTATCACGTCCCCCAGGGAACTCGTCTTGATGATCAGGATGCGGCGGAAAACGGGCCTGTCGGGGTCAGCAGGCGCGGGGGCGGGCCAGGGGACGGGGCCGGGCGAAGGCCGGCTGGGCGTGAGGGCGCCTGCCTCCGGGGGTTCGGGTCCGCAGGCGCCGGCCGCAGGCGGCGAAATGGGGCCGGAGCCGCCTGAAGCCTTGTCTCCGGGCGGCGGTCCGGAGGCCCGGGCAGGCTCGGGCCCCGCCTCGCGCGCCTGCGGCGCCGCGCCGCCGCGCTTCCCTAAGGTTCCCGTCATCTGACCGCGCCCGCCCAGTCCAGCGCCTGCTGGAACCCCGGCGCGACCACGCCGGGGAGCCAATCGCCCTGAAGCACGTCCTCGGGAAGGCCGGAACCCTTCCCGAGCCATAAAGCTGCCTTCCCGCCCAGGGCGCGGGCGGGCGCGAGGCTTTCCAGCGAGGGGCCCAGCCAGAAGGACCGCGCGGGATCCACGCCCAGCCGGAGGCAAAGGTCCCGGAAGAATCCCTGCGGGCTCCCCTCCGGCACGAGGTATGCCGGAAGGCCGGCGAACGAGGCCTGCGGCGCGGGGCCCGGCGCGGGGGCCGCGTCGGCCTTCCCGCCGGGGAAGGGCCGGGAGGCCCGCGAAAACGCGGGGTCGAACGGCCAGGCCCGCGCCCGCTCCGGCGGTTCCAGCCGCCGGTCAGCGGCGGCCCGGGGGGAAAGCGCGAAGATCACCGGGAGATCCTCCGAGGCCAGGAAGGCTTCGCGGGGGAGGCCGCCCGCGAAAACCGCCGGCCTGCCCGGCCTGCCGGTGGAAGGGAGAGCACGGGACGGGGCCTCCAGGAGCCTTTCCGCGGCCTCGGCGGCCAGGCGGGGGGTGATCCCGGCAAAGCAGATCCTCTCCTTGCGCGGGCACTCGCGCCTGAGGCACGGGGAGCAGGGGACGGGGGAGCGCAGCACGGCCGAGCGGAGACCCAGCGGCCCCGTGGCCGCGGGGTCGGTGGGCCCGAAGGGGGCGACCGCGGGCGCGCCCAGGGCGCAGGCCAGGTGCATGAGGCCCGAGTCGTTGGTGAGGGCGAGATCGGCCTCGGAAAGGATGCGCGCGCACATGGCGAGATCGGTCTTTCCCGCCAGGTTCCGGCAGGGGGGCCCGCCCTGAAGCAGCCTCTCCGCCTCCAGGCAGGCTTCCAGCTCCCCTTCGCCGCCCAGAATTACCGCCTCTCCCCGGCGACCCTCCAGGATAAGCCTGGCCGCGGAGGCGAAGGACGCCGCAGGCCAGCGTTTGGCCCCGCCGTAGCTCGCCCCGGGGGCAAGGGCCAGGAGAAACCCCCGGCGCCCGGAGAGCCAGGCCTCCAGGCCGGGCAGGAGGGCCTCCGCCTTCCGGCAGGGCGGGGAAACAGCCCGGCCGGGGCGTAAGCCCGCCTGTCCGGGGACAAGGCCAGGCGGGCCTCCGCCTTCGGCCGTTCCCGCAGGGGAGGCGGCGGGCGGGGCCGGCAGCCGCGGAAGCGAGAAGGGCGCGGGAAGCCCCGCCTCCCTGACCAGCCTCAGGTGGGAGAAGACCTCGTGGGCGGCAAGCTCTTCCGGTCCCTGGACCGCCGCACGGGTCAGGAGAAGCCTTCTGCCGTGGCGGGCGTAGCCGGTGCGGGAGGGGATGCCGGAGAGGAAGGCCGTGAGGGCCGCCCCGAAGGCGTGCTGCCAGAGCAGGGCCTCGGGTATGCGGCGCTTCCGGAGGGAGTTCACCAGGCGGAGCTTGGGGCCAAGGCCCCGGAGATCCTCCAGGACCTCCAGCCTCCCCTGAGCCGGGGGGCCCGGCCTGGGGCACGGGCCCTCCCCGCCGGCGCCGAGAAGCCGGTAAAGGCCCGCCCCCGCGCCCCTGGCCAGGACCAGGACGTCGCCGTCCCAGCCTGCCCTTGCCGCGCGGAGGGCCGGAAGGCTCAGGACCGCGTCGCCCAGCCAGTTGAGCCCCCTGGCAAGAAGCAGGGGCCTGTGCAGTCCGCCGCCGGTCACTGTCCGGAAAGTCTCCGGCGCAGGGCGCCCATGGGCGGGCGGCAGACGAGCAAAGGCTCCCGGGGCGCCGGAAAGCGGCGCGAATGGGCCTGGGGCGGCCGGGAACCGCGCGGCGGCTGGGCCAGGAGCGCCGCGGAGCCGCGCGGCGGGCCCTGCGGCGAGCCTGGGCCGCGCAGGGGGGCCAGGCAAGAGGAAGTCCCGCGCAAGGCCGGGCTCTCCGGGTCAGGGCCGCCTTCCGGATCATGGCCGCTCGCCGGATCATGGCCGCCCGGCGATCCGGAAGCTCCTCCCCTGCGGCCGGCGTCTTCGGAGGCTCTCATGCCGCGGAAGCCCTGAGGGGCCCCTGCGGGAGACGGGAGATGACGGCGTCCAAGAGGGATTCCGGCTCGTCAGGGACGGGCGCTTCCTCGAGCACCAGGAGGGGGGCCCTGAGATCCTTGAGCTTTACGGCGTCCTTGGCGGTGGCGAGCAAAAGCGAGGAACCCGTGAACTTCAAGAGCTTCTCCAGGAAGTCCCTCTCGGCGGGGCCGTAGGGGCAGTGGTCCGGGAAGGCCTTGAAGGCCGCGGGGACCAGCCCCAGAGAGGCCATGGACTTCCGGAAGTTCCAGGGGCGCGCGATGCCGCAGAAGGCGGAGAACTTGACGCCTTTCAGGGCGGAAAAGCCCCAGGAGGCGCCCGAGCGCGGATCTTTGAGGCGTAAGGGCGTGGGCTGCAGCCTGAACAGCGGCCTTCCCCGGGCCAGGCGCTCCAGGCCGGGATGCAGGTGGGTTCCCACGGCGCAGAGGATGTCCGCGGCCGCGTGGGCGGCCGGAGGCTCCCGCAAAGGGCCCGCCGGCAGCACGTGGCCGTTGCCCAGGTGGCTTTCCGCCTGGAACATGAGGATGTCCACATCCCGCTTGAGGGCGAGATGCTGGAAGCCGTCGTCGAGAATGATCACGTCCGCGCCCAGGCGCGCGGCCTCGACGGCTCCCTTGAGCCTGTCCGCGGAGCACAGGACCAGGGCCTCCGATTCCCGGGCCAGGAGGCAGGGCTCGTCCCCGGACAGTTCCCAGGGGATGAGCGGGCCGTCCCCGGCCGAGACCAGGACCGGGTCCGGGAGGGTCATGGCGCGCCTCCTCCCGTAGCCGCGGGAGACCACGGCGGGGGTCCACCCCCTCCCGGCAAGGGCGTTGGCGAGGAACGCGCACATGGGAGTCTTGCCGCTCCCGCCCAGGGTGAGGTTGCCCACGGAGACGACCGGCACCGGGGCCGTGCGGCTCCTGAACGCGCCTTTGGCGTACAGCGCCCTCCGCCTGGCCATGAGCCCGCCCCACGCCGCGCCCAGGACCCGCAGGAAAAACGGGGGATGCAGGTCCGGGGACCAGAGGCCCTCGGTCCTCACGAGGCGCCTCCAGGGGCGGCGGGCCCCCCAGCGGGGGAGGCCGCGGCGGCGGCCTTGTCGGAGGAAGGCGCCTTGGGCTCCAGGTCGACCGTGGCCAGGCCTGCCTCCGGGACGTTCGCGGCTTCCGCAGGCTCCGCGGCTTCCGCAGGCTTCGCGGATTCCGCAGGCTTCGCGGCTTCCGCAGGCTTCGCGGCTTCCGCAGGCTCCGCGGCTTCCGCTGCCTGCGGCGGTTCCGGCGCCGCCCCGGCCTTCGCGGAAGCTCCCAGGGGGCTCCAGCCCGGGGGCCGGATGAAGTCCAGGGTCTTTTCCACCGCGCCCCGATGGGACAGCACGAAGTCCCTGGCCTGGGCGCCCATCCGGGCGAGCTTGCCCGGGCTGTCCAGGAGATCGGCCATCACGTCGGGCAACTCCTTGCGGTCCGCGATGATCGCCCCCCCGGCGGCCGAGAGGGCGCGGTACATCCACTTGAAATTATGGATACTGGGTCCCGAGACCACGGGCACCCCCTGGAGCGCGGGCTCCAGGGGGTTGTGGCCGCCTCCTTCGTGGCGGCCGGGCCAGCTTTTCCCGACCAGGGCGCATTCGGCCAGAAGGTAGAAGCGCCTGAGCTCGCCCAAGGTGTCAAGCACGAAAACCCGCGCTTCCCCGTCGGCGGGGGAGGGGGCGCTTCTGAAGGCCGTGGCCTCCGGGAAGGCCTCCCGGGCGTGCCTCCTGAAGGCCCCGAACCTGTGGCGGTCCCGGGGGGCGATGAGGAGCCGGAGATCCGGGCGCTCCAGGGAGAGGACCCGGAAGAGTTCCAGGAGCAGGATATCCTCGCCGGCGTGGATGGAGCCTCCCACGAGCCAGCGGCCCGCGGGCCAGCCGGTCGCGGCCAGGAGGATCTCCCGCCCCTCCAGGGAATGGCCGACGCCGGGCTCGTCGAACTTGAGGTTGCCGGTGACGCGGACCCTGTCGGGCGGGGCGCCCAGCTCCAGGAACTTGGCGAGATCCTCGTCGGTCTGGACCGCGATGGAGGAGAAAAGCCCCAGGACTTTGCTCCAGAAGAAGCGGATGCGCCGGTAGTTCCTGAACGAGCGCGGCGAGAGCCGCGCGGCCGCGAAGGCGCAGGGCAGGCCCCGGCGCTTGAGCTCCATGAGGACCCCGGGCCAGACGTCGGTCTCCACCAGTATGAGAAAGTCCGGGTCCACGCAGTCCAGGAAGCGTGAGACTGAGGCCCGGAAGTCCAGGGGGGAGGGGAGCGTGGCCAGGTCCGGGAAGAGCTGGCGGGCCATGGCTATGCCCGAAAGCGTGGTAGAGGTGACCACCACGTCCGCGCCCCCCTCCGCGAGCCGCCTGGCGAGTTCCCGGGCGGAGAGCACCTCCCCCAGGGAGAGGGCCCAGATCCAGACGCGGGGCCTGCCCCCCAGCTTAGGGAGGATTTTGCCCGGGCCCGCGAGGCGGCTCTTGAGGTGCCTCGCGTAAGCCGGGCTTGCCAGGCACCGGATGAGGAGGGCCGGGATCGCGAGGAGGAACAGCGCGGTGTAGATGACGTTATAGATGAGGCGCATGCCGCTTTGGTGATGGTCCGCCGGAGGCCCGCCCCCCCGGGCGGCGGGAGGGCTCCCGGGGGGGCCGGGGCAAGGGTGTGAAGGGGTACGGTTTCCGGGTCAGAATCGCTTCAGCGATTATAGCCGGCTCCGGGCGTTTTTTGACCCCCCCGCCCCCGGGAGCCGGGAAAACCGAGGCCTGCGGCCAAAGGCGCGGCGGGCGGGGCCTCGAAGGCGGCCGCGGATGCCGGGCGGCCTTCAGGCCCCCGGACCAGGAAAAAAGACGGGGACAGGCCCCGGCCCTCCGGCCGGAAGCTGTCCCCGCCCGCTTCGCGCGCGGCCCTGGGGCCCTGGGGCCTTTCAGCCGTGGACCAGCCTGTTGAGCGTCTGCACGGTCTCCTCGAAGTGCTCCACCTGGTCGGTGAGGGTGGCGGAGGCCTCGGCCGTGTGCTGGGCCACTGCCGCGTTGTCCTGGGTGACCTTGTCCATGCGGTTCACGGCGGTGTTGATCTGGCTTATGCCCTGGGCCTGCTCCCTGGAGGCCTCGGCCACCTCGCCGACGATCTGGTAGACCTTCTGCACCTCCTCCCCCAGGGTCTGGAAGTTATCGGAGGTGGAACGCACCAGATCCGAGCCCATGGTGATGTTGTCGATGGTCTGGGCGATGAGGTCGGCGGTGTTCTTGGCGGCGTCGGCGCTCCTGATGGCGAGGTTGCGGACCTCGTCGGCCACCACCGCGAAGCCCGCGCCCGCCTCGCCCGCCCGAGCGGCCTCGACGGCCGCGTTGAGGGCCAGGAGGTTGGTCTGGAAGGCTATCTCGTCTATGGTCTTGATGATCTTCCCGATCTCGCTCCCGGACTTGCCTATCAGCTCCATGGCCTCTATCACCTTGTTCATGGAGGCGGTGGAGGTTTCCAGCGCGGAGGTGGCCATGGCCATGAGCTGCTGGGCCTCCTTGGCGTTGTCGCTGTTGCGCTGTGTCATGGAGCTGAGCTCCTCGATGGCCGCCGAGGTCTCCTCCAGGGAAGCCGCGTTCTCGGCCGCCCCGTCGGCGACCTTGCGCGAGGAGTCCGAGAGGTCGCCTGAGGTCTGTTCCACCTGGACAGAGCCGACGTTCATGGCGTCGATGATGACCTCAACCGAGTTCACCACGCTGCGCACGATCAGGAACGAGAAGGCTAAGGTGAGGATAATGCCGATGGCCATGCCCGAGATGATGAACCTGAAGGCCCGGCGCGAGGTGCCCATGGCCGCGTCGGCGAAGCTGTAGGTCTTGTCGGAGAGGGCGCGGGACAGCCTGTCCATGGATTCGATCACGCCGTCGCGGCTGACGGACCGGGTGGCCAGGTTTTCTGCGGCCTGGTTCATCTGGGACCTCAGCTCCGCGGCCCGCGAGCGGCAGTTCGCGACGGACTCGGAGATGGCCCTGAGGGCCTCGGCGCTGTCAGCGAGGTTCTGCTCGCGCTGCAGGGAGGCTACCGTCTGGAGGAGCTGGTCGGCGATCCCCAGGGCCGTGTCCAGAAGCGTCGGGTCCGAGGTGTACAGGCCCTGGAGGAGGCTGGCGTAGAAGTTTCCGCCCATGATGGAGAGGTTCTCGGTCTGGACCACCTCTGCGTAAGTGTGCTGAAGCTCGGCCGCCGGGGCGTCGCCGCTGAAGAGCGAGGAGAGCTTGTCCAGCATGGGGGCCTTGAACTTCTCCACGGCCTCCTGGAACGAGGAGTAGGCGTCGCGGGCGGCAATCCAGTCGGCCTGGGTGTCGCTCAGTATGTCGGGGAGCCTCCTGTAGATGTTCTTGTACTCCTCGTAGTGGGCGGCGGACTCCTGCAGGTAGGTCATGAACTCGGGGTCCTGTTCAGCGGCCTCGTTGAGGCTCCTCTCCAGGGTTTTGAAGAGCTCGGCGTTGGCGCCGCTGAGCTGCTCGAGCCTGTTCCAGGCTTCCTGGGAGGGGGCGGAGGCGTAGATGAGGACGTGCTGGCCCTCCATGGCCACGGAGTACAGGAGGTTGGCGGAATGGTCGTTGCTGGGGATGACATCCCGGCGGAGGATGACCGCCCCGTTCATGATCGTCCTTAGCTCGAAGACGGTGAATACGCACAGGATGATGAAGATCGCGCAGACTGCGGCGAATCCAAGGCTGATTTTCTGTTTGAGGGTCATGGCGCACGGGTCCTTGGCAGGATCAGCCGCGCCGGAGGCCGAAGGGCGCTTCCCCGTGCGGGGTCCCGGACGGGGAGGGGGGGGCGCGGCTGACGGTTCCGTAGAGGGGGGAAAGATGGCGCGGAGGCCGGGGACAGGTCGGCCGCCGCGCGACAGGGATAGCGCTCCCGCAGGGGCGGCTTTCTGAGGGAAGCCGCCTGGGCCGGGGGAAAGGCCTGCGGGGCAAATGAGGGCGGCCGGGGCCGGAATAAGCCTCCGCGCGCCTGGGGAGACGGCGGGCTCTCAGGGCCGGGGAATGGTCTGCCTGGGAGGCGAGGTAGTCCGGGCCGCAGGCGGGGCCTGCGGGGGCTGTAAAGGCCGGGGGGTTAAGGGCCTCGGGCGGGCCCTGCGGGGGCTGAAAAGGCCGGGGGGTTAAGGGCCTCGGGCTGGCCCTGCGGGGGCTGAAAAGAAAAGGGAGATGCGGAAGGGCCTGACCGGCGGGTCGCAGGGCGCCTGCGCCTTGGCGCGGCCTGTAAAGGCGCGTCAGATCGGGCGAATCCGGTTGTTCGATTATACAGATTTGCAGAAAATGTCAAACAAAAAAAATCGGCCGGTCAACACGTCCATGCACGGGCTCCAGGGCGTTTCGTCCGCTTCCTGCGCGGCTTTAAAGGTTGCCAAGGGGATGTCGCCGATCGCGTCCGAGTAATGTTAACGAACGTTCGGTAAAATTGAGGTCATAATTCAGGCAGGCCGTCTCTGTGAGGAAAGCCGGAGGGAAGGTTAAGGCCGGGGGGATCTCCAGCGCAGCGCTCAAGGAAGGAGCGCTTTGACGTCCCGGGGACCGGGGCGAGGCCGGCCCGCCGCAGGCTCCCGGGAGGGCGCCTGCGCGCCTTTCCGGCGGGCAAATCCCGCGCCCGCCGGGAGGGCGGGAACGCCTTATGCCGCCGGCCCCTCAGCCGGGAAACTGCCGCATGCTCCTGGTGTCCCCGGAGTAGAAGCGCCCTATGTTGTCCAGGCGGTATTTGAGCATCGCCATGCGGTCGACCCCTATCCCGAAGGCGAATCCGCTCACCTCGTCGGGATCGTAGCCCACGTACGAGTAAAGGGCGGGGTCCACCATGCCGCAGCCCAGGACCTCGAGCCAGCCGGTGCCCTTGCAGATGCGGCACCCTTTGCCGCCGCAGGAGACGCACGCGACGTCCACCTCGGCCGAGGGCTCCGTGAAGGGAAAGAAGCTGGGCCTGAGCCGTATTTTGGCGGAGCGGGAAAAGAACTCCCTGGCGAACTCCGCGAGCATGCCCTTGAGATCCGCCATGGTGATGCCCTTGTCCACCACGAGCCCCTCCACCTGGTTGAACATGGGGGAGTGGGTGAGGTCGTCGTCGCGGCGGTAGGTCTTGCCGGGGACCACTATCCAGACCGGGGGGCGGGTCCGCTCCATGGTCCGGATCTGGACACAGGAGGTGTGGGTGCGCAACAGGAGCCCGTCCTCCAGGAAGAGGGTCTGCTGCATGTCCCGGCTGGGGTGATCCTTAGGGAAGTTAAGGGCCTCGAAGTTATAGTAGTCTGTCTCGACCTCCGGGCCCTCCGTCACGGTCAGCCCCATGCGCTCGAAGATGGAGCAGATCTCCCTGGAGGTCCGGCTGATGAGGTGGGTGTGGCCCAAAGGCACGCGCCTTCCGGGGAGGGTCACGTCGACGGCCTGCCCCGCCTCGGGCTCCGCCGAGAGCCTGGAGAGGGCCTCGGCGTGGGCGGAGGCCGCGGCCTCCCGCAGGGCGTTGAGGGCCTTGCCCGCCTCGGGGCGGAAGGCCTTGTCAAGTTTCCCCATCTGCTTGGAAAGCTCGCCCACGGCCCCTTTGGTCCCCAGGTACCTGACCCGGGCCTCCTCCAGGCTCACCCTGGACGAGGCTCCGGAAAGGGCGGGGAGGGCCTCGCCGGACAGGGACCTGACTCTCTCCAGGAACTCTTGGGGGTTCATGAGGCGGATCCTGGCCTGCGGGACAGGCGGGGCTTGAGGCGGAAAACGCGGCGGGCCGAAGGCGAAAAAAAGAGGCCGCCGAAACCGTAGGATCTTTCGGCCGGCCTCTCAGGCGGCTAAGGGCGGGAAAGCTCGGGCCGGGCCGGCTCAGGCGGCGGCGGCCTTCGCCTGCTCCACCAGGCGCGAGAAGGCCTCCGGGTCCCTGGCGGCGATTTCCGCGAGCATCTTCCTGTTCAAGGTGAACTGGGCCTTTTTGAAAAGGTCCATGAGGACCGAATAGCTGGTGCCCAAGGATTTGGCGGCGGCGCCGATGCGGGTGATCCACAGGCCGCGCATCTCCCTCTTCCTGGCCTTGCGGTCGCGGTAGGCGAAGCAGAGCCCCCGCTCCACCGCCTCGCGGGCGCTCCGGTACAGGACCCGCCTGCCCCCGGTGAAGCCCTTGGCCAGCTTCATGTATTTCTTGTGGCGTTTCTTGGTCTGCAGGCCGCCTTTGACGCGCATGGGTAGTCCCCCTCCTGTCTGGTCCGTCGGCTCCGGTCAGGCCCCGAGGTAGGGGAGGAGCTTTTTCACGGCCTTGAGGCAGGCGGCGTTGACGAGCGCCTTGGACCTCAGGCCCCTTTTCTGCTTGGTGGTCTTGGTGGTGAGTATGTGGCGGGCGTAAGCCTTTTTGCGGCGGATCTTGCCCTGCGCCGTCGCCCGGAAGCGCTTGTAGGCGGAGCGGTTGGTCTTCATCTTGGGCATCGCGTGCCTCCGGGGCGCGCCTCGGGCGGCGCGGGAGCTGCCGGGGAACTGAAGCCCGTCCCCGGTAAAGTCTTGGAAATCTAGCACAGGGGCCAGCGGCTGTCAATAGCTTCCTGGTCCCGGGTTCCCCTGGCAGCGGGCGGGCGGAGAGGACGGCCCTTGGGCGCCCTGCGGGGGAAGGCCGCCCTTTTCAGCCCAGGCCGGCCTGCCTGATCTTTTCGTTGCGGGACTCGAGGATCGCAGAGAGCCAGTCGGGGATCTTGACGACCTTGCCCTCCAGGTTGACGGTGGCGTGGAGGGTGCGGCCCGCGACGTGGAGCTTGGGGCTCCCTTCCAGGTACAGGTGGTAGTCGAAGCGGAAGCTCGCGTTCTTTACCTGGGCCAGCCAGCATTCGACGCGGATCAGGTCGTCGTACCGGAAGGGCAGGTAATAGTGGGCCCACGCCTCGGTGAGCGGGGTGCGGATGCCCCGCTCCTCGATCTTGGAGTACGGGTAGTCCAGCGTCCTGAGGAATTCCCCCCGCCCCTGCTCGAAGAAACGGAAGTAATGGGCGTTGTTGACGATGCCCATGAGATCCGTGTCGGCGTAGAGCACCCTGTAATGGGTCACCGTCTTGAAGTGGCCGTTCTCGATGATGAAGTCTTCCATGGGGCGTACTCCGGAATTCCCCGGGCGCCTTTCGGACCGTTCCGGACCGGCGGTTCCGGGGGAGGGGCGCCGAGGGCCAGGCGGCGGGCGCCGCAGGTCTCGGGGCAGGCGGCGGGCGCCGCAGGTCTTGGGGCAGGCGGGAGGCGGGTCAGGCGGCGGGGAAGCCGGAACCGCCCGCCAGGGCCCTCCCGGTCAAGGCTTCTCGGGACCGAACAAGAGACGGCCCAGGCTCGGGCCGTCTGGCACGAGGAGGGGCGTCTTCAGGGCCTCGGCCTCAGAGTAGCCGGCGGCCCCGGTCCGGGCAGGGGCCGCGGAGTCGTAGAGCACGAAGGGCACAGGGTCGGACGTGTGGGTCTTGAGGGAGACGGGGGTGAAGTGGTCGCAGGAGCACAGGATCCGGAAGTCCCCGAAGGACGGGAGCCGGGAGAGCACCGGGCCCACTATCCTCCGGTCGAAGTTCTCGATGGCCTGCAGCTTGGCCGCGAGATCCCCCTGATGGGAGCACTCGTCCGGGGCCTCGAGGTGCACCACCGCCAGGTCACGGGTCCGGAGCGCCTCCAGGGCGGCGGCCGCCTTGCCCTCGTAATCGGTGTCCAGGGTGCCGGTGGCTCCGGGGACGTTTATCACGTCCAGGCCGGTCGCGAGGGCCAGGCCGCGGATGATGTCCACCGCCGATACCGTGGCTCCGGTGATGCCCCAGCGCTCGGAATAGCTCCTCACCTTGGGGGTCCTTCCCTGGCCCCAAAGCCAGATGGAGTTGGCGGGGGGAAGCCCCCTGGCGCGGCGCCCCAGGTTTATCGGGTGCTCCTCCAGGATGGCCCAGGAGGCCCGGACCAGGTCCGAGACCGGCCTGTAGGCCGGGTCGTCCAGGAAGGCATCCACCGGCTGATCCAGATGGTTATGGGGAGGGATGGAGGCCAGCCCCTCCGGGGCGCCGGGCCAGACGAGGAGGTTGCGGTAGCTCAGGCCCTGGCGGACGGCCATGCCCGGCGCCAGCGGGAGGCCCCGCGAGAGGGCCTCCAGGAGCGGCGCGGCCTCGCTTCCTGGGATGTCCCCCGCGGCGTGGTTGAGCATGACCGTCTTGCCGCCCCCGCGGCCCACGGTCACCAGGTTCAGCCGGAAGGCGAGATCCTCGTCCCCCAGGGGTATGCTTAAGGCCATGGCCTCCAGCGGGCCCCTCCCGGTGAGCACCCCCTTGGCGCAGTAACCCAGCAGGGACATGATCGCCACGTCCGAGCCCGGGGGCATGCCCTCGGGTATGGTGGAGCAACGGGCCAGCAGGCCGTCTTTGGCTAAAGTGTCCAGGTTGGGCGTAGCGGCCTTCTGGAGGGGGGTGAGCCCGCCCAGTGCCTCCAGGGGGTGGTCCCCCATGCCGTCGCCTATGAGGATCGCGTATTTCATGTCGCCCCGCCGGCCAAGCCTTTCCGGTCCCCGCAGGGGGCCCGGAAGCGGCGGGGCCGTTTGAGTCGGCCGCGCCGAAAAAAAGAGAAATTACCACCTTTCCCGCAGGCGTTCAAGACGGGCCCGCCGGCGGCGCGGGCCCCCGGCCGTTTCGCGGGAGGCTTGAGGGCGGGCCTGAGAGCCGGCGGAACCGGTTGACGGGCGGCCGGGAAACCTCCGGCGGCCGCCTGCCTACGGTCCGCAAAACGGCCGCAAAACGGCCGCGGAACGGCCGGAAAACGGCTGCGGAACGGCCGGAAAGCTGCCGGAAAGATGCCGGAAGACGGTCTTCGCCTGGGCTGTCCGTCCGCGGCTGTCCCATGGCGCCTGCGGAAGCCCCCCTTGAGGTTTCCCTCCGCGCAAACGCGAAGGCCCTCCGGAAGGCGACCGCGCCTTCAGGAGGGCCTTCGCGCCGGAAGCTTTCCGGCGGCCGGGAACGGCCGCCGCCCCGGCAGGGCAGGGCCTCCCGCGACGCCTGCAGGGCAACCCCGGGGGCAGGCCGGCCCCGGGGCCTTCCCGGCGGCGGGCGCGGGTGAACGCCCTCCCCCCTCGCCGGGAGCGGCACGCCCGGCGAGGGGGGGAGCCCTGCGGCCGGCAAGGCTATTTTCTCTCCTGGCCGGCCTCCAGGGCCGCCATGAGCAGGGGGGTGTAAATGCCGCCGATCCTCGCGGTCTTGAAGTTCTTCCAGACGGGCTTCTGCTTGAGGGTCTTCTTGTATTCCCCCATGGAAAGCAGCCTCGTGTTTCCGTAGTCCCCCTGCTCGGCTATCCACAGCTCGTCGGGGCGGAAGACCTTCTTGTCCAGGAGCAGGGCGTTGGACGAGGTGATTATGAGCTGGGTGCGCGAGTCCCGGGAACGGGAGTCCAGGTAGTCGCTGATGACGGTGCGCGCCTGGATGGGGTCGAAGGCGGAGTCGAAGTAGTTTATGAAGTACACCTTCGGCCCCGCTGAGGCCATGATGTCGGCCGCGCTCATGAGAGCCACCAGCGAGTGCTTCTCGCGTTCCGAGGCGAAGGGCCGCATGACGGGGAAATGGTCCCAGCGCCCGGACTGGTCGTAGGGGAACAGCTGGAGGAGTTTGGCGCCGTGGAAGGACCTGTGGCGGTAATAGACCTCGAATCCCCCGCCGCCGGGCACGCGGCGGATAAGGTAATCCCCCGCGCGGGTCACGCCGCCCTCGGCCTCGAGGGCCTGGCGCGCGGGGGAGTCGGGGGGCACCGCCCTGGCGTCAAGGCGGGCGGCGTGGGAGTTCTTGTCGATGAGCTCCACGAAATCGTGGAAGGCCCGGGAGGCAGTGTGCCCCTCCCCGGAACCCTGGGGCTGGTGCACGTAGCTGTCCTGGCCCGTCACGTGGAGGGTGTCGCGGAACCAGTCGTAAACCTCCTGAAACTGGGGGTTCCCGCCGCGGGTGGCGTGGGGCAGGAACAAGAGGCTCTTGGGCATGGCCCGGAACAGGGCGCGCAGCTCCTCCTGGCCCTCCACCGAGCGGTGAAGCTTGAGCTTCTTCTTGCGGCGCTCGAAGAGCTGCGTCTTCTGGGACCTGGACAGCCGCACCAGCCGCTCGTAAACGATCACGTCCTTGAGGGCCATGAAGCCGTAATGCCAGGCGCCGTCGGCCGCCGCCAGCTCGATCCACATCTTGACAGGGAGCTCCCTGGAATCGGAGTGGTTCTGGAAGGTGTAGAGGTTGAGGGAGTTGACGAAGGAGGGCGACTCCGTCACCAGCTGCTTGAAGAACCTGAGGGTCCGCGCGAAGTTCTCGCAGCCGGACCCGTCCCCGCCGAAAACCGCCGAGGCCGGCAGGATCCTCTTCTTGACCGCGGGGTGCTGAAGCAGCCTCGCGGCGAACTTCCTTCCGGAGTTGGCGCCCATGAAATAGGTCGTCTTGTCCCTGAAGGAGAAGAAATTTTCGACGGTCAGTTTAAGGAGCATGTCTTAAGGGTGCGGTCCTCTCCGGCCCGTTTCCCCGGCCGCGCGGGCTCGTCAGGTGAAAGGCCGCAAAGGCGCCGCCTCCGGCCCGGCGGCGGATGCGGCGGAACGGGAAAAACCGGCCGCACGGCGCCCTGGCGTGGCCTGGGGAGCGGAAAAAGCGGGGAAGTCCGCGAGGGCCTCAGGCGCCGCAGGGACCATGCGCGCCGCCCTGAGGCCCCGCGGCGGGGCCGGCCGACGGCCGTCGGCCCCCGGTCTCAGGTGCGCTATGTGCGTGCCACGCGTGCCCGTCCGCCGCGGCGGGCCGGAAGGCCGTTCCTTGCGGCCTGGCAGGGCGAGGGGCCGGGTTCAGGGGCCGCGCCCGGTACGGCGTCGTCGCGCGGGGCGTGCCGCGCAAGGCGGCTGCCCCCGGCTCGAGCCGGGCGGAGGGGAATACAAGTTTTAGCGTTCGGCGGGCTTCCCTTGCCGGAGAGGCTCCGGCGCGGGGGGGACAGGAAGGGAATGTAGGCAGTGGAGGGGACCGGGGAGGCGCGGCGGAGCGGGAAGCGCCCGCCGCGCGTTTAGGCGCCGCAGTCCCCGGACTCCGGGCGGAATGTCTCCGTCCAGGGTTGCGCGGTGTGGAATCTTGCCGGGACTAATATACGTTCAAGAATTGCAAAAAGCAAACGTTCCGGCGGCGAAATGTTCGGGCTTGAGCGGCGCGCCTCAGGCCTTCCCCGGAGGGCGGCGGGGGCGGGGCGTTCCAAAACCGTTGATTTGTAAGGGCTTTATGCGATCCGTAGCCTTGCGCGCGAGTGTCCGATCAGGCGAACGGACCTTTGTTGACAATGACTTCAAGGCTTCCCTGAAGAACAGGAAAAATCAGATAATCCATGAAAAAATGGAAAAACGCAAAATTATTAAAAAATGTTCAGAACTGAAATTTTAAGTTTTTCGCAAAAAAGCTGAATTTCACGAAAATGTACTCATGGCAAGGGAAAGACGGGGGAAAACTGGACGTTGGAGGCAAAAAAAATGTCTCGGCGGCGAGAGCCGTAAAGCATCGCTCGGCAGTAAAAATAAAAAAATGAGAAAAATTTCAAAATCGGAAAAATTTAAACATTGACGCCAATTGATAATGGAAAAAATCAGTAAGAAATTGAATATTTAGGAAAATATTTAAATTGTATCTTGCAGAGTGGCCTTCCTGATTTGCTAGAATACATACAGATTAAGGATATCCAGGATTTTTCATTTCTGAAATTTTTGTTGCCCGCCTGAGCCTCTCCGGAGCGATGAACCTGCTTGGCCTGAGGCGGAAAGCGTGAGGCCTCAGGCAGCCCCCCGCCCGCGCCCGCCGCGCCCTCGCTCCCCGGCTCCCCTCACGGCCAGGCAATCCCTGCAAGGCCGGGTCCTTGTCTTCCCGGGGCTGGCCTCTCCGCTTCGGCTCCCGGCAGGGCGAAGGCAGGCTCCGCAGGGTCTCCGGGAGGCAAACCGCCGAGGAAAGCCGCCGTTTCAGCCTTTCGGCCCAACCCGGCTGGCCGTCGGCCTGCCGATGCCGACGGCCAGCCCGCTCCGGCGGCCTG
>JAITRL010000310.1 GCA_031288415.1 Deltaproteobacteria bacterium | reverse complement strand
GTGCCCGCCTACCTGGCGGCGCCCGGCTTCGCGTTCCTGCTCCTGGCCTGGACCGGGGCCTCCTTATGCAGGCTTATCCGCGGCGTTTCCGGTCTCCCCAGGGCGATCGCGTGGCTCCTGGCCCTGGCCCTGGCTGGAGGCGCGCTGTCCAGGGCCCTCGTCTACCTCGGGGTCTACGGCCAGCTGGCGGCGGGGGCAGGTTTTGCGGCCCTCATGGCGGAGGCGCTTTCCGGAAGAGGCGGCTCCGGATCGGGGAAGGACTGTTTTCTGCGGCTCTTCTTTCCGCTGCTCTATATTTTCATGAGCTACCAGGCGTGCTACCTCATGTTCGCGGCTCTGGCCGGGGCGGCCCTGTTCCTGCGCGCCCTCTTCGCGGAAGGAGCCGGGGCCGCCCAGGGCGCGGCGCCCCCGATCGCGCGCCCGGCCTTCGCGGCCCGCGCCGCGGGCGCCTTCAGGAAAGCCGGGGCTCCGGTACTGGCCGCCACTTTCCTGGCGGCGGCCGCTTGTCCGCAGGCAGCGCGACAGGTGGCCGAAAGGGCCGTCTCGGCGGCTGTCCAGCAGGCCGGGTACGGGCTTGGTTTGCTGGACCCGCGCCTTTTCGCTGGCTACCCTCTGATAGAGGAAAGCCCGTTCGGCATCTGGACGGATGTCTATCTCCTGGACTGGGTGGCGTTTTCAGTCTCGTTCGCCGTCCTGTGCCTGATTGCCTTGAGAAAACGTGCAGCGGCATTCACCGGAGCGGACAGGGCGAGCCTCAAGGCGGCTTCTGCCCTCTTCGCGGCTCTTTTGGCCGTTTACCTGGCCGCCTTCGCGTGGAAAGGGGACGTCTACCAGATTTGGAAGTTCGTCACCATGACCGCCCTCCCACTCTCGTGGGTGCCGGCGGTGCTTCTGATTCTGGCGGTTTACGGGGCTGCGGGAGGCAAGGGAAAACAGTTCTCGGCAGGGCTCTCCCTCGCCGCGGCTCTAGTCGCCCTCCCGCACCTCATGTACGACAGTCCTCGCGGGCCGCGCGCCTCCTTCAACGATGCCATGTCACTCGTGCCTGTACTAAAGTTATTGGAAGATTTCCTCGGCAAGGGGCGGGGGGAGGACACGGTCATCGTTGATTTCAGGGCGCCGGATCTCAACTTCCCGGCTGCGCTGGTCGCTCAGTACGGCCATGTCCGGCGGGTGAGGTTCGTCAACGGGATCTATTTTCTGCCTTCCACGGCCGAGTACCTTGATTTCGTGGAGGAAGGGGCCCCCGTCTACTCGGACAGGCAGTACGAGGGACTCTACTCGGGAAGCCTGAAACCCCCCGCCTCAGGCTTCACGGTGTACCGTTACGCTCCCGACGACATCAGGCGCAAGGGCGCCGTGTCCATGGACGGGCTTGAGCCGTACAGCCGCCGAGCGGTCCGCAAGATCGTGCGGCTCAGGGCTCTAGTTCCTCAGGCGCTCCGCGGGCGCGACCTGGAGGCCAAGATAACATTCCAAGAGAACGAGGCGGGGCTCAGGTCCTCCTGCGGCACGGCCACGGTCCGGGATGGGCTTGCCTCCCCTGATGACTCGGTACCCTTCCGAGGGGCGGAGGTGAGCATCAGGGTCCCCGTGGAATGGCAGAAGTCCGGCTACTTCAACCTGATCGCAGAGTTTCCCTCCCTGCGGACGGTCCGCCAGGAAGGCGGGACGGCCTGGGCCTATCATGATCCGACCCCCTGCAGCTACATGTTCGACAAGGTTGAGCTCAACGAGGCTCAGGGCGCGGCTTCCGAAGCCGAAGCCGCGCTTGCCCCGGCCGCGGCCGGCGCGGGGCCAGACGAAGGGGGCGAGCCCTCCGAAGGCGGATCGAAGACGGCCTTTTGAGCCGGGTCGGCTCCGGCACTCCGGCAGGCCCAGCTTGTCGCGAAGGCGCGGCGGAAACTATAATGGCCGGGACTGACCGTGGACATGACGGGACACCGGCCTTTCGGGGCAGGCCTGTGGAAAGGAGCCGTGAATTGGGATCCCCCCGCACATTGTCGAGGAGTTCCTCAGCTGATGCGGCTCAGAGATCGTTACGACTCCCCGGCGGGCGGAGAGAACAGGCCGATGGCCTGCCTGCGGGAGTGCCTGGTGCCGGCGCCCCTGCCGGCCGGGCGGAGGGCGGCCCCTGCGTTTTCGGTGAGCCAGGGCGCGACCGGCGCCGGACCAGGAAGAGCCTTCAGAAACGAGGAAGCCTGAAGCATGCCTGAGACAGCCCCTTTTCTTGCTTCCCTGGCCTCGGCCGGGACCTTCGCCGGGTTCTGCCTGGCGTTCACCCTGTCCCTGGACTTCTGGGGCCGCCTTCTCCTGCGGGCCCTGAAGTCCGAGGATGCCGCCGCGCAAGACGGCATGATCCCGGTCATGGCCGGGGCGGCTGGGGCCTTCGTCCTTTGCCGGTGGTTTTCGGCCTTCAGGCGCTTCTTCGAGCCCGCCTTGGCGGCGTTCGTGTTCCTGGGTGTCCTGGGCGCCCTCTGGACGCTTTGGGGAAGGTACCGGGCTCTCAGGCGCTCTCGGGAGGGGCCCCTGGGGGCCGCCGCGGCGAGGGCCCTCGCCGCGCCTTACGGGTGGGCAGCTTACGCAGGCCTTATCACCCTGGCGCTGGGGCTCTGGTACTGCCTGCTCTGGCCCACGGGCACCCTTGAGCCTTGGCATGCCGTCGCAATCGACTACTATTTCTGGATCTTCCAGGCGGGCTACTGGATGGGCCATTCGGAGGCCTACACCTTCGGGATAGCCTACCTGGACCCTTGGATTACCGACTCCTTCGGGACTTACATCCTGTTCGCCATGTACTCTGCGGCCAGGGGCGTGCCCGCCTACCTGGCGGCGCCCGGCTTCGCGTTCCTGCTCCTGGCCTGGACCGGGGCCTCCTTATGCAGGCTTATCCGCGGCGTTTCCGGTCTCCCCAGGGCGATCGCGTGGCTCCT
>JAITRL010000296.1 GCA_031288415.1 Deltaproteobacteria bacterium | reverse complement strand
TCGACATAAATCTTAGCCAAAGGCGGCGTCTTATCAGGATATGTCCTGTAAGTCGCCAAATCAGCGATTACAGCTTCAGCTCCTTCTCTGGATTGCAGGTTTCTTGTAAAATTTTCATTGAAAAAGAACCATACACAATCACCATCATCTTCAATATCAGATGAATGTTGAAATGCTCCAAAATTATTTTTCATGGTTTCCAAAATTTGGGAAGAAAGCTTTGAGTTTTCCTCTGGAAACAAAGCTACATATAAATTGGTCAAATTATAACTTTCACAACATAAAGCAACCGTACAAGCCGTTGGCCAATTTTTATTTGTTAACATCAAATAAAAATTTTTAGATAAACAATCAGTACGTACGCTCAATGGAATTATCGACAAGACGTTATCTTTTTCATTATATTCTCCTACTCTTTTTTTGAGACATGGCATTACGCAATCATTGATAAAATTAACACATATATTATGGTAATACTTATAGAAAGCAAAATATAAATCTAAAAATAAATTAATATCGTCTATATTATCTAATTTACTAAACATTTCGTCAAAAATAAAATCTGCTTTAGTCATATTATTTTCCTATGTCCGGATTCCGGAGAATGGTTGATAAATTCGCGATTAATCCACTGTAAAAAATCTTTCAAAAAATGACGGATTTTATCAACATTACAGTCTAGGATAGTTTCCTCCAGCCAGTCGCTTAGATGGAATGCTTTGGACTCTGCTCCGCAACAAACCTCTGACCAGTTGTATCCAATGGTTATAGTGGTCTTTCCGTCTGTTTTATCCGATTTCGCCCTGGAGCAGTCTCCAGGCAGATATACAATATGCACCGGTTTGCCGGGGTAAGCCTTCTCCAGATGGGTTCGATAGTCCTTCAGCTGATCCTCCTGCTCGTTTGCCCATGGTTTATTCTCAATGCCAACGACCCAGCCCGGGTTGACCATGACTATATCGATGCGGCGACGGACGTTTTCAATCTTGTATGTCGCGGCTTCACGATAAACCCCGGTTTCAGGCAACCTGTACAGCTCAAGCCGCGTGTCTTCCGTAAGCTGCGCGGATACGCGTTGAAGAAACGATTCCAGAAAGAGCGTCTGTTGGCCATGGCTCCCGTGAGGGTCCAGCAGATCCGCCAGGATGGCTGAAATTTTCATTTCATCAGGGGAGATGTAGTCCATGACGGAAAACCGAGGCGCTAAAGCCTTGTCAATTTCCAGCTGGGCTCTTTCGGCAAGACCGCCGACAAAATGACAGCGCTTAAAAAATCGCCGGGCCATTAGCCTGGCGTTCAGCTTATATTCGGATTCCAATTCATGCAATAGCGCAAATAAGCGCTCGACGCTCTCATTATATCCCATCTTTCAGATTTCCCGGTTGCAGTCCGTCGCCTTCCGGCTTCTGATATTTTATCCGCTAAGCCCTTATCGGCGGGAAGCCGAAGGCGTCATTGAGACTAAAACAGACTCGAAAGCTTCGCAAGGCAGCAAGGCCGCGTCGTTTCCTGGACGGCGGCGCCATGACAGATTGCGGCACATTCGCCCGCTTCCGGAAGGCGTGACTTCCTGGAACAGGCCGAGGCCTCCGCCGTCGCAGAGCTTGTACGCCGCCTGCGCGGGTTTCGCGTTGCGGATCTTAACATCGGAAAGCATCCGGAGCCTCCAGGGGTAACCTGTCCCCGCGGCAGGAAGGTTACCTCTGAAGTTACCCCTGACAGATCCGAATTTCAATGCGCAATCCGAAAGGCGTTGGACGAAAAAAATCGGGTAAAGACTTGAAATTACAGCCTGAATCCGGCAAAACGAATGAGGGCGAGATTACCTGAAAAAAGCTGTTGGCGCGCCAGGAAGGATTCGAACCTTCAACCTTCAGCTTAGAAGGCTGTTGCTCTATCCATTGAGCTACTGGCGCGGATGGGCGCAAGGCCTGAGAGGGGCCTAGTTTTTCGTGAACTCCATGTCCTTGCGGCCGGGGAGGGAGGCGAGGCGGCGGAAAAAGGCGATTATGCCCTGGGCGTTCTCGTACTTGGTGATTAGCCCCTTGTCGGTGATCGTCACCCCGTTCTCCTTGCCTATCTTCCTCATTTCCTCCAGGCTGTCCGGGAAAAGGTAGACGAGGACCTTCCTGTCGGAGATCTCGGCTACGGTCAGGAGGACCCCGGGGCTGCCCGCGAATGCCGCCTGAGCTACGAAGCGGGTCTGATCCAGCCTCTCGACGGTCAGCAGGATAGTCTCCTTGCCGCGGTCGGAGACGGCCGAGTATGTGTTGTTGACGCCCTTGACCGGCGTGAGGGTGAGCTTTTCGCCCTCCTGGTCGCTCCAGCGGCCCTTCAGGTCCGGGAGGCCTGCGTTCTCGACCTGCCTCTGCTTGAGGAAAGGCTTCGGCATGGTGAGCACGCATCCGCTCAGGAAAAGAGGGAGCGCCAGCAGGGCTATGAGCCGAGCCGCTGCCTGCATTCCGCAGGTGAACGCGGGCGCGGCGCCCGCGCGGGATTCTTTCCCGCAAGAGGCAAAATCTTGTGAAGTCTTCATCTTTGCGTTCAGCCTCCCGTCTGCGGCGCGCGCTGACACGGTTTCCGCTTCCGCCTGTTTCCGGCGAAGAGCCGGGAACCGGGCGGCGGCCCTCGGGCGAACGGAGGCGCCAGCGGAAGCCGCGGCTCCCGGGGCGGCTGCCCTCCGGCAAGAAGAGGTATTCTGGGTGTTAGGAAGGAGAGCGGCGCCTGCCTGGGAAGGGCGCCTGGAAGGGCATGAAAACACAGGCGTACTTGAGAGGCCGCAACCCGCCTTCGAGGCGGCCCCGGGGAAGCCCCGCCACGTGACGGGACGGGGAGGGCTTCGGGGAAACCCTGTCCCGCAGGCTGCCGGGAATTCCCCGTGGCAAGGCGCAAAGGCGGCGCGGACAGGCCTCGGGGCGCCTCGCCGCGCGGCCCGGCCAGGGGAAGGCGGCTTCAGTCCCCGATTCCCAGCACCTGGTCGAAGGAGTAGAGCCCGGGCGGCTTGCCGGCAACCCAGGCCGCGGCCTTCACGGCGCCGCCGGCCAGGGAGTCGCGGCTCAGCGCCCTGTGGGTAATCGTGAGGGTCTCGCCCGGGCCCGCGAAGAGCAGCGTGTGCTCCCCCACGATGTCCCCGCCGCGCAGGGCGTGCACCCCTATCTCGTCCTTGGCGCGGGGCCCCGGAAGCCCGCGGCGGCCGAAGACGGCCGAGGACTTGGGGTCCAGGTCCCTGGAAGCGGCCACCCTGGCGAGCAGCTCCATGGCCGTGCCGCTGGGCGCGTCTTTTTTTCGGTTATGGTGGATCTCGAGGATCTCCGCCTCGTACTCGCGGCCGAGGATGCGCGCGGCCTCGGAAGCGAGGCGGTACATGAGGTTCACGCCGAAGCTCATGTTGGGGGCCAGGACCACGGGGATCCTGGCCGACTCCTCCCTGACCGCGGACAAGACCTCCTCGCCCAGGCCGGTGACCCCGATGACCGCGGCGACGCCCTCGCGCCCGGCCGCGCGCACGTGGCTCAAGACCCCTTCGGGCGAGGAGAAGTCCAGGTAGACGCGGGCCCCGTCTGCCGCCGGCGTGAAGGAGTCCCTGATGAGCGCGCCCAGGGCGCCGATGCCCGCGACCTGCCCGGCGTCCAGGCCCAGGTAAGGGGACTCGCGGCGGTCGACCGCGCCCGCGAGCGTGAGATCCGGGCTCTCGCCCACGAGACGCGTCAGGAGCTGGCCCATGCGGCCCGCGGCCCCGCAGATCGTGACGGATATGTTCCTGGTCACGGCCGGCAGCCCCATTCGGAGACCAGGGCCTTGAGCCGCTCCGCGACCGCCGCCGAAGGCTCGGTCAGGGGAAGCCTGGTCTCGGGGCCCATGCGGCCGGCCAGGTGGAGGGCGTGCTTGACGGGGATGGGGTTGGTCTCGAGGAAGAGGGCCCGGAAGAGGGGAAGCAGCCTGAAGAACTGGGACCGCGCGCCTTCCCGGTCCCCTGTCTCCCACAGGCTCCAGAGCCGCGCGATCTCGCGCGGCACGAGGTTGGCGGCGACGGAGATCACGCCCCCGCCCCCCACGGCCAGCAGCGGGAGCGTGAGCGCGTCGTCGCCGGAGGTCACCAGGAAATCCGGCCCGCACAGCTCTATTACCCGGATCATCTTGTTCAGGTCCCCGGTCGCCTCCTTGACCCCCGCGAACTCAGGCAGGGCGGCGAGCCGCGCCATGGTCTCCGGCAGGATCTCCACGGAGCAGCGGCCGGGGATGTTGTAGAGGATCACCGGGAGGGAGGCCTCGCGGGCCACGGCGGTGAAGTGCCGGTAGAGGCCCTCCTGGGTGGGCTTGTTATAGTACGGGGAGACCAGGAGGAGCCCGTCCGCGCCGGCCTTCTTGGCGTGGATGCTCATCTCTATGGCCTCGCGTGTGGAGTTGCTGCCTGTCCCCGCGAGCACCGGCACGCGGCCCCTGGCCTCGCCAATGACGATCTCGATGACCCTGGCGTGTTCCGCGTGGGTCAAAGTCGGGGACTCGCCGGTGGTCCCGCAGGGGAGCACCGCGTCCACGCCCTCCCGGATGACGAAGTCCACGTGGGCGCGCAGCGCCTCCTCGTCCACGGCCCCGTCCTTGAAAGGGGTGACCAGGGCCGGTATCACCCCCCTGAACAAGGAACTCATGATCCTGCCTGCCCCTGGCTTCTCCTGGTGACCTTGAGCACGTCGGGGCCGGTCTGGCCGGAGAAGACGTAGCGCACCGGGCCCTCCAGGTATACGGCGGAAGGGCTGGCGGGATCGCCGTCCCAGCGGACGATGAGATCCTCCCCGCCCCGTGTCTTGCAGACGATGCGGTTGCCGCGCACGTGGCCGTTGCGGGCGGACAGCAGGGCCGCCGCGGTGCAGCCGGTGCCGCAGGCCAGGGTCTCGTCCTCAACCCCCTTCTCATAAGTGCGCACGGCGATGGCGCCGTCGCCCAGGATCTGCACGAAGTCGACGTTGGCGCCGGGGTGGAAGCTCACGTGGCGCCTCACGGCGCGCCCGACCTTCAGGACGTTGACCGACTCCAGATCGCTTACCCACGCGACGGCGTGGGAGACCCCGGTGTTGATGCGGTGGTAGGTCTGGTTGAAGCCGTCGACCTCGACCATGGCGACCCCCTCGCCGCGGCCGGTCACGGGCAGGGACACGCGCACCTGGCTGTTGCTCACCTCGGCGGTTATCGCGCCCGCGTTGGTGTGGAAGGTCATCTCGGAGCCCGCGATGGATAGCGTGTAGGCGAGATGGGCCGCGCACCTGGAGGCGTTCCCGCACATGTCGGCCTCGGAGCCGTCGGCGTTGAAGAAGCGCACGGCGAAATCCACGTCGTCGGGGCCGGCCGCGATGTAGACCACGCCGTCTGCCCCTATCCCGAACTTGGGGCGGGCAAGCAGCCTGGCCTTCCTGGCCAGGTCGCTTTCGGGCACGTGGCCCTCCCAGTTGTCGATGATGACGAAGTCGTTGCCGTGCCCGCTGTATTTGTAGAAGCTAAGCTGTTCCATGTTCCTGATGCAGTCCTCTCGATGATCCTCCCGGCCGGGGGGAGGCGCGGAGACCGGGGCTGGAGGCCCCTGGGCCCGCAAACCTGGCCCGGAACGCGCCGGTCGGCCCGGATCAGGCGCCCGACGGCGCCCGGCCTCCGGCGGAGGGTCCGCCCCTGGCCCGCAGGGGGCCGGAAGCTCCCCTCCGGCCTGAAAACGGCCCGCAGGGCGCAAGGTCGCGCCCAGCAGGCCGAAAGACGGCACGGGCCGGCTCCGGGAGCCGACGTTTAAGGGGGGATTATACAGGATATTCTGCAGTTTTCATAGGGAACAAAGGGCCTCGGCCTCCCCCCTCACGAGATCCTCGTAGGTCTCCCTGCGGCGCGCCAGGCGGAAAGCCCCGCCCTCCACCAGGATTTCGGCGGCGCGGGGCCGGGAGTTGTAGTTGGAGCTCATGGAGAAGCCGTAGGCCCCCGCCCCGAAGACGGCCAGGAGATCCCCTGCCGCCGCCGCGGGAAGGGCGCGGTCCCTGGCCAGGAAGTCCCCGGACTCGCAGACCGGGCCCACCACCGAGACCTCGCGCTCCGGGGCGCCCTCCGGAGGCAGCCTGACGGGCCGGATTTCGTGCCAGGCCCCGTAGAGGCTGGGGCGAAGGAGATCGTTCATGGCCGCGTCGACGATCACGAAGCTTTTGGCCGGGGTCTTCTTCAGGTACAGGACCCGCGTGATCATCACGCAGGAGTTGCCGGCGGCCGACCTTCCGGGCTCGAGGACCAGCGTGAGATCGCCTATGCCCCCGGAGGCGCGCAGGATCGCCTCGGCGTATTCGGCGGGGCTGGGCGGGCTCTCGTCGCGGTACCTGATGCCCAGCCCTCCCCCCACGTCCAGGTGGGTGATGCCGGCGCCCGCCTCCCTCAGGGCCCTGACAAGGCCGGAGAGGACCCCGACGGCGTCCCGGAAAGGAGCGGCGGAGGTGAGCTGGGAGCCGACGTGGCAGTCCAGGCCGATGACCCGCAGGGACGGGAGCTTCATGGCCCGCGCGAAGACGGCCGGGGCCTCGCCGTGCGGGATCCCGAACTTGGACTCCTTGAGGCCGGTAGCTATGTAAGGGTGTGTCTGGGGGTCGACGTCGGGGTTCACCCGAAAGGATACGGGGGCGACCGCGCCCTTGTCGGCGGCCACGCGGGCCAGAAGCTCCATCTCCCCCTCGCTTTCGAGGTTGAACATGAGGATGCCGGCGTCCAGGGCCTCGGCCATCTCCCGGGCGGTCTTGCCCACGCCCGAGAAGACGATCCTGCCCCCCGGGATCCCGGCCTTGAGGGCCCGGTAGAGCTCGCCGCCCGAGACTATGTCCGCGCCCAGGCCCAACTCCGCGACCTTCCTGAGCAGGGCCAGGTTGGAGGCGGCCTTGACCGAGTAGCAGATCTGGACAGGGGCCTTCCCGAAGGCCGCCCGCAGGGCCTCCAGGCTCCCCGTGAAGGCCCCCGCCGAGTAAACGAACGTCGGCGTGCCCGCCTTCATGGCTATCTCTGAGGCCGGGACGCCCTCCACGTAAAGCTCCCCGCCCTTGTAAGCGAAATAATCCAAGGATCTCCTCCTCGCCGTCGGAAAAAAGCCGTTCCCGCCAAGGAAAGCCGCCGGGCGCGGGCCCTGGCGGCCTGTCCGCGGGAGGCGGCCCGGCCGGCCGCCTCCCGGCCGCAGGGGGCTTCTCAGGCCCGGCGGCCGCCCGGAAGGCCCTCGGTCATTTCCTTCCCGGCCCGGAAGGCGTTCGGACCTGCCGCCAGGAAACCGACAAGGCCCTCCCGGCCCGGTGATGGTGATGCCGATCGGAAGGCGGCTCTGGAGGCCGCCGCCGCGCAGGACATGTTTTGACGCCTTCGGTGCGAATCGGGCAGGGGCATGAGGCCCGCAGGGGCAAGGGAGCGGAAAGCGGCCTTGGCCGTGAAATGGCCGGATGGGCCGGTTGCGGATGGGGGGGGATCTGCAGGAGCGCCGCCGCGGGAGGGAAGGGCCGCGGCCGCGCCGAGGAACAGCGGTGACGGGAAAGCCGGAACGGGAAATCCGGGACGGTAAGGCAGGAACGGCTTGCCTGAAGGCCGTAAGCCCTGAAGGCCGTAAGCCCTGAAAGGCGCGGCAGAACGGAGACCGCCCAGGAAAACCTTAAACCAGGGAATCACCCTGCGGAGCCCCCGCCTGAGACGGTCCGCAGGAACTAGACATGCCGGCGGCAGGCGGTTCGGCAAGGGGGCAGGCGGCTCCCTAATAGCCCAAGTCGCGCAGGTCGGGCCTCTCCTCAGGCTCTTCCTCCTCTTCCACGCGCACCGACGCTTCCGGGGACCCGAGGCTCTCGTTGGCGCGGGGGCTGTTGTCCACGGCAGTGACCATATAACGGATGTCCGCTCCGGGCGGAGCTTCCCTGTCCACGTAGGCGTTCACGGCGAGAAGGCCGCCCAGCCGCTGGAATTCCCCGTCCGGTCCCAGGCGGCGGTAGAGACGGTAGCCGGCCAAGCCAGGCTCGTCGGCCAGGCTCTCCCAGCGCAGGACCACGCCTTCGGCGCCCAGGGAGGCGTCCAAATGCCCCACGGGCCGCAGGGGGAGTACATCCTCAACCCCTACGGTCGCCTCGCGGCTCCAGGGGCCGGGGATGCGGCTGTCGCCGTCGCGGCGGATGCGCCTCCCGCGGTAGGTATAGGCCTTTCCGTAAGCGACGTCGAGATCGACGTAGCCAGACCCGGAGAGGTTGAGCCTCTGCCAGGGGCCGTCGCCCTCGCGCCGCTGGACCTCGAGTATCTCGTCAGCCGGGGCCGGCCTGAAGCCGATGCGCACGGCGAGATCCTCAGGCGTTGCCGAGAAGGCCTCCAGCGGACCAGGAGGCTCGTCGGCGTAAACCGTCACCTCGGCCCAGGCCTCAGGATGCGCCGTCCCTCGGGACGAGAAGCCGGCCACCCTGTAGCGGTAGACGCGGCCCTGCCTGAGTTCTGCCCCCCAGTAATACGGGCCCTCATTGATCTCGAGGCCGGGCGGCGGCGGCTGCAGGTGGACCTCGCCCAGCTTGCGGTACATGGAAGGGCAGCCTTCGCAGAAGTCCGCCCGGCCGTAATCCGCGCCCCACACTTCAAAATACGCGAGCACTTTGAGGGGACGGCCGACCATGTTCAGGACAGGGGCGTTCCAGGATAGCCGGAGCCTCCCCTGGGAATCCTGTTCCTGGCGCATGTTCACGACCTTGGCGGGCAAGGTGGAAGATTCCGGATACGGATGGGTCTTAACCCCGCAGGCGGCCAGCGCGAGGGCCAGGGGAAGCAGGGCCAGGACGAGGGGCGCCGCCGCGCCGGGCGGGCGGGCCGGATCACGGCGGCGGCCGGCCGTACGTCGAGGTCGCTTCATCTGGGTACCCTCGCCTGGATGCCCCCGGCAACCGCCGGGGGGGAATGGCGCCCTTGCCTCGGGTCACGGGAAGGGCCATGGCTGCCTTCGCGAAGGTCCCGGTTCAGCAGGCCCTTGCGCTCCCGCCTGAGGCCGCGACCGGCCAAGGCGCGGCCGGCTTCACGCATGGCGGGGGCGTGCCCCGGCCGGCCCAGGCGTAAAGATCAGGGCACAAGCACCAAACGGGCCTCCGCCGCTCCTTGCTCAAGCGTCTTTTCCGCCTTAATCATCATCTGAAGTCATCGTCATCGTCGTCATCGTCGTCATCATCATCATCATCGTCATCGTCATCGTCGTCATCATCATCGTCATCGTCATCGTCATCATCTTCGTCTTTATCATCATCATCATCGCCGCCGCCGTCTTCATCATCGCCGCCGTCTTCATCATCGCCGCCGTCTTCATCGCCGCCGCCGTCTTCATCGTCGCCGCCGTCTTCATCGTCTTCATCGTCTTCGTCGTCGTCATCATCGTCTTCGTCTTCGTCGTCGTCATCATCGTCTTCGTCGTCGTCATCGTCATCATCGTCATCATCGTCATCGTCTTCGTCGTCGTCATCATCGCCGCCGTCTTCATCTTCATCATCACGGCCGCCGTCTTCATCGTCTTCATCGTCTTCATCGTCTTCTTCGTCTTCTTCGGCCTCAGACAGAATATTTCTCAGCGCCAGGGTGAGCTCACCGTAATCGATGTCGCTGTCATCGGACTTAAGGCTCTCCTTGGCCTCGCAGATCCGCGCGGCCACGCTCTCCGGGCCGGTGCCGCCGGGTGAGCCGCTCCGGGCGCTCACGAGGCTCCAGGGGTCGAGCTCCGAGAGGATCGCGGGGTCCGCCGCGGGACAGAAATCGTTAAGCTCCGCTTCGCTCAAGTCCTTGAGGGCCTTGCCGCTCACGGCGGCGAAGGCCACGAGCCGCCCCACCTGGCGGTGAGCCTCACGGAAGGGCACTCCCTTGAGGACCAGGTGCTCGGCTATGTCGGTCGCGCCCATCAGCGGATCGTCTGCGGCCTCGCTCATGCGCTTCAGGTCAAACTCAACCTCCCTGACCATCGCGATCGCGAGATTAAGGGTGCGGCCGAGAGTCTCCGCCGCGTCAAAGAGGGGCTCTTTGTCCTCCTGAAGGTCACGGTTGTAGGAGAGGGGGAGGCCCTTCATGGTGACGAGCAGGGAGACCAGGTCCCCGCAGACCCGGCCGCATTTCCCGCGCATGAGCTCGGCCCCGTCCGGGTTGCGCTTGTGGGGCATCATGCTGCTGGTGGTGGAGAGGCTGTCCGGCAGCCTTGCGAAGCCAAACTCCGAGGTGCACCAGAGGACCAGCTCCTCGGCCAGCCGGGAGAGGTTGACCGAGAGTATCGCCGCGTAGGCCAGAAACTCCAGGATCATGTCGCGGCTGGCGACGGCATCCAGGCTGTTGGGCGCGGTCTGGAGGAACCCCAGTTCCTCGGCCGCGATCTGCGGGTCGATGGGAAGCGAGGTGCCTGCCAGGGCTCCGGAGCCCAGAGGCGAGACGTTGAGCCTCGCTTTGAGCTCCTGGAACCTGCGCTGGTCCCTGGTGAACATCTGGTAGTAGGCCATGAGGTGGTGGGCAAGAAGCACCGGCTGGGCCCGCTGGAGGTGGGTGTAGCCCGGCATCAGGGCGTCTTCCGCCTGCTCGGCGCGGGAGACCAGAGTCTCCCTGAGGCTCTTAAGGCTGAGCGCGATGTCGTCGGTGGCCTTCTTGAGGTAGAGGGCCTCATCCGTGACCACCTGGTCGTTGCGGCTGCGCCCGGCGTGGATCTTGCCCCCGGCCTCCCCCGCCAGCTGGATGAGGCTTGACTCGACGTTCATGTGGATGTCCTCGAGGGCCGGATCGGCCAGAAAGCCGCCGTCCTTACCCTCGGGCTCACTGGCGAGCATTTCCTGAAGTTTGTCCAAAGCCAAGCCGACCTCGGAGAACTCCGGGGCGGAAAGGATCCCTGCGGCCTTGAGCCCCAGGGCATGGGCCCGCGTGGCCTCAATGTCGAAAGGGGCGAGCTTGCGGTCGAATCCCACCGAGACGGAGGCCGCGGCGAGCTCGAGGGCCATGCCGTCCTTAAGGCTTCCCTGAAGGTGCCTTGCGCCCTTAGGCCCGGCGGACCGGGTGATCTTGACCAAGCCCAAGGCGACGGCGAGCTTTACGGTCTCCGGATTCTGGAGAAGATCGGACGCCTTGAAGGCGGCTTGACCCAGAGCGGGAACAGTGGAGGCGGCGCGGGAAGGGGCCTTGGCCCGGGAGGCGGCGGCGCGGGAAGGGGCCTTGGCCCGGGAGGCGGCGGCGCGGGAGGGGGCCTTGGCCCGGGAGGCGGCGGAGCGGGAGGGGGCCTTGGCCCGGGAGGCGGCGGCGCGGGAAGGGGCCTTGGCCCGGGAGGCGGCGGCGCGGGAAGGGGCCTTGGCCCGGGAAATTACCCTGGCGGGC
>JAITRL010000027.1 GCA_031288415.1 Deltaproteobacteria bacterium | reverse complement strand
ATATTGTAAGAGATAAATTTTATATTTTTTATGATTTAATGATGTAAATTGAAGGTGTCCTAAGGGAGCGACCGACCTTCAGGCGAGGCTGGCTTCCCGCCCGCCGCTGTCCGGCCTGGCGGAGGGTCGGCGCCCGGCGCGCGGCCGGTCGGGCCCCCCCCCCCGGCCCCCCGCCGGGAGCCGACCCTCCGCCAGGCCGGACAGCGGCGGGCGGGAAGCCAGCCTCGCCTGAAGGTCGGCCGCTCCCTTAGGACACCTTCAATTTACATCATTAAATCATAAAAAATATAAAATTTATCTCTTACAATATATTTTTATGTAAGTGATGTTAATTTGATAATTTTTCTCAATTTAAGCTTTGATCAACATGCAAAAAGTCCATCTTTCGATATTGAAATCGAAATAGCTACTATATAAGTCGTTATTTAAAGCGCGATCACAACGTATATTGTGTGTTGCAATAGTCTGCAACGGTGGACTGGATTTTTTGCACTTTATCTTCAGGCTTTGCGGAAAATTGATTTTTCCGACAGCCTCCTAGGCTGACAAGGAGAGCGGAGAGGGACATGTCACCGGAAGAGCTCAGGGATTGCGCGCTGGATCTGCGGGAGGCCGCCAGGAACGGCGAGAAGTGGCTGACTGACAACGAGGCCGAGCAGGGCAACCAGGACGGCGTCAAAAAACGCCTCCGGAAGTCCGCCAGGCTCCTGGAGAGCTACGGCAGCGCCGCTGGCAAGAAGATGGGCATCGCCGTCTTCGGCCCCAGCCAGGTGGGCAAGTCCACCATGATCTCGGCCCTGGCCAGAGGCCCCAGGGCCGGCAAGCTCATGGTGGACTTCCAGGGGGAGCTTCTGGACTTCATCAAGCAGGTCAACCCCGAGGGGGGCAAGGAGACGACGGGCCTCGTCACCCGCTTCTCCCTCGAGTCGCCCCCCAGATCCCCAGACCCGGCGCTCCCGGTGTGCCTCAAGCTCTTCTCCGAGATGGACATCGTGAAGATCCTCGCCAACACCTACTTCGCGGAGGCCGAGGGCGGGGGCGACCTGGACGAGGAGGCCCTCAAGCAGGCGCTCGAGCGGCTGGAGAAGCGCGCGGGGGCGCCCCTCCACGCCCCGACTCTGGACCAGATGGAGGACCTCAACGAGTACATCGAGGGCATCTCCTCGAAGTACTCCTACGGCAAGGACCTGAGCCGCTACTTCTGGCCGCGCGCGGTCTCCCTCGCCCAGAAGCTCGACGTCAAGGAGCGCGCCGAGCTGCTCTCCTTCATCTGGGGGGGCGTCCAGGAGTTCACGGACGTCTACCGCAAGCTCTACAAGGCCCTGCAGAGCCTCAACTTCCCGCCCGTGGCCTTCACGGAGGTCAAGGCCCTCTACGACAAGGACTCCCCGGCCGTGGACAAGCGCGACCGGAGCGTGCTCCACGTGGGCATGCTCATGGGCCTCCTGGAGGAGACGCGGGACACCATCAACGTCGCCAGCGCCGAGGGGGCCCGGGCCGCCCTCGAGCGCCCCGTGCTCTCGGCCCTCATCGCGGAGCTCCACGTGAAGGTCCTGGAAAGCCCGGGGGACTTCATGATCAAGGCCGACATCCTGGACTTCCCGGGGTACCGCGCCCGCAAGGAGTACTCCAACTTCAGGGCCGCCGTGAAGGACCCCGCCAACCTCAAGGAGTGCTTCCTCAGGGGCAAGGTGGCCTACGTCTTCGAGCGCTACTGCGCCCAGAAGGAGATCACCGCGATGCTCCTGTGCATCCGCGAGGGCAACGTGGACTGCCCGGGCCTTCCCGAGGTGATCAACAACTGGATCCAGGACACCCACGGCCGCACCCCCCAGGAGCGCACGGGCAAGCCCGTCTGCCTCTTCCTGGTGCTCACCTTCTTCAACTACCATCTCATACCCACCGAGGGGGCGGCGGATCTCAGCGCCACCTGGCGCAACCGCTTCGACGCCTCCATCGGGGACACCTTCCGCAAGGACAAGTGGCCCGACCAATGGTCCGCCGAGGGCGGGGCCGTCCAGTCCTTCAAGAACTGCTTCTGGCTCCTCAACGTCTACAAGACCCAGGACTACATCGTCATCGAGCGCACGGGCGACCCGACCGGCTCGGACGAGGGCGAGGGCTGGGTCTCCCGCGGCGTGCGGCCCGAGAAGAGGGAGTGGATAGAGAGCCTCAAGGAGGGGTACCTGGCCACCGAGAACGTGCACCGCTACATCGCCAGCCCCGAGGAGGCCTGGAAAGGGGCCCTGGAGTCCCCGGACGGCGGCACCGGCTACATCATCTCCAAGCTGACCCCCCTGGTGGCCCAGGACGTCAAGACCCGCCAGCTCACCGATCTCGCCCTCAACGAGGGCGAGCTGGTGAACGCGACCCTCTCGGCCTTCTACAAGGGCGGCAGCAGCGAGGAGGAGAAGAACGTCAAGCGCCAGGCCTACATGAAGATCGCCTCCGTGCTGACCCGCCTCGGCAACCCCGGGGCCGCCGGGGGGAAGGCCCCACCCAACACCGAGACCTGGCACCGCTTCGGGCTCCTCCTGCGCGACCTGACCCTCTCCGACGACGAGTGCCGCGAGATCTTCTCCAGGCCGGCCTCGCTCGCCACCGTCGAGGAGGAGCAGGAGGAGGATGGCGCGGGCTCCTCTTCCGCCCCGGGGGAGTCCGCCGACGAGGCGGCCGAGTCCCCGGCGGTCGTCGAAGAGGACGACATCTTCGCCACGTTCTTCCCCAAGGCCGAAACCCAGTCCGCCGCGCCCGGCTCGGCCGAGGCGGCCCCCCGCAGGCGCGACGACGACATGGCCGCCCGCTACCGGAGGCTCCTGGAAAAGGAGTGGAAGGAGTCGCTGGAGCGGCTCACGGCCGACGCGCGCAAGCGCCGCTACTACGGCTTCCCCCAGACGGAGTTCAGGAACTTCATCAGCGAGCTCGACCAGGGGGCCAGGCGCCTGGGCGTAATGGACAAGGTGGAGGGCCGGCTCCGGGATGCCATGGGCTACGCCAACATCAACCCCGAAAGCCGCCTCTGGAAGGTCTCCCGCCTGGCCAGCGCCATCCTGTCCGAGTACGTGTGCTTTCTCGGGCTTTCCCCCCGCTGCCGCGCCAAGGAGGACCGGACCCTCAACTTCCAGGGAAGGGTGTTCACGGTCTTCGAGCCCCAGCGGCAGCGCGAGGGCTTCCCGGAGCTCCCCGAGCTCTCCCCCGCCTACGAGATCCCCTACCACAACGACTGGCGCCTTTCCTTCTACAAGATCATGATCGACAACGTCGATTTCGCGGAGAAGAACTACAACGCGGCCGAGAACGAGCGCATGGGGGCTATCCTCAAGGTCATCCAGGGCCGCAGGTCGCGCCTGAAGCCGCCGGCGCACTGACGAGGGGCTTGCCTGGCCGCCGGGGAAGGGTGGCGCGGAGGGCCCCGGGCCTCTCCGCCTTCCGGGCCGCGCGGAGGGCCTGCGGAACGCGGCGGCGCCGCGGCCCGCGGACCCTCCCCGGGCCAGCCTGCGGCCGGCCTTTCCTGCCCCGGGAGCCGCGGGCCGCGAGGGCGCGTTCCCCCGATTCCTTGCGGCCAGCCTTGACAGGCGCGCCCTTACGCCGTAATTTAGGCGTCAGCGCCGCCCAGTCCTTCCGGAAAGCAGCCGGCCGCGGCCTGCGGGCGTTCCGGAGGCCTCCCCCTCTACTGCCCCGGACTTGCGGGCCTGCCGCGGCCCGCCTGCGGAAGGGACACCCCTTCCGGGCGCCGCGGCGGCCTGGGCCACCTCAACTTATCCCGCTCCATGACCCGATGACCATCGCCACCCTGGAAAACGACCCCGAACGAGGCTCGGGCTGGGCGCTCCTGCGGGTGGACCTCGCCGAGGCCGCCTCCGGGGCCGTCGCCGGAGGCCCGCCCGGCGAGGGCTATTCCTTCTCCGTGAGGGATGCGCAGTCGGGCGAGTATCTCCAGAAGCCCGGCTCCCGGGCGCCCTGGGGCTTGCGGGAGCGCTTCTTCCGGGCGGGCGTGCGAAAGGCCGCCCCGGGGGAGCTGGCGCTCGTGATCCCTCCGCAGGTGACCGAGCGCCTGGTGGAGAACCTCTTCTTCTTCAGCGTCAAGGGCCCGGAAGCCTCTTTCCCGGACCTCATGGTCCAGGCGGGCCACATCCTCACGGCCTCCACGCCTATCCTGCTCGCGCCTCCCCCGGACCTGGACGACGACGGCGCGGGGCCCGAGGCGGGAGAGGGGCCGGGCGAGCGCCTCAACGCCCCCGAAGGCGGCTTCCGCGAGGCGGAGGGCGAGGACGGCTACGGGTTCCGGGAAGACCGCCTGTCAGGTACGGAAGGGGCCGGGCCGGGCGGGCGCCCGAACGCCCCCGAAGGCGGCTTCCCCGAGGTGGAGGGCGAGGACGGCTACGGGTTCCCGGAAGACCGCCTGACCGGGGAAGAAAGCGCCGTGCCGGGCGCCTCCGGATCCGCCGGTGCGGGCGGCTTCGACGCGCCCATGACCGAGACCGAGGCCTACGGGGTCCCCGCTGGCCTCCGCAGGGGCCTCCCTCTTCCCCCGGAAGCCCGGCAGGCCATGGACGACGGCCCCGGCCCGTTTTTCCCGCCCGAGGACCCGCCCGCGGCGGCCGCCCCTGGCCCTTCGCCGGAGGCGTCTGCCGATCCCGGCCGCCCGGAGGCGGAAGGCCTTCCCGGCCCCGGGCCGGGAGGCCTTCCGGAGCCCTCGCCCGCCTTAGGGCGCCGCGGCCCCGGGCGCGCCCTGGCCCTGGCCTCCCTGGCCCTTCTTCTGTCGGCGGCGGGCCTTTACCTTTTCCTCTGGAAAAGCGCCTCGGACCCCATCAGCCCCGCCCCCCCCGCCGAAGCCGCGCCGCCCCTGCCGAACGCCCCCCCGGACTCCGCGTCGGTGCCCAGGGAAGGCTGCTGGGCTGCGGACGGGCTGGAGGGCGCGGCCCCCGGAGGCCCCCTGCGGAAGGTGCTGGTGCAGTTCTGCTTCGGCGGCCCGGGCCAGGCGCGGCTGACCTTGTACGAACTGGATTCCCGTGGGGGCGCCCGGGACGCCTGCTCCTCTGCCGCCGCGGTGACCGGATCCGGGGACGGCATCCTCATCTCGGGCGATCCGGAAGGCCCGGTCTGCTCCCGGGAGCCCGACACCTCTTACCACGCCATGTCCCTGTCGTGCCGGCCCGCCCGGGAGGGCGAGGTCTCCTGCCTCATCGAGGCCGAAGGGGGCGAGCCGCCCCTGGAGGCGGTCTTCACCAGAAGGTCCTGAGCCCGCGCTGAGCCCCCGGCCCCCGGCCTTCAGGCCTCAGGCCTTCTCTTCAGGGCTTCCCCGCCAGGCCAGCCTTCCCCCCGCCGCCCGGACCGCCCGGCCAGTCCGGGCCTGACAGGCGCGCGCCTTGAGGCGCGGGGCCCTGCGATAACCCGAAAGGGATTTTCATGAGAAATGGCACGCTGGAAAACGACGAGAGCCAAGGCGACGGCTGGGCCCTCCTGAAGGTCCCCCTCGGCCCGGACCAGGACGGGGCCCCCCTCCAGGTCAGGCTTGACCCCAACGAGCAGTACTACCTCGTCTCGATCAAGGATCTGGTGGAGGACAAATACCTCCAGAGCCCCGCCGCCGCGACCCACTGGGACGTCGCGGAGATCTTCTACCAGGTGCCCGCGGCCCACCTGAACGCCGAGGAGCTGGCCCTCAGGATCCCTCCGGAGATCACCGGCCACCTGGAGAACAACTTCTTCGCCATCTCGGTGAAATTCCAGACGGGAAGCATCAGGGACGTGGCGGTCCAGGCCGACCAGATTTCCAGGTCCTCCGAGCCTGCCGACACGAAGAACTACGATCTGTCGGCCCCGGAATCCAATGTGGTCGCCTGGTCCGTCAAGGAGCATCCCGAGGACGGGGCGCAGGACCCGGGCTGGGAAGAGGAGGGCCCCCCCGCTGACCTGCCTCCGCTTCCGCCGGAAGCCGCCGCAGGCTCCGGGGACCAGGCCGGCCTCCTTAAGGACGGGGCGGGGGCATACGGAGGCCCTGCCGCCGCAGGCCAGGGGCCGGGGTTCCTCCCCCCGCCCGAGGCGGGGGAAGGCCCGGGAGCCTTCGAGGTGCCGGAATTCTCCCAGTCGGGTTACCAGGAGCAGGGCTACGGCCAGGAAGGCCAATACGGCCAGGAAGGCCAATACGGCCAGGAAGGCCAGTACGGCCAGGAAGGCCAGTACGGCCAGGAAGGCCAGTACGGCCAGGAAGGCCAGTACGGCCCTGACGGACAGCCCCTCGCCCAGTACGGACAGTACGGCCCTGACGGCCAGGCCGCGACCGGGTACGGCCCCGACCCGGGATACGGCCAGGAGGCTCAGGCGCCTTACGGCCCCGCCGGAGGATACGCCGCGGCCGGGGCTGACCCCTACGCGCAGGGCCAGGTCGCGGGGCCGGCCGCCTCCTCTTTACCCGCGCCGGCGCAACAGGCGGGGAAGCGGGGCAAGCTCTGGATCATCCTCCCCATCCTGCTGCTTCTTTTGGCAGGGGCAGGGGTTTACTACTACAAGCAGTACTACAGCAAGGGCATCCCGCTTTTCGCGGGCAAGGACGGGCCAGGGCAGGCGGGCACGGACGATCCCGGGCAGGATGAGCCGTGGAAAGATCCTGCCGCAGAGCCTTCCCCGGGCGAGGGAGAAGCCGGCCCTGGGGAAGAGCCTCCCCTCGTCCCTGAGAAGGCGGTGGAGCCGCCGCCGAAGCCGGCCGAAACCCCTGCCGAACGCGCCCGTCTGATCTTGACCGAGGGCGGCTCCAAGGAAGATCTCGCGCGGGAGGCGGCCGCGCTGGAGTCATCCGCGGATCCCGCCGAGGTGGAGGTGTTTTTCGCCGCGGTGCGCGAGCTGGCCAAATACGACCCCGAATACAAGGCGCGCCTGGGGGCCTTCTACGATCCCCTGGATCCCCGCCCCATCCCGCCCAACATCATGAAGAACCCGGCCATCGCCTACGAGGAGTACGAGGAGGCCATGAGGCTGGGCGCCTCGGAGGCCAGGGACCGGATAGAAAAGCTCAAGGCCTGGGCCCTTTCCCCTGAAGCGGACGACGCTCCCGCCATAACGGAATTGAGGCGCCAGTTCAGCTGACGCCGGCATCGGCCCGGCAAGGCCGCGGCACTGCGGCCTGCCTGCCCCGGAACCGTCAGGGGGCCTGTTCCTGCCGGCATTTTCCCAAGTCTTCCCCCCGTCGGAATTTTCCTGGTTCCACCCGCCGGCGCTTTATCCTGATCTTCGCCGCACGGCCTTTTCCGGCGCAACCTGTCCCGGCCATCCCCTGCCGCAAGGAGACCCTCACGACCATGACATTCCCGCAAGCACCAAGGGCGTCAGCCGTCCTGGCCTTCGGGCTGGCTTTCGGGCTCGCCTTCGCCTTCACGCTGACCCTGGCCGCTCCGGACGGGGCGGCCGCCCCTGAGGGGCCCCGGCCCCTGATCATGCCTGGAAAGAAGACCCTCTTCCAGAAAGTGATAACCCTTCCCAGGGCCCTCCCCCGGAAGGACCCGAAAGACTCCCCCGACGGGGAGCCGATCAAGCCCTTCACCGTGCTCTACGTCTACGACCGCCGCGACGACAACGGCAGGCTCTGGCTCCAGTGCAGCGAGGGCACCACGGGCAAGGACCTGTTCTGGGTCAGGGACGACAGGGTCGCGGAATGGAAGCAGAGCATGGTGCTCCTTTTCAGCGAGAAGGCCGGCCGCGCGCCTCTCCTTTTCTTCAACGAGAAGTCCGACATCCTGGGAATCGCGGGCAAGCCCGGCATCAGGGCGGCCCTGGAGGAGCTCGCCAAGCTTTTCGCGCGCTACCGCGACTCCAAGGAGGCGGCCCCGCCCGGCTTTCCCGTGAGCGCCATGGAGCCGATGGACTCCGAGGGCGCGGTGCCCAGGGACCAGTTCTACATCATGCCCATCTTCAGCTACGATGACAGCCTGGAGGTGGTCAAGCTCCTGGAAGTCGCCTCCATCAACCCTGGCTCCGCCCCCGACGAGGTGGTCAACGAGCTGCCGCCCGAGCCCAAGGACGCCCAGGGCAAGAAGGAGCCCAAGGCGGCGGTCTGCTTCGTCATCGACACCACCCAGTCCATGGGGCCTTACATCAACGCCGCCAGGAGGGTCATCAAGAGCTTCTACGACAAGGTCATGCAGGGGCCCAACCCCGACGGCACCTTCCTGGCCTTCGTGGCCTTCCGGAGCTCGCCCCAGGCCGCGCCGCTGACCGAGTACAACACGAAGCTCATCGCCGACTTCACCAGCGCGTCCGACCGCGGGGCCTTCGACGAGGCCCTGTCCCGGGTCCAGGAGGCCGAGCACTCCACCCACTCCTTCAACGAGGATTCCATCGCGGGCATAAACCGCGCCCTCAAGCTCGACTGGGAGAAGTACGGGGGCGGGGTCATCATGCTCATCTCTGACGCGGGCCCGCTGCCCAGGAGCGACAAGCGCGCGGACTCCAGGGACGATCCTTTGGGGGTGAGGGCCAAGGCCGAGAAGATGGGGGTCCGCATCGTGACCATCCACCTCAAGACCCCCGAGGGCTCGGGCAACCACCGCTACGCCCAGGGGGCATACGAGTCCATGGCCTTCGAGGCGCAGGGCAACGTGGGCTACATCGACATCCCGGTCAAGACGGCCGAGGACGGCACCCCGGTCTTCGCCGAGACGACCGATGACCTCATGACGGCGTTCGCGGACGCCACCCACAACCCCGGCTCCGCCCCCCCTCCCGCCCCTGAGCCCGAGGCGAAGGAAGAGAGCCCGCAGGACCGCGCCAGGAAGCTGGGAAGCCTTTTGGGGTACTCCGTGCGCCTGGACTACCTGGGCACCCAGAACAAAGTGACCGCCCCCACCACGGTGCGCTCCTGGATCCCTGACAAGGACCTGGGCTTCCTCGACGGCGAGAACCCCAGGCACGTGCGCACCGTGCAGGTGGCTGTCCTGCTCTCCAAGAGCCAGCTCAGCTCGCTTTCCCAGGCCGTGCGCTCCATCATCGCCGGGGCCGAGGAGATGCTCTCCGGCGGGGGGCGTGACTTCTACGACGCGGTGCTTTCCGCGGCCGTCAAGGTGGGCCGCGATCCCGGCGAGTTTTCCCGCGACCCCTCCAGGCTGGGCGACTCCGGCCTCATGGGCGAATACCTCGAGGGGCTTCCCTACGTGAGCCGCGTGATGAGCCTGACCCAGGAGACGTGGGACTCCTGGACCCCGAACCAGCAGCGGGAGTTCATTCTCGAGCTCGAGTCCAAGGTGGCGCAGTACGAGTTCTTCGACTCAGACGTGAAGAACTGGGCGCAGTTCGGGGACGAGTCAGACGGCGACTGGCTCTACCGGGTGCCCCTGAGCGCGCTTCCCTGAAGCGGGAACCTCCGCCGCGGCCTGAAAGCCGCGACCCCTCCGGCCCGCGGGGCCGAAAGCCGCGTCCCCTCAGTCCCGCAGGGCCGAAAGCCGCCGGAATGATGCCGCTCTGGCCTGACGGCCGGAGCGGCGCGGGCGGCCAGGAGCCGGGAGGCGGCCTTCCGCGCGGAAGCCCGGAAGGGGGCGAGTTGCCCCTGCGCCGCCTTCCCGCGGCCTTGCCGCCGTTTTGCCGCCCCGCGGCCCCACTGCCTCCCGGCGCCCCGCAGGCGCCGGGAACGAGCCGCGCCGCCCGCCGGCGGCGCAAGGAGCCTTGGCCGAAGATGCCGGAACCCGTTGTCAGCATAAGGCGCCTCGTGAAGACCAGGCCGGGCGGCGCGGGCTACCGCCTGATGGTGGCCTCCCTTGACGTGCGGCCGGGCGACCGGCTGGCCCTGGTGGGCCAGTCCGGCTGCGGCAAGAGCACGCTTCTGGACATGCTGGCCCTGGTGCTCAGGCCGGATCCGAAAAGGGACGAGGACGGCCGGTTCGAATGGCGCAGGGCCGCCACCGGGGAGGCAGCGGACATCCACGGGAGCTGGCTGGCCGGGGGCGACCGGAGGCGGGAGCGGATCCGCCGGGAGGATCTCGGCTACGTGCTCCAGTCGGGGGGCCTTTTGCCGTTTCTGACCGTCCGCGACAACATAATCCTGCCCGCCCGCCTCAAGGGCGCCCCTTCCGGCCGCAAGCTGGAGGAATCCCTTCTCTCGCTCGCCCACGCTTTGGGCATCGGGCACCTGCTCAAGAAGTACCCCGGCTCGGTCTCCATGGGGGAGCGGCAGAGGGCGGCGGTGGCGAGGGCCCTGATCCACAGGCCCGCGCTCATTCTCGCGGACGAGCCCACCGCCTCCCTGGATCCCCCCACCGCGGCCAAGGTCTTCGATCTGCTGCTCGAGCTGTCGGCCGGCATCCCCCTGGTGGTCTCCACCCACGACGAGAGGCGGGCCAGGGACCTGGGCTTCACGGTCCGCAGGATCGAGTGCGAGGACATGGGGCCAGGCAACGGCATCAAGGCCGTCCTCCGCAAGGCGGAGACGGGAGGGGCCGGGGCGCCGGCCGCAGGCGGCCCCGCCCCCGGCCCGCCGCCGGAACGGTTCTTCCGGAACGGCTGAGGGGCCCCGCCTGCCTCTGACGCCGGACTTCCCGGCCTCCGACCGGCAGGGGGCGCGCCTTGCGGCGGTTTTCCGCATGCCGGAATTCAAGCCGCCGCCGGGACGGCCCTTGAAAGCCTCCGGCGGGGAATTGGCCCGGACCTGTCCAGCCGATGAAAAGGCTCCAGCGAGGTGGAGAGATTTTCCCGCAAGCGATAGCCATAGCCTTCAAGAAGTACCGCCGGGACTGGCTCTTCTCCCTGTGCTCGGTGTTTTCCATGGCGGCCTTCCTGGTGCCGCTCCTCACCATCTTCGGGCTCAAGGACGGCATCGTGGGGACCCTGGAGAACCGCCTCCTGTCCGACCCCCGGACCCTGGAGATCACCTCCATAGGGCACCCCAACTTCCGGCCGGAGTTCTTCGCGGGCCTCGCCGCCGACCCGGACGTGACCTACGTCGTGCCCGACACGCGGGACATCTCCAACTTCATCCACCTGGAACGGGAAGGGGGAGCCGCCCTGCGGGTCGCCTCGGCCCCGTCTTCGGAAGGAGATCCTCTCGTGGCCCTGGCCGCCTCCGGCGCCCGGCCCGGCGACGCCGGCAGGCCCCCCGGGCTCAGGGAGATCTACGTCTCCGAGCCGGCGGCCGAGGCCTTGCGCCTCAAGGCCGGGGACAAGGTCACGGGCATAGTCACGCGGAGCGTGAACGGCTTCATCGAACGCGCCCGGACCGAGTTCACGGTCCTGGGCGTGATCCCCAAGCAGGCCGTCGACTCGGAGGCTGTCCTCGCTTCCCTGCCCATGATGCGGGCCACCGAGCTGTTCCGGAGCGGGTACGGCAACGCCGAGCTGGGCTGGGAGGGCCGCGACCCGGCCGAGGTCCCCCCCGGAGGGCCGATCTACCAGCGGTTCAGGCTTTACGCCAGGGACCTGGACGCGGTCGGCCGCCTCCAGCGGCGCTTTCAGGAGAGCGGCGTGATGGTGAGCGCCCGCACGGCGGAGATCCAGCGCGTCAAGACCATGGACACGGCCTTTTCCCTGGTGATCCTCACCCTGCTGGGCGTGGTGGGCACCGGGGCCTTCGCCTCCGCGGCCTCGGGCTCGGTCGACCAGGTGGCCAAGAACCGCAAGTCGCTGGCGTGCCTGGCCCTCCTGGGGCTGGGCAGGCCGCACCTTCTGGCCTTCTCCTCCTTCCAGGCGGCCCTCACGGGCCTTCTGGCGTCCCTTTTGGCGGCCGGCCTGTTCCTCGCCACGGCCCGGATCCTCAACTATCTTTTCATGGGCACGCTACGCAACGTGGAGAGCTTCTGCTCGCTTTCCTGGGCGAAGCTCGGCGTCGCCTCAGGGGCCGCCGTGCTCTTCATGATCATCGCCTCGCTCACGGCCTACACGGCCCTGTCCGACATAGAACCTTCGGAGGGAATGCGTGATGTCTAGAACCCCCCGGCCCTGCCCGCCCCCGGCGGCGGCCACCGCCCCCGCGGCCTCCCGCGCTCCGGCCCTGGCGCTGGCCGCCCTCTGCGCGCTCTGCTCGCTGGCCGCGCCTCAGGCCCTCGAGGCCCAGATCCGCGCCGCCAGCGAGGTCACCCCCCAGGATGCCTCCAACCCCAAGCCGGAAGACGGGGACTTCGTGCTGCCGCTCCCCTGCGGCCTGTCCATGGCCTTCCGGCCGGTCTTCATCCCGGAGACGGGCTACCTGGGAGAGCTCAGGGGCTTTTTCGGGAGCGACGAGACCGCGCCCGGCGACCAGGCCCAAAGCATCAACCACAAGCACAGCGTCCACATCGGGGCGACCTTGACCGTCGGGAACCTCCCCGCCGACTACCGCCCCAAGGCCCAGGCCGTGATGCAGGCCGCCGGCCTGCCCGCGGAAGGCGCCCGCCCGCTCTACCTCATAGCCAAGTACGAGACCACCCAGGCCCAGTGGGATGCCGTGGTCAAGGAGGGATGCCCCTTCGATCCCAAGACGGCGGCCCTTCCCGTCAGAGGCGTCTCCTGGTACCAGGTCCAGGCCTTCTCGGCCATGCTCATGGACTGGCTCCTCGTGAACTCCCCGGAGTCCCTTCCCTTCATGGAGGATGCCCCTAACACGGTGGGCCTGCTGAGGCTCCCCACCGAGAACGAGTGGGAATACGCGGCCCGGGGGGGGCACGCCGTCAGCGTCGAGACGATCAACTCCGAAAAATTCTTCCCCTTCAAGCAGGGCGAAGGATACCAGGACTTCGCCCACTTCTACGACGGCGCGACCCCGAACACCGCCCCGGAGCGGATCGGCCGCAGGAAGCCCAATCCGGCCGGCCTGTACGACACCGCGGGCAACGTCTCCGAGATGACCCAGGACGTCTTCAAGATCGCCGTGGGCAACCGCCTCCACGGCGCGGCCGGAGGCTTCGTCCAGAAGGGCGGGAGCTACAATTCCCCGAGCCACCAGGTGGAGCCGGGGGCCAGGGAGGAGATGCCCTACTTCACCAAGTCAGGCATGCAGCGCTCCCCGGAGCTGGGCTTCAGGCTCGCCCTGTCCATCATGAACGGAGGCAGCCAGGAGAGGCTCAGGCAGATTTCGGAGGAGCTGGGGGCGGCGGCCAAGACAGACACCACCCTCGTCGCCGACGATCCCCTCAAGACGGTGGACGCCCTGCTCAAGGAGGCCGAGAACGAGGCGGAGAAGCAGGCCCTGGGCCAGCTCAAGGACACCCTCGTGGGCTACAACATCTCGGTCAACGAGCAGAGGAAGGAGGCCGCCCGCAACCAGGTGTGGTCCCTCATCTACGCCCTCGAGGGCCTGAGGTTCAACAGCCAGCGCATGATGGTGGCCGCCTCCCAGCGCCTGGCCGACATCAACATCCTCAAGCAGGTGGACAGGGCCCTCGAGTCAGGCGAGACCACGGATAAGGAGAAGGCCGCGCTCAGGAAGCGCCAGGAGGAGCGCACCCAGACCAGGGATGCGGCCCAGAAGGCCATAGAGGACAGCGAGGATTCCTACAAGGTGATGCGGGGCCGCTACGAGACCCTCCTGCTGCAGACCAAGGCCGACTTCCCCAAGGAGCTGATCCTGGACCAGCTGGATTACGTCACCCAAAGCATCAGGGGGGAGGACTACTTCAACCGCGAGCTGCGCCTCAGCGGCGGCATCGTGGACAGGCACGTGAAGGCGGTCCTGGGCGGCACGGCGCCTTCCAAGATCGACCGCAAGGATCTGGAGATCAAGCCCGTGTCCGTCACGCCCCCGAAGCCCACCGTCTGAGCGCCTTAAAGGCCGCAGGCCGAGGCGCGCCTGCGGGCGCGCCCGCAGGCCGCCCGTGCCCGGAACCCGCCGCCTGCCGCCCGGGGGCGCCCGACGGGGCGCCGAATCTCCGGCAAGGCAGGCTCGCGGGAAACGGGAGCGGGGCCGGGGCAAAACCTCAGGCGGCCGTAACCGTTTCCCCGCCGGCCGGCCGCTTGAGGCGGCGGCACGGCGTCTCCGGCATGTCACGCGTGCCCGGCCGCCGGCGTCATATGAGGCCCCGCCCCGGTGGGTGAGGCCCCGCCCGGCCGTCCGCGCTTCCTGCGGGGGCCGTGCCGCGCAAAGCCTCAGGCCAGGGGCCTGAGACGCCTCACGGGGCCTCGCGCGCAGGCCCGCTTTTTTTGGGGGGTCCGCCGCAAGCCCCGCCAAAAGGCGGGAAAACGCCGCCCGGAAGACGGGCCTCAGGCCTCCCCCCCGCCGAAATGCCGGGCGCGGCGCGGCGGGCCCGCCCCGATGCGGCCCGCGGACGGGACTTGCGCCTCGCGGGCGGGGGCGGCAGGCCCCGGAAGGGCCTAGCGGCATCCTCTGCGGCAAAGCAGCTCCCGCAGAAGTTCGGCCGCCGCGCGCAAGCCCGGGGAGTCCTCCGCCGACGGCCAGCGCCCGTTCCCCGAGAGGCGGCGATCCCCTTTCTCCCGCCATAGGCAGCCCGCGCCCGGCTCTCCTGACATGCCCCGCCCCGAATCCCTGCCGCGGGCCCAGGACCCGGGCCGGCCGCCGGAGGCCGGCCCGGTCTCCAGGCAGGCCCTGATGTCCCGGACCGCCTCCTGGAAGGCCGGGTCCTGGAGGTGGCGGATAATCTCCCGCGCCAGCCTCGCCCTTTTCGCCGCCCGGCATGACTCGGCCAGGGCCGCTATCGCCCAGGCCAGGGGCCGGGCCGCCTGCGGGGACAGCTCGCTCACGGGGCGCCTGGCGGCCAGCTCCAGATAGAACTCCACGGCCCGGGAGTGCTGGCCTGCCCGGGCGGCGGCGGTTATCGCCCGCGCGGCGGCCTCGGCAAGGGGCACGGGCTCCCCTCCGGTTTCCGCCAGGCAGAGGCAGAGTTCCTCGGCGCGGTCCGCCGCGGCCCCGATCCGGGCCAGGAGGCGCTCGGCCGAGCCCTTGAGGCACTCGCGGACCTCCGGGGAGCGGGGGAGGATCCTGAGCCCCAGGCAGACCTCCGCCGCCTGGTTCTCCATGCCTTCCGCGCAAAGGAGCGGAATCAGCCCCGCCGCCGTCCTGGCCAGGGCCACGGCGCTTTCCGGCGTCGCGGGCCCTGAGGCGATCAGCGAGTAGGCCTCCAGGGCCTCCTCCAGGCGGCCGCGCCCGGCATGAAAAAGCGCGAGGCTTCCCCCTATGCGGGCCCTGGCCGCGTGGAGGGGGGTGAGGCCGGCGGCCGGCGCCTCCCCCAGGTCGGCGATGATCCGCATGGCCGCCTGGGGCCGTCGGTCATCAAGGCTGAGCCGGGCGAGGGCTTCCAGGGCGGCCGCCCAGGCGGCGGCGTGGACGGGCAGGATATCGCCCGGGTCCGTGAGCGAATAGAAGGCTTCCGCCATGGCGAGATCCCCTTCGCGCAGGCTGCGGAGCAGGCGCTCCGCCTCCGGCGGGGACTCAGGCCCGCAGTCCCGTCGCCCGCCCTGCCGCCCGCGCGCCTTTTCGGCGCGAGGGCTCCGGGAGGCGCGGGGCGGGGACGCCAGCATGGCCTTGGGGGGCAGGCCGCCCGGCCGCCCGCCCTGACCGGGCGCCTCCGGGAGCCCTCCGCCGCCGAAGGAATCCAGGCGCGCCTCCGGACAGGCATCCGGGTACGCCTCCGGATAGGCCTCCGGGTACGCCTCCGGGTACGCCTCCGGACAGGCCTCTGGACAGGCTTCCGGACAGGCCTCGGGACAGGCGCGGGCACAGTCTTCCGGAGAGCGGCCGGTCAAGGTTTCCGTAAACGCTTCCGGGCCGCTCCCGGAAAAGCCCCCGGAAAAGCCGCCGGCACGGCCCGCGCGGCGGGCCGGAACCGGCCCGGATCCGCGCCTGTCCCTGGCGCGAGG
>JAITRL010000184.1 GCA_031288415.1 Deltaproteobacteria bacterium | reverse complement strand
CGGAGTTCGCGGCCCCCTTCCCGCCTGGCCGCGGCCCCGCCCGGGCAGGCATCCCCGTGAAGAGCCCCCCTTCTTTACTTGTCCGCCCGCATGGGCCCGCGGAGGGCGTCCCGGGGATCGTCCCCCGCGGTGAAGTTGAGCACGGTGCCCATGGGCAGATACACGCCGTCCCCCGTGAGGACTTGGCGGTCGTTGCGGACCATGCGCACGGGGCAGTTCTCGCCCGCCCCGGCCAGGCGCCACATGTCCGACAGGTGCCGGGTCATGATTCCCTGGGCATCGGCCACGAGGCCGGACAGGCTCGTGCTGTCCAGGAGCCGGTCAGGGAGAAAGGCCCTGTAGGTCTTGAGATCCGGGAGGCAAACGATGTCCACGCGGCGGCTGAGCGACACGCTGGAGGCTGCCGCCCCTACGGCCGAGGCCACCTCGTAGCGGGGGGGGGCGAGAAAGACCGCGTCGAGGAACTTCCCCCCCCAGACGGCGAGGGTGGCCGCGGGGGCGCCCAGCATCACCACCGGGGCCGAGAGGCTGAGCTTGAGGTTGACGGCGGGGTTGCGGCGGCGGGTGACCGCCTTGCCCACCAGGCCCTTGGGCCCGAAGTCCTTCGGGTCGTGGCGCACGCCGTCCAGGTCCAGGGCCCGTTCGGCCAGCAGGGAGGCCATGATCTCCCCGAAGCGTTCCATGACCAGGCGCGCGAACTCCTCGGGGGATTTCCCGATCGCCATGCCCAGCAGGAGCGCGGCCTTGTGGGAGGCCTCGGGCGCGCCCTCCTTGAAGAGGCCCAGTACCGACAGGGCGTCCGTGGGGGTGAAGGCGGAGACCAGTATGGCGGGGTGGGAGAGGAATTTCAGGCCGGGGAAGAGATGCCCGTTGTAGAGGCACTGCTTCTGGTATTCCGCGAAGGTGAGGGGGTTTTTTTCCTGCAGGAGTTCGGCTATCTCCGTCTCGTAGTGGTTCATGCCGGAGTCCGGGCTCAGGTTCGGGGTGAAGAAGCGGCAAAGGGTCTCGGTCGAGACCTTGCCCGGGCCTGGCGAGAGGAGAGCCGTCGTCTCGGGGTGGGCCTGGGCCAGGCGGCACAGGGGGAGCACCCTCCGGGGCCCGATCTGGAGCTCCCTGTCCTCGCCTATGCTCACCAGGCTGTCGCCGCCCAGGCCCCTGGTGGAGAGCTCGACGGCCTCCACCAGGGTGGTCCAGTTGCCCACCACGGCCCCGTTGACGTTGGTGCGGGGCCTGCCGTCCTCAAGGTACGCGAGGTCAGCGGTGGTGCCGCCCACGTCCAGGACCCAGAGGTCGCGCTCGCCCGGATCGAGGTAGCCCCTGGCGAGGAGGGCCGCGCCGGCGAGCCCCGCCGCAGGCCCCGAGACCACGGTCTCGATGGGCCTCTCCCTGGCCCACAGCTCGGAGACCAGGCCGGAGTCGCCCTTGACGACCATGAGCGGCACGTTGAGGCCCAGGGCGGCCAGGGAAGCCTTGACGGCGTCCAGGAGCCTCCTGATGATGATGACGAGCCCGGCGTTGAGGGCCGCGGTGGCGGCCCGCTTCACGGCCCCCAGCTCTCCGGTGAGGTCCTGGCCGAGGGTGACGGGCCTGTCCCCGTCAGGGGCGTGGAGGCGTATCAGATCCGCCACCCGCATCTCGTGGGTGGGGTTCTTGACGGAGAAAAACGAAGAGACGGCCCAGGCCCTCACGTCCCTGTCCATGGCCTTTATGCCCTCGATCAGCGCGGGCTCGTCCAGGGGGGCGGTCTCCCTCCCGTAATAGTCGTGGCCGCCCGCGACGAACAGCGCGGCGCAGGAGGGGAGCTGCTGGATCAGGTCCTGCACTATGTCCTGGCGCTCGTCGAAGCCCACCATCACCAGGCCCACCTTGTGGCTTATGCCCTCCGCGATGGAGTTGGTGGCGAGGGTGGTGGACAGGTTCACCGACTTTATCCGGGCCGCGGTCTCCGGGCCTATGAGGCCGAGCATCTTGCGCAGGACCCCGCGGATGCCGACGGACAGGTCGTGGTGCGTGGTGTAGTCCTTGGCGGAGGCCAATACCGAGCGGGAGGCCGGATCGTAGAGCACGGCGTCGGTGTTGGTGCCGCCCGTGTCAAGGCCCAGCACCAGGTGGCCGGCGGCCCTGGGCCTGAAATCAAACGTCGTCATACAGGAAGTCTCCGGGGAAAAGCGGGTCGGGCGGGAAAATTCCCTCGAAAAGGCCCTCGAAGCCGCCGCAAGAGGCCGCCAGCCGGTCGCCGGGCGTCAGGAGCGGCCTTGCCGCGGCCAGCCAGAGATCGCGCAGGAACAGGGCCGAGCGGCGGGAGGGCGCGGCGGCCCGGAAGGCCGGGGGCAGGCCGCCGCCGTCTTTCAGCCCGTCGTCTGCCGGGCCCTCCCCAGGCGGCCCCTCCGCTTCCCGGGCCTGCCCGGCAGCCGCCGCGGGCGGCGGCGGGCCCGCCCCTGAAGGGGGAACGGCTGGAGGAACGTCAGCGGGGCCGGCCCGCTCAAGGCCGGGGAGCCCCGCGGCCTCGTAAAGGGACTCCTCCTCGCCGAAAGCGGCCAGAGGGCCCTTGAGGGCGTCAAGAAGACCGGCGTTTTTCCCGGCGGCCTCCTCCAGATGCCGCTCCGCCTCCCAGGCGGCGGCGGAGCCGAGGGTCCACAGGGCGAGGGCGAGTTCGGGCGGCAGGCACGGCCGCGCTCCTGCGGGCCGCTCCCGTCCCGGCCCTGCCGAAGCCGCGGTCGCTTTCGGGCCGCGGCTGCCTGAGCCTGAGGGGCCTTCCGCCAGGGAGGGAGGCTCCAGGATGGAGCGACGGATGCTCCCGGTGAATTCGGCCGGATCCGCAGGCCCCGCGAAGGGGAGTTCAGGCGAGGGGTTCCCCCCGCTCGGAATCGAGAGCCAAAGCGAGGCCAGCGACTTCAGGAAGCCTTCAGGCTCAGGGGCCAGGAGCGGCCTCGCCGCGGAAGCCGGCGGAAAGGGGCCCGGCGGTAGGCCGTCCGGAAGCGGCCGGCCTCCCGCCGGGCCCGCCAGGTACCGCTCCCAGGAAGGGAAAGAAAGGTAGCGGGGCTCCCCCGCCTCGGGCGGCCTGGGCGGGAGCCCCCAGGGCGCGAGCAGGGGCCAGTACACGAGTCTGCCAGTCGGCTCCGGCATTGAGGGGCCTTTCGGCGGGAGGGCGGAAAAAGGGTTAGGGGAAGCGGCGGCCCTGGAGTCATGGAGGCGGAGGCAGGGCGCGGCGCGGGCGCGGGGAAGCCCGATGCCGCTTGGGGGGGCGCGGGCTGTCCGCGGGCGAAGAGGGCTGCCGGGAAGACTCAGGCCTCAGCCAGGCGGATACTGAAGGAACGCCGAGCGGACCGCCGCGGCCGAAGCCTTCGCGCGGCGGGGAGGAGCCCGCCGCCTTGCGGGAAACGGGCGCCAAGGGCCGAATGCGGGTTCCTGAATTAAGTCCGGATCAGTGACCATTCGCCTGCCAAGGCCGTCAAGGCCGGTCGAGGCGAACCCAGGGTTAATCCCGCTTGCGGGAACGTCACATGTTTCCCCTGTAATCAGGCCCCTTCAGGGCCCGACGAACGGCGCGGAGG
>JAITRL010000172.1 GCA_031288415.1 Deltaproteobacteria bacterium | reverse complement strand
GAGGCGGGGCCGGGCGGCGCCTGCCCGGGCCGCGCGTAAGAACGCCCCTTGGCCGCGGCCATGTCCCGCCCGATCCCGGGTCCTGAAGCCGTCCGCGCTCCGGAAAGGGGGGCGCCGAAATGCCTGAACGCGCAAGCAGAATACACCAGTCCGCCCTGAACTGCAAAGGACGGCGGTAACGCGGCAACGCGGCAACGTGACCGCAAGGCGCCGCGGCCCGGCGCAGCGGCCCGGCCGCTCGGCCCCCGGCGGCCCTCGCCCTGTGCCGATCGGGCGGGGGCCTCCGGCCCTGCTTGCCGTTCCGGCCTGAGCGCCCGGGCTTCCGCCGCGGCGCTTTCCGCACCGCGCCCTTCCCTTCCTGCCCCCCCCTGCGTAAAGGGCGGCCGCGACCGCCTTCGCCGGCCCTGCGCCCGCGGCCGCGAGGCGTTCAGGGGCAAAGGCCTGCCAAGCTCCGGAGGCGCGCTGAACAGGAGCGGCTCACGACGGCCGGGGCATCGGGCATAAGGCATAAGGCGGCTCGCGCCGATGCGGCTCCCCGGCTGACCTGATTTTTCTGGCGCCTGGCCGGGCAAGGCTGCCGGGAAGCGCGGCGGCGAGCCTGGAATGCCGCGCCTGCGCGCGGGCCGGGCCGCCTCCGCCCTCGGCTTAGCCCTTTCCCGCGTATGTGAAGCGGGTGTCGACGGGAGCGCCCCGGGCGCTCTTGACCGTGCATTTGGCGGCCCCCTGGGCGGGCCGGCAGGTCACCGTCGCCCGGCTGAAGGAGTGCCCCCTGTTGCATTTGGCCCCCCGGTCCCGGATGGTGAGGACCCCGCCCTTCATGCTGGCGGCGGCGGTGGTGGTGCAGGTCCTCGTGACCTTGCCGTCGGAATTGTAGACTTCCACCTTCACTTCCGCGCTTCCTTTGGAAACGAAACAGTATCTGTAGAGGATGGGGTCATCCGTCGAGGCGACGGAGAGCCCCGCGTCGGAAACCCAGCAGCCTTCCAGAAAGGAAAGATCATCGTCGTCGCCCCCCGAGGGAAGCCGGAGCTCGGCGTTCTCGGACGGGGCCTGGCTTTCCCGCTCAGGCGGGGCCGGGGCCGGCTCAGGCGCAGGCTCGGGCTCGGGGGGGGGTTTAGGGATCTCCAGGGGGCGCTCGGGGATCGGCTCCGCCGACGCGGGAGGCTTCTCATGAGGAACGCAGGCCGCGAGCATCCCGCGGTAGCGCCTCTGGAGATCCGCGAGCTCCGCCCGCAGGCCTTCCTCGCCGGAGTCGTCGGGGAGGGCGGCCGCCGGGGCGGAGACCGCGCGCCTGACGTCCGGCGCCAGGAGGAAAAACAGCAGGAGGACCAGCAGGAACATGCCCAACGCGGCCAGAAGGGCGCCGAGCCAGCCCAGGTGAGCGGCGGCCGCAGGCGCGGCGGCAGCGGCGGGCGCGTAAAGGGGAGCCGCGGCAGCTTCGGGAGCCGCGGCCGGGGGAGGGGCGCCCGCCTGCCGGCGCCAGAGGTCCTGGGGGCGGGCGCCCTGGAGGATACTCTCGACAGTGCGGGACTGCTCTTCCGAGAGCGTGTGGCCGGAAAGGCCGGCCGCGGCGCCCTGGGCGGGAGACGAGACGAGTCCCCAGGCGGCGAGGACAGGCGCCCCGCCCACGGAAAACAGCCGCGCCGGCCCGCCGAAGCCGGCGGCGGCGGAGGCCGCCTCCGCCGCGAGGCCGGAGATCAGCCTTCCCGCGAGCTTGCGTTCGGAGGAGCCGGAGGCGCAGAGCCTGGCTCCCAGGGTGGCGAGCTCCCCGGCCCTCAGGCAGGCGGCATCCTCAGCCTCGGCTCGCTGAGGGCCAGTCAGGCCCGCGAAGTCCAAGGGCTCCCCTTCGAGCTGGGTGTACCAGTCGATCCTGCCCTCGCGGGCCCGCACCGACGGCTCGGCCAGGAAGGAGGAGGCTTCCTGGGAAAGTTCCGCGGCCAGGAGGCGGGTCAGCAGGCCGTGGCTCGCGACCAAGCTCACGCCGCCCGACGTCGCGGGGTAAAAATCGGCAAGGCTGGTGGCCGCAAGCTGCTGAAACGCCATACTCAGGTTGCCCCCCTAGAAACCGGCCGTTCCGGGCCGGTAGCTGTCCCCCAGCCGGGTGAAGGCCGTGTCGATGGGGTGGTCGGAACTCCCCTCTATGACGCAGGCCGCCTTGCCGCCTTCCCCCGGGCGGCAGGAGACGGCCGTGGCGGCGTAGCGGACATCGGGATTGGCCTGGCAGCGGTGCCCCTCGGGACTGGTGCGGATGGCCAGCCCCCCCTCCTCCAGGAAGGCCCGGGCGGTGGCGTCGCAGGTGTCCTTGTATTCCCCCGCCGCCGTCTTTTCCTCTATGACGACGACGGCGTTGCCTGACTGGTCGAAACAATACACGTAGTACACGGGCAGTTTGGTGTCCGTGTTGACGATCCCTCCGCCCGACAGCCAGCAGCCCGCCAGGAACTCGAAGCTTTTCGCGTCTTCGGGTATGACCAGGTCCGCTCCCGGAGCCGCCGCGGCGGGGGCCGCGGGCAAAGGCCCGGAAGCTGCCGGGGGCGCGCCGGAGGGCCACAGGTAAAAGTAGGCCCCCAGCGCCAGCAGGAGCAGAAGCAGGAGCGCGCCCAGGCCCGCCAGGAGAAGAGGGAGCGGGCCCCGCGGCTTCGGCGGGGCCTGCTCCCAGGGGAGCGCGCCCTGCCATGGCCCCGCCTCCTGGACAGGCGGAGGAAGCGGCGGCGGAGGCTCGGGTTGGACCTGGGGCCCGGCGGCGGGGGCCGGGGCGGGCGCGGGGGGCGGCGGCGGAATGGCCGGCCTGTGGCCCGACAGGATCCCCGTCATGAGCTCCGACTGGGTATGGGTGAGCTCCCAGCCCTCGCGGGCTGACCCGCCTAAGGCGGTCGAAAGCCCCCAGCCCGCCAGGACCGGGCGCCCGTCCAGCAGGAAAAGCCTGGGGCCGCTGGCTCCCACGGCGGCGGCCGCGGCGGCCGCCGCCACACGGTCCATGACGAGTCCGGCGGTGATCCCGGATTCCGTGCCGGAGCCCCTGAGGGCGAGAGCGAGGCGGGCGTAGCTTTGCGCCATGCCGCATAAGGCGTCCAAAGCCGCCTCCCGCCGCTCTCCCGAGAGCGTCTCGAAGGCGACCGGCTCCCCCGCAAGCTGGGTGTGCCACGTCACCTCCCCGGGGCGCTCCGCCGGCTCCGCCAGGAAGTCCGCGGCCTCTTGGGAGATCTCATCCGCGGCGAGCCGGTGCAGGAGCCCGTAAGCCCCGATGGCCTTGACGCCTCCAGGGAACTCCGGATGGCAGTCGTTGAGGCCGTATGTCAGGAGGTGCGTGAGCGGCATGCGCGCGGCGCCTTTGTCGGAAGGAAAAGCCTTTGTCGGAAGGAAAAGCGGCGGAGGCGGCCTCCCCGGTTTTCCCGCAGGGTGGAAGGGTCGGGGGAAAGGGGAATGTTCTCAAGGAAGCCTTGCGGCCGGGGGAGTGAAAGCCAGCAGTTCCCGGAACGGCGGCGAAGGACAGGCGCCTGCGGGAAAAACGGGGCGGGCGCCGTTGAGGCAAGCGGGGAGACGGG
>JAITRL010000108.1 GCA_031288415.1 Deltaproteobacteria bacterium | reverse complement strand
CCCCCCTCGGGCTTGTCAGCGTTCCGTTGACGCGATGGAAGCGGGGAGCGGAAGGGCGCCTGTCCGATTCGCACCTTCCCCGGCACAGGCCGGATGAAGACGAGAAAATGACCCTCAGGATCTCTGAAGGTCATTCGGGCCAAAAATGACCCTTTCGATCTTAAAGGGTCATTCAGGAACCCGCGGCGAGAAATATCGTTTTAAACGATACGAATCGTGGGCCCGCCTTGCCTGCGGGAGCCTGGCGAGAAGATTGCCCCCCATAGTATGGAGGGTAATCCCAGGCTTGCCCTCGGGGGCCGGGCGAAAAAAAAAGGGACACGTCCTTGCGTGTCCCTTTGTCGGTTTAGCCCTGTCAGGCTTCCGCGATCGGCTCTTTCGGGCCTGTTTCCCCGTGAGGCGGGCAACGGCCCGCCTTTGTCCATTCCGCTCGGGAGCCGGGCGCACGGGCCTTCCCGCTTCCGCCCCGCCTCTCAGCCGACCTGCGCTTGAGTTCCGCTAAGATGTCGAAAGCCTGCCGGGCCATCGCCCTCTCTTCGGGGCCGTCAGCGTATATCGGGTCTTCCCCGGCCCTGGCGGCGTTTTCCGTTGCCTTGCGCCTGTCGGCCCTGCGCGTGTCCCCGTAGGCTTCCGGCATGAGGCCCGCGAGCAGGAACGTCAGGCACTTGTCCCCGCCCGGGGAGAGGGCGCGGCGGAAAAGCTCGAGCTCTGCCATCGCGGCCAGGGCGGACCTGGCCTCCTCCATGCGCAGGGCGAAGCCGGGGTCCTCGGCCATGCGCCCCGAGACCTCGGCCCACGAGGCGCCGGACTGAACGAGGGCGGCCCTCCAGTCCCCGGACGCCTTGAGGGCTTCCAGGAACGTCAGGCAGCGGTCATCGGTTTCCCCCCGGCTCCCGGGGCCCGCTTCGGCCCGCCTCGCGGCGGGAACGATCCCCGGCTCCCAAAGCGCCGGGCCTATGGCTTTCCTTCCCATGTCCTGACCTTCCGGCGGGCCCGCCCCCGCTTTCCGCATCCGGGCCTTGCTTCCCCGCCGCGATCGCCTCGGCCCACCTCTCCAGGCTTGCCCAGGGCACGGCCCATGACCTTCCCACCCTGGCGGCGGGGAGTTCCCCGGCCCTCACGAGCGTTCCCGCCTCGGCTGGCGAGCAGCCCAGGGCCTTGGATATGTCCTTGAGGCCAACGAGCAAAAGCGGCCTCTGAGTCTCCCGCGCCATGCGGCCATGCTACCAGGGCGGGGAGGGAGAGGCAAGGGAACCGCCGCAGGCGGCCCCGGAAGGCCCTGAGGCGGGCGATCCGGCCCGGGCCCGGACAAAGAGCCGCCCGAAGAAAAAACAGAGGCTGTGGGGCGGGCTCCGCGCTTTTTTCTCCCTCGCCTCGCCCTGCCCCCTGGCCTTCCCGGAGGGGGCGGCGGCCGCGAATCAAAAGCGGCCCGCCCCCCCTTTAGGGGGGGTGGTTCCGTGAATTTGTGTATTGGTAATGATTTCAAGCACTTAGGCCCCGAATCGGGGATTTCCGGCTGTGAATTTGTGTATTGGTAATGATTTCAAGCACTTAGGCCCCGAAAAAGGGCTGCAATACACGCTTTCCCATGCCGCGAAAATTTTGCCCCGTGAATTGCTTTGCCCTGTAAAGCTATTCACAATACACAGGCGTGTATTGCTTGCCTGTGTATTGTGTGAATTTGTGAATTGCTTTACGGCATATAGTCTTCCGAAAACATTTCAAGCCTGTTATATCCGCAGGCTAAAAAACATACTAATTCTGATTATGGCCGTGCCTCATGCGCTTAATCGTCTCCGGGCACGTCTCCCTCCTCCCCCTCGGCCAGGACGGGCAAAAGCACCTTCCCATTTCCCTTGGGCTTTTTCTCTGCGCTGAACAGTTTCGTCTTGATTCCCCAGGCTCGGGCCTTCTCCGCCTCCCGGAGAGAAAACGGAAGGTCTTTCCCGTCGCATTCGGCCCGCAGGGCCCAAGTCACGTAAGCCTCTTCCTTCGGGTTCCCGTCATCGTCTGTCCACTCGGGTTTCGGGGAGCCGTCCGGGCTGAACCTTCTCAGTATAAGCTCCCGGATCTTCCTGGCGTTGGCCTGGACGGCGGCCTCCCTGTCCGCTTCGCCGCGCCCGGAGTCCAGGGGCATCTCCCTGCCGTTCCTGCCGGGCTTGGCCTTCGCCGGGGTGCATTGGTAAACGGCCTTCCCGCCCTTGGTTATCATGGCTATCCCGTCGCCCTTGACAAGCGAGTACCCGTGCCGGGCTGCCTCATCCTCGGCCCGCCTCAGCAGCCAGCCGGGAAAGTCAGGGTTCCCCGCCGCCTCCTTGAGACCCTTAAGCCAGAACTCTTCCGAGGCGTCCGAAAGGTTGCCCCCCTCCCCCTTCTTGAGGAAGAGGGTCCAGTCGGGAATCGGCCCGAGGCTGTTCTTGACGACGCGCACGGCCGCCCTGGAGCCGTCCCCGGGGAAGGCGCCTTCCGGCAGGTCGAAAGCGCATGGTATTGCCCCGGCGGCGTAGCCCCGCATCATCGCCACGAAACGCGGGGAGTCTGCTTTCTGGCCTGCCCCGAGGATCTCGTCAAGCTTGAGCTGCCCCGACATCCTTGACCAGAGGGTTGCCCAGCGCTCTTCCCCTTTGCCCTGCGGCAGATCCAGCAGCTTCCCGTTCGTTTTCCTGACGTGGTCCAGGGTGATTATGACGGCCCCGGCGGCCTTCGCCAGCGAGTCAAGGGCCCCCGTCCCCATCGCCACGGCGGTGTTGTCGTTTGCGTCGACGTTAAGGAATTTCGTCAGCGGGTCCACAACCACGAGCCAGGGCTCCTCCCTTGTCACGAATTCGGCGAAAGCGTGATAGTCAACGGAAAGGATTCGCGCGCGGCTGTCAGGGCCAACCTCGTAGAAAACCGCGCTGGAAGGAACGACGTTGCGTATGAAGTTGGCCGCGGCCCTCTTCCGGGCCTCGGGGGGCCAGCCCCGCAAGTGAAGCGTCCCCCGCTCGTAAATCTGGGACACCCTGTCCTCGGAAGACAGGTAATAGACGCGCATCGGCTCCTCGGCCTTGAAGTCCAGGAACGGCATCCCCCCCGCCGCGCTGAAAAGCAGCTGAGTCAGGAAGTGCCCCTTGCCCACGCCTCCCTCGCCTGAGAACTCCGCGTGAATCCCTCGGGGAAGGAACATCTGCCCGGTGTCGCGGTACCCGAAAAGCCATTCGGTCTTCCCTGGCGGGTTGACCAGGTCGTGCCCGTAAGTGTACTCCGAATCGGCCTCGTCCGCGGTGATGTGGTGATAGCTCCGCTCCATATCGCCGCTCCTGGCGGAACGGCCGTCAACGCCGATTCCCGGCCTGCCGCGTTCTATGGCCGGAAGGGGCCAGGCGCGCGCCTGGTAACCGTACGCCTCATCCTCTATCTGGCGGATCTCGTCAGGCGTCAGCGCGTAGCCCTGCCGGAAGGCGAAGACCGCGGCGAAAGCGCTCAGGTCATAACGCGTGGCCCCGGCATCGAGCATCCGGGTCAAGGCCCTCCCCAGGGCCTCGGCTGGAACCTCGTCCCCGCGCGGCGGGTCAAGCCAGAACCTATTCCGGGAAGGTATCTTCCCCGCCCCCGAGCATGTCAGCCGGGCCTGCTCCCTGTCCTGCGGGCAGACTGAAAGCCTGTCCCTCGCGCGCATGATAAGCAGCCTCGCCCTCTCCGCCGCGTTTTCCCGCAGCATCTCCCCGATCGGCGTGGCCCCGCCCGCCAGCGGCACGAGCGACTTGTCCTCCCGGCCTTCAGGTATCCTGAACCCTTCGGCGGCGTAATCGTCAGGGGTTATCCCCGTCCCGGCGTAGTCGGCCAGCGCCATGCCGAAGCTGATCCTCGCCCCGGTCCGGGAGCAGTAATCCGGGTCCGCCGCGCCTGCCTCCGCCCCTTCGGCCATGGCGGCAAAGGACTTCGCCGCGTTCCCGATCGCGCCGGGCGCGGACAGGGCTTCCGCCGCGAAGCCCAGCGCGGCGAGCCCGGCCTTGGCCTGGGGAGGAACGAAAAGCCTCCTTGCCGCGCCCCGCCCCGCGCACTCCCTCATGCCGTTCAGAGCCGCGGGCAGCTTTTCGCCGTGCTCTTCCAGGAACCGGGAAAGGCCCCGGCCCGCCCGTGCCAGGGTGCTCAGGGCCGCCCGCCCTAAGTCGCGGTGAATCCCGGCGGGCTCCGGGTCTCCCCCTCCGAAAAGCGCAAGCCAGTCCGCCTGAGACGGCAGCTTCCGCTCCGGGGCCTTCCCCCGCGCCGCCTCGTATTCCTTCCGCGTGACTTTCCCGGCAAGGTACAGGGCCCCCGGCCTGCCGTCGCGCAGCGCGCCGTCAATCGCGCTTTGCACCGTGTCCCTGGCGGCCTTCGGAGTGAACGGGTCCTCGGGGCAGACGTCGTGCCGGGCGCGCCATTTCTCGGCCTCATCGAAAATGCGGGGTATTGGCCCGTCCGCGTTGTCCAGCCTCATCCGGACTATCTTGTAAAGGCGATCGTTTCTTTCGCCGGGCCCCACCGTGTCGGTCCAGTCGTATCTGACCGGGCCCGCGGGCTTGAAATCGGACAGGTCATAGCCAAGCAGGCCGTCGGCGTCCTCGCCTCCCGTCTCCCGGCGCCCGGCATAGCCTGCCGGAACCTGCGAAAAGGCGGGGGCATTCAGCCTCGGGGATTCCCCTGC
>JAITRL010000061.1 GCA_031288415.1 Deltaproteobacteria bacterium | reverse complement strand
GAAAGGCCTGAAAGGCCTGCGGCCGGCCTGGAAAGGCTTGGCATGATCGGGTTTGGAAAGGCTGTCCTTATGAGGCATGAAGGCCGCTGAGGCGGCCTGGCGCAAACGTCCGGGCGGGCGGCCGCTGAGGGGGCCCGGCGCAAACGGCCCGCAGGTCCTAAAAGGGCTTGGCCGCCTGCCCGCAGTCCCCGGAAAGGCCTAGCCCAGGCGTCCCGAGGCGTCCGATGCCGGCCTAAGACGGGCAAGGGGCCTGCGGGTCTTGTCGGAAGGCCGCAGGGCCAAGCCGTTGTCCCCGTCGCCAGAAGGGCTCATCGCATTATAGTGGCCCGGAAGCGCCTTTGGGGGAGAAAAAGGCAAAACGCCGAGCGATTTTATAAAAAAACTTGAGTCCTCTGATTTGGGACTCTTGACCTGCAGGATTTTAGCGGGGCCGGGGGGGCTTTACAAGTGGTGGCTGAATATGGCCAGACGATGCGGCCGGAGGCGGTCAGGGAGCCCTGCCGGGCGCATGGCGCGCCTGGAAGCCGCGGCTTGTGGGAACCGGCCGTCCTTGGGCGGGCCAGGCCTGCCTGAAAGCGGAAGGGGGCCACGATAAGGGAAGGGGCATCGGCCGCGCGTGTCTTTCTCCGCTGTCTGTTGAGGGACCGGCAGTCATGGCTGAACGGGGCGGGAAGCCTCTGCGGCGCCGATCTGTCCGTTGAAAGGCCAAGCGATAAAAATAATATAGCTATAAAATATTTATATATTTATAAAAATATAAGTATAATAATAAAATTATTGTCCTTGCATTTTTGTCCAAGAATGATATGCTAAGTTGGCATATGTAAAGACAGTTCGTGTTCGCAAGTCCCATCGAGAGCGATTGTCGCCCCGCAATTCAGCCGTAAATTCAGAGTTGCGGGCGGGGCCCGGGCAGTCACGGCGCGGCAGGCGCCGGCCTGAGACGAGCCGAAGGGAACGCGAGATGCGCGGCTCGACCCGCGAACGGAGCGGCTCTTGCCTAAAGGCGCGCCTGAAGGAGCGACGTCAGGGGCCCTGAACCCGCCTGAGGCGGCGGCCGGCCGAAAGCCGGGACAGCACGGCAGGGAAGCATGAAAACGGCCAGGCGCGCGGCGATAAGCCTTTTCTCCGGCGCGGGGGGAATGGACATCGGGATCAGGAAGGCAGGCTTCTCGGTGCTTGCCGAACTGGAAATCGACAGGTTCTGCTGCCAGACGCTCCGCGCGGCCGCCCAGCGCGAGGGAAGCGGCGCCCGCGTCATCGAGGCCGACATCAGGACGGTGGATCCGAAAGGCCTGGCCGAGACGCTGGGAATGCCGCCCCGGAAGCTGGACCTGCTTTTCGGCGGGCCGCCGTGCCAGCCGTTTTCCCTGGCCGGGAAGCGCAACGGGCTCTGCGACGACCGCGGGCCGCTGCTGTTTGAAATCATCAGGTTCGCCGCGCATTTCAAGCCCAAGGCGATTCTGGTCGAGCAGGTCAAGGGCCTGCTTTCCGCGAAAGGCGCGGACGGGGAGAAAGGCGGCGCGTTCAGCGCGTTTTTAAGAGGGCTGGAAAGCGCCGGGTACACGGCCGGCTGGGAAGTGTGCTGCGCCGCCGATTACGGCATCCCCCAGCTCAGGGAGCGCCTGTTCGTGGTCGCGACCCGCAGGGCGGGCGGTTTCCGGTTTCCGGAGCGTACTCACGTGCCTCCGGGCGGCGGCCAGGCGGGCGTGGGCCTTCCCGGATACGTCACGGTCGGGGAGGCCCTGGCGGGCCTGGGCAGGCCGAGCCCCAAGGCGCGGGGCGCGGAGGACCGGATCCGCGACGGGAGCCATGTCGACGTCACGCCCTCCCGCGACCGCGAGAGGATCTCGCATGTGCCGGAAGGCTCGTGCCTTGCGGCGCAGACCCATCTGGGCGCGGATATCCGGGGCGGCCTGACCGCCAAGGACACCACCAAGTACCTGAGGCTCAGCAGGAAAAGGCCGGCTAACACCCTGCGCTGCGGCGAGATTTTCTTCCATCCCACCGAGGACAGGTACCTCACTCCGCGGGAGTACATGCGCATTCACGGGTACTCCGACGACTACAAGCTGCTCGGGCCAGTGCGCTCCCGTTCGGGATCCGCGAAATACCTTGACCAGCACAGGCAGGTCGCCAATTCGGTGCCTCCGCCGCTGGCTTACCTTCTGGGATGCGCCATCCTGAAGCGCCTGGAGAAAGGAAACCCATGAGCCCTGGCGCTTGACGGAGTGCGGCATCGGAAACTTAAGGCCGCGACGGCCTGCAGGGTATCCGGCCGGGGCGGCCTTGGCGGTCGCGGCGCCGCAGCCCTGCCGGGCGACGCTGCCCGGAGGCCGCCCTCATCGGCCGCCAAGGCCGCCTGCGCGGCGGACCGGCAAGCCGCCTGCGCGGCGGACCGGCAGGCCGCCTGCGCGGCGGACCGGCAGGCCGCCTGCGCGGCGGACCGGCAAGCCGCCTCCGCGGCGGACCGGCAAGCCGACTGCGGAAAGACATGCCCAAAGCCTTCCGCCATGAGGCGCGCTTGCCGAACTGCCAGGCTCGGCTTGGCTCGCATGGAACACCCTGCCCGGGCGGCGGCCTCCGCATGGGTACCGCCGATCCAGGCCGCGCCCGCAAGGCTTTTCCCTGCATTGCCGCGCTCTCTTGGTTCTCCCAGGTTTGAGCGCGCCTGCATGGATTTCCCTGATACATGCGGTCCGCAAGGATCTCCCTGGTACAGGGCTACATGCAAGGTTCATGTCGTTTTGGCCGCGCCCGCATGGATTCTATACGCAGGCGGCTTTGAGCGGCGAGTAAACCCCGATGTGGCAAGCGGAGTAAGGAGCTGACACGCGGCATAGGGAGAGTTTGCGTTATCTTGAGGCTGGCGTTGGCTGGAAAGCGATACTGGGTTATGGCGATAGCTTCGGAAGGAAGAGTGATTTCCTACGGCTGGCAAGCCGGGCCGTTTCCCTCCGTTGGCAAGAAGGGCCGGTTCATTCTTCTGGCAGGCCGGGCCGGTTTCCACCATGAGGAAATGCAAGCCGGGCTTTGACCGGCGGCACTCAGGCAGACCCTGCCCCCCGCCCCCTGCGGCAGGGGGCGCCTGGGAGGAGTTATACCCCCAGAGCCTCGGAGGCCATCTTGCTCTCCTGCTCGTCCAGGAGGGCCCGGAACTCTTCCGGGAACTCCCCGCGCTCCCCGAACAGGCCGTCCGCGAGTTCGAATGCCCTGTCCATCATCTTGAGATCCCTGGGAAGCTTCACGAAGGAGAACCGCGGCCAGCCTGACTGCTTGAGGCCCATGTCCTCGCCGGGGCCGCGCAGCCTGAGGTCCAGCTCCGAAAGCGCGTAGCCGTCCAGGCCGGAACGCAGGGCCTCGAACCTCCGCTCGGCCCTTTCGGTCGGAGTCCCGTGGCTCAAAAGGATCAGGCGGCCAGCGCCCCCGGCGCGGCCCAGGCGGCCCCTGAGCTGGTGGAGCTGGGCCAGGCCCATGTTCTCGGCGCCCACGATGAGCATCACGTTCACGCCGGGCACGTCCACGCCCACCTCGATGATGGTGGTGCAGACCAGGGCCTGGAGCCTTCCTTCCCGGAAGTCCCCCATCACCCGGGCGCGCTCCGCCTGGGCGAGCTTGCCGTGGATGATCCCGAACGAGACGTCGGGAGCGATGGCGGAGAGCCTGCCCGCCATGTCCTCGACCGAGGGGCCCCGCTTCTCGGGCGGGTTTTCGGGGTCCTCCTCCTGGAGGGAGCCCTGCGACTCGTCCCGGTCCCCGATCCTCGGGGAGACCAGAAAACCCCGTTCTCCTGAGCGGATCAGCTCCGCGAACAGCCCGTAGGCCTCGGAGGCCTGCTCGGAAGGGTACACCGAGACTTCCGGCTGGCTGCGGCCCGGAAGCGTCCCCTGGATGCTCACGATGTCCATCTCCCCGTAGAAGGCCAGGGCGAGCGACCTGGGAATGGGGGTGGCGCTCATGGAGATCAGATCCGCCTCAGGGCTCTTCTCCCTGAGGGCGTAGCGCTGCTTGACCCCGAAGCGGTGCTGCTCGTCCACCACGGCCAGGGCCAGGTTCCGGAAGGCGAGCCGGGGAGAGAAGAGGGCCTGGGTGCCCACCGCCAGGCGGATCTCCCCGGAGGCCAGGGCTTCCAGGGTCTTCTTTTTTTTCGAGGCCGGGTTGGAGCCGCAGAAGAGTTCCGCGCCCACCTGCAGGCGCTGGCAGTAGGGGAGCAGGAAATCGAAGTGCTGGCGGGCCAGGAGATCCGTGGGGGCGCACAAGGCCCCCTGGCGGCCTTCCCCGGCCGCCTTGAACAGCAGCGCCGCCGCCACGGCGGTCTTGCCGCTTCCCACCTCGCCCTGGAGCAGGATGTTGGCCGGGGACGGGAGGGAAAGGATGCCCCTGATCTCGCCAAGTACCCTGGACTGCTCCGGGGACAGGGCGAAGGGCAGGGCGCACGCGAAATCCTCTCCCAGATCGTGGCCTGAGGCCTGGGGCCGTTCGCAGGCCAGCTCCCGCCTGCGGCTCTTCTCCCGCAGGGCGGTCAGCCTCCAGAAGACCAGCTCCCACAGGGCGAGAGCCCGGTAGGTCTTGGTCTCCCGGGCGCTTTTGGGTATGCGCCCGCCAGGCGCGCCGGGGGGCTCGTGGAGGATACGGATAAGCTCGGTGGGATCCTTGAGGCCGCAACGCTCCAGGAAGGGCCGGGAAAGGACGGGGGGCACCCCCCCCTTGAACTCGTTGAGGATAGTCTTCAGGTACTGCGTTCGGAGGGCGGGGGTGAGGCTCCGGACGGTCCCGTAAACGGGGTACACCCCCCGCAGGTCCGGCAGCCGCACCCGGGCCAGGTTCCAGAACTCCGGGTGCATGAAGGTGGGCACGGCCTCGGGCCTGCCGCCGACGGAGGGCCCCCAGGTGAAGGTGGGCCTCCCGGCCACGGCCAGCTCTGAGCCGGGCGAGATGACATTCGCGAAGTAATGAAGGCCGTGGAAGAACATCAGGTACGCGGCGGCCCCCCTGTCGGAGGTGTCCTCGATGGTGAAGCGCAGGTAAGGCCTCCCGTTTTTCGAGACCAGGGTCGTCATGTCCGTGATCACCCCGGTGAAGAAGATGCTCTCGCCGTCGCGCGCGGTGCAGAGGGGTTTTTCCTCACGGAGGTCCTGGTACCGTAAGGGAGGGAGTTCCAGGAGATCCGCGTAGCGGACGAGGCCCTTCTTCTGGAGGGCCTTGCGGCCGGATTCCGAGAGGCCTTTGAGTTCTGAAAGCGGCTTGTCGAATGCCGGATGGTGCGGCCAGGGGATCATGCGATGGAAAGCCTTTAGGATTGAAGGCCGGGTTCCGCAGACGCCGCCTCGTCCTGAGCTTCCGGCGCGGGCGGAAGGGCTGAGGAGCCCGGCGCGGATGGAAGGGCTGTGGCGACCGGCGCGGGCGGAAGGGCTGCGGAGCCGGGTGTGGCTGAAGGGGTTGCGGTGCCCAATGTGGGCGAAAGCGGCTGTAGGCTATGAAAGGGGGCTCAGGTTTCGCTGTTTATAGCAGTCGTCTCAGGCGGCGCAGAGCAAGGAAGACAGCTTAGTTGGCGTAGAGCAAGGAAGACAGCTTATTTGGCGCAGAGCAAGGCAGAAGGATTAGGCGGTACAGAGCAAGGAAGACAATTTGGTTGGCGCAGAGCAAGGCAGACAGATTAGGCGGCGCAGAGCAAGGCAGAATGATTAGGTTGTACAATGCAAGGAAGACAGCTTATTTGACGCAGAGCAAGGCATAAGGATTAGGCGTTACAGAGCAAGGAGGACAATTTAGTTAGCGCAGAGCAAGGCAGACAGCTTAGGCGGCGCAGAGCAAGGCAGGCGGATCAGGCGGTGAAGCTACAGCCCTTGGCTTGGGGAAGGTGACTCAAGGCGAAGGAGGGGAGGCTCTACGGCCCGCTTTTGGCGAAGTAAACGAGGCGGAGGGCTAAATGGCGAGATTAGCTCGTCTAAGCCAGAGGCGGAGGCTGAAGGGACGATGGAGAGGCCACAAGGATAGCGTTGCCAGGCGAACGGTTTGCGGCTGACGAGAAGGGGCCGATCACTAAAGAGGCACGAGGGTGTTGGGGTAAGGGCTTAAGGTGCAAGGAGCCGGTCCGAAAAGGGTTATGTAGCAAGGTGTTAGGGCGTATGCTCTTATGGGGTAAGGAGTCGAGGCGTAAATTCTTTCGGGGCAAGGGGTTGGAGCGTAAGTTCTTATGGAGCAAAGGGTTGAGGGGCAAGGGTTTATGTTGCAAAGAGTTGAAGGGCAAAGGCAGATAT
>JAITRL010000325.1 GCA_031288415.1 Deltaproteobacteria bacterium | reverse complement strand
ACTCCTAAAGGCAGGAACTCCTAAAGGCAGGAACTCCTAAAGGCAGGAACTCCTAAAGGCAGGAACTCCTAAAGGCAGGAACTCTTTAATGCCAACCATATTTAGGACCGGGTAAGGCGGGTCGAAGTTATGATAAACACTACACAGCAGATTTAAATATACTATCTTAATGTATAATTATAGTTAATTTTTATTATTTATAATATTAAATAAATATATTTAAAAAGATAAATTATATGAAATTATTGGTGCTTCAGGCAAATGAAATAAATCAATATTTTGTACAGATTTTATCAAGAATGATTTTTCATCTACAGTTAATTCATTTAAATTTCCTTCGGAGAAAAATGTTAGTGCTTTTATCCCGTCAATCGGATAATACATTTTTTGGTACAAACTTTGAGCTGAAGCTAAACCTAATGATAATTCATTATGGTTTTTAATCAACTCGATAATATCCTTATAATCTCTATATTCAGCTCTTTCCATTATCACTTTAAGCTTAGTGCCGAACAAATCAAAGGGGGAGGCGAGTCGCAAAATTTTGTCGTCTGTCATCTGTGGCTCGCCAACTCTGCCAAATGTGAGGCCGCCGAAAAAAGATATTTTTACATCGTTATAAGTTTTAATAGTTAATGTATTAAATGAATTTTGAATTATTTTTGAAGTTTTAAAAATATTATTATTATTTAAGATTATTAATTTTAAATTATCATCTAAAATCATACTACTAAAAAAATCAAAATCTACCGATTGCCTGTGGCCGAATAATAGGGATATAGCAGTTCCTCCATATAATACAAAATCTAGGCTAGTAATAAATTTAAATATAGGATATATTTCAATTTGTGCTTCATTTAATATATGTAGACAAGGTGAAATAATATTTCTATTTATCATTAAAAAAATTCCTCTTTGGTATTGGCGGGATATCATTTAAAGAGCAACCGCGTATGTATATATTCCAAAAATTCCATGAACGCTGATTAAAATATCCCGCTTCAGCTTTATCTAAAACCTCGGTCAGTTCTGATTTAGAAAACAAAGCGAACATCAATTTTAAATCTTCAAAAGTACCAAAATTAAGTACTTGCGTCAATATACGGTTTATGTCGTTAAATGCTTTGCTTGAATTTTCCCACCAAACATATATTGTTGCCTTGCGCAGAAATTCCAGTTGTTGATCGTTATACTTTGAAGTCATCATATACGCCAATCAATGTTTTCAATGGCAACGGCAGCATGTGAGGCTTTTCCCGGGGGCTGATGCAGCGAGCGGCAGGCAGAAAACTGCGGGCTTGCCGCTGCAGAAAGGCCGCTACCGGCCCGCCGGAGGCAGGGGTACAGAATTATAACAAATTAATCAGAAATTTTAGCTTTGACACAATTCTGACCTGCTTCAAATCTGCTTTTTCCGCTGAAAACTGATTTGCTGCAATTCAGGAAACCCGTGTGCTTGCTTTTCAGGAAATGGTTTAGGGGTTGTGTCGTCAACATTTTGACCGATGGGCCGGTATTGGGTGACAAGCATTGCCGCTCGACAAAGATTCACTTCGGGAGGCCGGTCAGCGCGTAACGCGGCTCGTTCTTACAGTGAAGACAGGGCTGATGAATAAATTTCTCTGAAGCGCTGGGGAGCCCGCGCTCCTAACCCAGCCCGAACGTAACAGCCTTGGGCCCTGAACCGGCCGGTCACTAGTCACGGCGCATCGCCGTTCTCGCCTGCCTTCTCTCCGGCTGACGAGGCGATCTCCGCAGGCTCCAGGGCCGGCCCGCAAAGGCTTTTCTGCGGCGTGCGGCTTCTGAAGGCCAGGAGGCGCCAGTAGGAGTTGGCCATGAGGATGTACAGCCCCTTGGGCATGGGCAGGTTGAGGAACACGTCCCCGGTTTTCTCCAGGTTCCGCGTTTTCTTCCCGAAGGCGCGGAGAGCGCGTTTGAGCCTCCCGAAGGGCCAGAATCCCAGCCGGAACAGTCCCGGCGAGGAGGATGCCATGGGCCCCCCGCCCGCCATGAGGGCCCCGCCCCAGGCGAGCCCGGAGTCCCGGCAGAACAGCCGCAGCGACTCCGCGGCCAGGGCGCAGTGCCGGGCCTCGAAGAAGCCGTTGTTGACGATGGCGTACAGGACCGGGAGGGCACGGCCCGGGGAGGCCGCTGACCACTGGCGGGCCTCCGCGGACAGGGTCTCCAGGAAAGCCAGAAGAGGATCCGGGAAAAGGTCCACGTAGAGGGGAAACGAGAGGATCAGGGCGTCTTGGGAGAGGAGGCCTTCCCAACCTCCTGGCTCCGGGGGTGACCCATCCTTGAGGAAGGCCGCCGGCCCCCCTCCGGAAGCCTTCCGGACGGCCTCCAGCATGAGGTAGCTCGCCCCTGAGGCCCCCTTGGGGCTCCCGCACAGGAACAGCGCCTTCACGGGAGGGGGCCCTCAGGATCCCCGGCGAAGAAACGCGCCGCGTGCGAGGCGGCCCCCAAGTTGGCGGCGTTGGCGGCGAGGACCTTTTCCGCGAGGGCCATGGACTCCGCGTCGGAGCCGGCGCCGTAGAAGACGGCCGTGAGCCGCAAGGGGGCGCGGCTTCTTGAAATGTGCCGCATCACGCCGTCCCTCACCGCGAAGAACGGCAGGATAAAGGAGATCGACCTGTCCAGCGCGCGCTTGACGGGCGGCGAGAAGCCGCCCCAGACGAGCCGGCTCACCACCGTCAGCTCCGCGCGGCGCGCGATGAGGCCCGCGAAGCCCTGGAGCCGGTCCCTTAAGACGCAGGCCCCCGGGGTCAGGGTCCAGCAGCCGAAGCAGCCGCGGCAGGCCTTGGCCTCCGGGAGCGCGGGAAACAGCGCGGTTCCTTCCCCCGCCGGCGGGAGAAGCCGCGCCGCGCGGGCCTCGTCCAGATCGTGGAGAATGAGCCGGCCGGCCGGCATTGGCCCTGCGTTTCCGCTTGGGGCGGCGGCCGCGGCCTTCTCGAGATGCACGAGCCTGAGCCTTCCCCCCTTGTCCTCTTCCCTGACCCTGGAGTACCCGACCCGCTCGTATACGGCGAGGGCGGCCCTGTTGCGGGAGCTCGTGAAGAGCCGGTAGCAGGGCGCGGGCACGGCGGCCTCCGCAGCCCTCAAGAGGGCGGCGCCCACGCCCCGGCCCTGGCTGGGCGGGTCCACCGACAGCTTGAAGACACAGGCCCCGCCGCCTTCGCGCCTTACGCGCACCGAGCCGATCACGGTCCCGTCCGGGCCTGCCGCCTTGAGGATCGCGGAGGTCCTGAAATCCTCCAGGACCCCCCGGGCGGTCTGGATCATCGGCTCGATCCCGAAGTCGTCCAGGTCGATCGCCTCGCTGAGGAAGGCGGCCTTCTGGATTTTGAGGATGCGCGGGAGATCCGCAGGTTCGGCGGGAAGGATCTTTACCGGCTCAGGGGTCTGCGGGAACTCCTGGCTCCCCGGGCCCCCCGAAGCCGCAACGGCCCCGTCGCAGTTCCCCTGGAGGCTGCCCCCGGCCCGCTCGCCGCCCTGGCTCACGGCCGGGAATCCCCGTTGGCGGGCAGGAGAATGAACTCCACCCTGCGGTTCTTGGCCCTGCCCTCAGCCGTGGAGTTGTCGGCGACGGGGTGGCTCAGGCCGTAAGCCGTGAGGATAAGCCGCTCCGGGGCTATCCCCATCCTCTCCGTGAGCCATTCGGCGACCGAGCTGGCGCGCCTGCGGGAAAGCTCCATGTTGTAGGACTCGCTTCCCCTGCCGTCGGTGTGGCCGGCGATGATGAGGCCGCAGTCCCTGAGCGCCGGGGTGTTGAGGGCATGTCCGAAGGCCGTGAGGATGCCTTCGGAGCTCTCCAGGATCTCGGCCGAGTTGTACTCGAAGTTTATGGTGGCCCACACCCTCAGGGACACCTGGATCAGCACGTGCCCCTCGTTGTCCTGGGTAAGCCACCTCTGGCCGTGCTCGTCGGTCATGGTGTCCAGCGAGGAGTCGACCAGGGTGAGCGAGCCGTCCTCGTTCTTGCGGTAGAGCCTGTTGTCCTTCCAGACCATGAGGCTGCCGCCGAAGCGCACCTCCCCGTCCTTCGGAAGCGTCAGAGTCTCGTTGATGTTGGACTCGGTTATCTCCACTCCCGCAGGCGGGGATTGCGGGTCGGCGGGGGGCGCTTGAGCGGCGCCCTGGCCCGCGGGCCGCGACTCCCCCTGCGCGGGCGCCTGTGGCCCGTCCTGAGCGGGCGCTTGAGCGGCGCCCTGGCCCGCGGGCCGCGGATCCCCCTGCGCGGGAGCCCGTGGCCCGCCTTGAGCGGGCGCTTGAGCGGCGCCCTGGCCCGCCGGCGGCGGCTCCCCCGGCGCTGGCGCCTGAGAACCTTCATGAGCGGGAGCTTGAGCGGAGTCCCGCGCCGGAACCCGCGCGGGCGTCTGGGGCGCGCCTTGAGCGGGCGCCTGGGCGACGCCTTGAGCGGGCGCCTGGGGCGCGCCTTGAGCGGGCGCCTGGGCGACGCCTTGCGCCGGCTCCTGAGCCGCGCCTTGAGCGGGCTTGGCATCGACGGACGCCGGAGGCGAGGCGCCCCGGAAGTCCTCCGGAATCGGCTCCCCCGGCCGGAGGGTGCGCGAACTGATGGGCGGAGGCGGGATGAGCTCGGATGGGTCGCCCGGATCCTCCTGGCCTTCCTGGGGGGGCTGGACCCTGAACTCCTGGACGGGCCCGGGCGCATCCCCCTGGCCGGCCGCCCGGCCGGCCGTGAGGGGCAAGAAGAGCCAGGGCGCCGCGAGCAGGAAGGCTGCCGCGAAAGCCGGGCGGGGGATGCGTGGGAAGAAGCTCATGAAAGCGATGCTGCCTGTGGTCGGGAAGGGGGCGGAATCTTGTCCGTTTCGTTGCCTCATGATAGCATATTAGGCACTGGAATTGCTGCGATTGGCCCGGCGCGCAGCCTTCGCGGCCGCGGCGAGGCCGCGGCCGGCCTCCGTCCCCTTTTCCTGCGGCCTGCCCGGCTCTTCCGGCCCCCCTGACTTCCTGAGCGCCGCCTGTCTTTCCCGGCCCGTTTCGGGCCCGCAGCTCCCCGCATGGAAACCTCCGCCGACTCCCTTGACTCCCCCGCGCCCTCCGGCCTCTCCGATGCCGGCTCCCCCGCGCCTTCAGGCAACTCCGGCGACGGCTCCCCCGCAGCCTCCGGTTTTGCGGGAACCGGCACGGGCGATTCCCTGGGGAAGGCCGCCGGGGAAGGGTCCCCGCAGAGGCGCGGCCCGACTTACTACGAGCTCTCGGCGCCGCCGGAGCTGGACTGGCGGCCCTACCGCCCGGAAAGCTACCGGGAGTACCGCCGGGAGTGGGAGAGGCGCGGCAGCGAGGGCGATCCGGGGGAGTTTCCCCTCCACCTGGACATCGACCCCACCAGCCGCTGCAACCTACGGTGCCGGATGTGCCCCCGGACCTTCTACGTCGAGCGGGGGGAGACGGCCTGGTCGCCCGGGGGCACGGGGGACATGGACCTGGGCCTGTACCGCGAGCTCGTGGGCGAGGCCGCCCGCCTGGGCGCCCGCTCGGTCAAGCTCAACTTCCTGGGGGAGCCGCTCCTGCACCCGGAAATAACCGAGATGGTGCGCCTCGCCTCGGCCGCGGGGCTCTGGGTGATGATGAACACCAACGCCGCTCTCCTGGACCCGGAGGCCTCCCGCGCGCTTCTGGAGGCCGGGCTGACTGACGTGTTCTTCTCCTTCGACTCGCCTTACCCGGAGGAGTACGAACGCGTCAGGAGGGGCGCGAGCTACGCGGGAACCCTCGCCAACATCAGGGGCTTCATGGAGATCAGGGACCGCCTGGGCCTCAGGCACGTCCAGACCCGGGCCAGCATGGTGCTCCCCGAGGACCCGGAGGGCCGGGAGGGGGCCAAGCGGGATTACGTGAGGCTGTTCCGGGGGCTGGGGGTGGCCGAGGTGGGCTTCGGGCTCCCCACCGTCATGGGCCGGGATTACGCCCCCCTCAACGAGGGGCTGGATTTTGCCTGCCCGGACCTGTTCAGGAGGGTGTTCGTCTTCCGGGACGGTGTCGCGGGCCCCTGCTGCGGGGATTGGGAACGCAGGCTCGTCGTGGGGAACGCGAAGGACTCGCCGCTTGCCGCCGTCTGGAAGTCCGAGGCTTACTCCCTCCTCAGGGAGCGTCACCTCACGGGGCGTTTCCGCGACGAGCCGGCCTGCCGGTCATGCAGCGTGCCGTACCTTTCGTCCTTGGGGGAGCCCTGAGGGAACGGCGCGCCCGAAGCTTTGCCCGTCGGCGGCCGGCTTGAGCGCGCGGCGCCCGCCGACGCGCGTTTTTTCCGCGCGCGGCCGCCCGCCGCCGGCCCAGTGAGGAGGCCCGCGTGACCACCCGCGCCATAAAAATGGGCAAGCTCGACTTGGGGGGCGGGGCCCCGCCCGCCGTCCAGACCATGTGCGACACCGACACCCGCGACGCCGAGGCCACGCTGGCCCAGATAGCCCGGTGCGCCGAGGCGGGGGCCGACATCGTGCGCGTGGCGGTTCCGGACTCCAGGGCCGCCCTGGCCCTGGAGCGGATCGCCGCCGAGAGCCCGGTCCCGGTCGTGGCGGATGTGCATTTCGACTGGAGGCTGGCCGCGCGCGCCCTCAGGGCGGGCGCCTCCGGTGTCCGCGTGAACCCGGGCAACATCGGGGGCCCCGCAAAGCTCATGCGTGTGGTGGAGGAGTGCGCCCGCTCCGGGGCCTGCCTGCGCGTGGGCGTCAACGCCGGCTCCCTGGACCCGGAGATGGCGCGGCGCCTGGGCAGGGGGCCGGAGGCCATGTGCGAGAGCGCCCTCCAGGAGACGCGCCTGGTGGAGGATTCAGGCTTCAGGAACTACAAGGTCTCCCTCAAGGCCTCCGGGGTCCTGGACACCGTGGCGGCGGCCAGGCTCTTCGCGAAGGCGTCCGACGTGCCCCAGCACCTGGGGGTGACGGAGGCGGGCCCTCTGGTGCAGGGGATCGCCAAGTCAGCGGTGGCCCTGGGCATACTGCTCTCCGAGGGCGTGGGGGACACGGTCAGGGTCTCCCTCACCGCGCCCCCCGAGGCGGAGGTGGAGGCGGCCTCAGAGATCCTCCGGGCGCTGGGGCTCAGGGCCCGGGGGGTGGAGTACGTGTCCTGCCCCACCTGCGGGCGCTGCCGCATAGATCTCCCCAAGCTCTTGGAGGATGTGCGCGCGCGGCTCTCCGACGTGAAGGCCCCCCTCAGGGTGGCCGTCATGGGCTGCGTGGTCAACGGCCCCGGCGAGGCCAGGGAGGCCGACGTGGGCGTGGCCGGGGGCCTCAGGCGGGGAAGGCTGTTCATGCGGGGGAGCCCGGTGGCGGATCTCCCCTACTCCCGGCTCGCCCAGGCCCTGGAGGAGCTGGCGCGCAAGGTGATACGGGAACGCGGGGAAGAGGGCGGCAAGGCCTGAGGCCCCCCTGCCGGAGCGGCGGCTTTCTCCGGAACGGAGAGCGGGCGCGGGCAGAGGCTCTCCCCGCCGGGCCGGAAAAGGTTCCCGGCCCGGCGGGAAAAGGCGCCGCGCCCGGCGGGGCGCCGGACGAAGGTTTCGGCGGCCGCCGGCCTCAGGCGGGCGCGGCCGGGAGGCGCCGCGGCGGCAGGGCCCGGAACGGCTTACTGGGCCGCGGACGCCGCCGCGGCGGCGCTTTCCGCAGCCATCCTGTCCTCGCGCCTTATTCTGTCGACGAAGTCAGGGTCGCGCATGAGGGGCCTTGCGACGCCCAGGTACTCGACGCGGGCGGAGTCGAGCGCCGCGCGCATGTCCTCGCGGGTCCTCAGCCCGCCGGTGAGGATGACCTTGGCCGTGATCCGGGCGGCCATCTCGCCCGCCTCCTTAAGGAAGAACGGCCCGGAGCCCTCGGGGATCTTGCGCCAGCAGCCGCTGGTCTCCACGGCGTCCAGGCCCTCCCTGGAAAGCGAGCGGCACAGCTCCAGGACCTCCCCGAAGACGCAGCCGCCCTCGAAGCCGTCCATGACGTTCACCTTCATGAGCACGGGGTAGCACGCGCCGACGGCGGAGCGCACGGCGCGGTAGGTTTCCAGGGCCATGCGGGCGCGGCCGGCGGGGGAGCCGCCGTAGTCATCCTCCCTGCGGTTAAGCCCGGGCTGCATGAACTGGCTCAGGAGAAAGCCGTGGGCGGCGTGGATCTCGACCCCGTCGTAGCCGGCCTTGACGGCCCGGGCCGCGGCCTCGGCGTGCTTGCTCTGGACCCTGCGGATCTCGGAGGGGGTGATCTCCCTGGGCGCCGCCCCGCTGACCGGATCGTGGAGCCCGCTGGGGGACATGAGGGTCAGGAAGGGGAGCCGCGGCGTCACCGCCTTGTGGAACTCCTCGGACTGGTAGGAGCCTATCTGCACCAGCTGGGCGAAGATCCTGGCGCCCTTGGAGTGCACGAGGTCGGTGAGGGCGCGGTGCGCCCCGATGAGCCTGTCCTCTGCCAGCGAGAAGATGGGCATGAAGCCCTTCTCGAGCTCGTCCACGATGGTGAAGCCGGTGACGATGGACCCCGCTCCCCCGTCGGCGAGGGCCCCGTAAAGGTCCAGGCTCGCCGGCCCCGGGGCGCCGTCCTCGGTCCGGTCGCCCACGGCGGCCCTGAAGATCCTGTTCGGCAGCTCGGTGCCGCCCAGGAGGGTCCTGTCGAAGATGCCCCGGCAGGCGGCAGGGGCGCGCCCGTCGGCCGCGGCCGGCGCGCGCCCGTACGGCACGGGCGCTTCCTCGCCGTGGTGCATCATGACCTGGGGCGACTCGCCTTTGGACTCCCTGGGAATCGCGTCCATGGCACGGACCGGCCCGGCTTCCGCGGGCGCGCGGGCGGGGGGAGGGCATAGCGGCCCCCCGAACCCGGCGTCGAGGCCGCGGCATCCCCCTGCCGCAGTACACAGCTGGAAAGGCATCTCGAAAAGTGTCTTGGACATGGCGCCTCCTTAATCCGCTCCCGCGGACGGGCCCCCCGGCCCGTCCCGGTATGTCATGGAGCGCATTATATATCATAGGGGGGAAAGTTGCCGCAATATCTTTTCGGGGGAGTACGACGGATTTTTTTTCGGGGGCCCTGCCTGCGGGGCGGAACCGGGCGCGCCCGGCGAGGCCTGGCCGCATGGAAGCGGCCTGCCGCGCGGCCGCGCCGCAGGATAGGTTGGGGCGCGGCCGCCAGTCGCGGGCGGCGTGGATCCCTGGCCCTGGAGGCAAGCCGCCGCCAGGGCGCCTGTCCGAAGCCGCGGGCGGCTTCGCTTCGCGCGGGCCTGCGCGGGCAAGGGTCCTGCCGCTTCCAAGGGGTTCCGCCCCCCGGAGGGGCTTGTCCGGCAGAGGGGCCGGGCAGGGACTGCGCCTGCGGGGAGAGAGGAGGCGGCTGCAGCCCATCCCGCAAGAAATGTCGCCCTTGCCTGCGGCAGTCTCAGCGCCTGGCCTTGCCGGCCTTGAGCCTGCCTGGCCCCCTTACCCCTCCTGGGGCCCCGCGGCGCCTGGAGGGGCGCCGGAGAAGGCGAGGGACGGATGCCTCGGAGAGGAGGGGCCTTGCGCCATAAGCCCCGGGGCGCGCCTTTGCCCCCCGGCGCCTGAAGGCGCCGGGGCGGTTTTCAGGCCGGCCTTTGGGCCGGGAAGCCGGGCGGGCGCGGGCGGCATGCCGCCGGGCCGCTGAAAAGAGTCTTCGCCGCAAGGCCGGGGCGGAAAAAGAAGGGCCGGCGGGAGCGGGCGGGCCGGCCCCGCAAGGCGCGGCGGCGGCTCCGGGCGCGGCAGGCTCCCCGGCCCCCGCCGGGGGCTTCAGGCGCGCAAGGCCCTGCAAACCGGGCCGGGGCGGAAAACCTCGCGGGCGTCGGTTTCGGAAAAGCCGTCGCGCGGCGCCTGAGCGCGGATATTCAAGTCATGGCATGGCATGAAAACGAATGACGCGTATCCCGCGCGCGAAACGTTGCACGGGCGGCCGGCGGTTCCGGCCCGGAACGCGTTTCGCGCGCGTGAAACGTTCCAGGCGCGGCGTGACCGGCAGGCTCGTCACAGGGTCAGGGTCCATGCGCGCAAGGCGTTTAACGCGTGACGTGATCCCGATGCCGCAAGGCGTGAGTTGCCGGAAAACATTTCAGCGCCGCGCGGGAGGAAAAGCCTCCGGCGTGACATGCGCCGCGGCTTTTCGCGCGTGACATGCGCCGCGGCTTTTCGCGCGCGCGCGAAAGCATGCAAGAAAGCCCCGTCGTCGGCGGGCATGATCGGCAAGTAAGGCCCGCCGGTCCCGGCGGGCCTCTCAGGGCAGCCGGGCGGCGCGCCGGAGCGGCCCCGGAAAGCTTCAGGCTCCGGCGGCCTTGGCGCCCTGCGCCAGGCCAGGCCAGGGAAAGGTCCAGGGCCTTTTCGCGGCGTCAGGGGGCGCCGCCTCCCGCGCCTCAGGCGCGCCCTCGGCCCCGCCGCCGCGGATTCCCGCCCGCCTCCGGGCCGGGGCGCCCCCCCTGGCCGGCGGGATTCCGCCAAGAGCCAAAAAAATCCCCCGCGGGGTGGGTCTCTCTCCCCGCGGGGGCGGCCGTTCAGGCCGCCCCGGCCCGCGCGGGCCGGGGCGGCGGCGCCTCAGAAGGCCAGGTGGTTCACGAAGACCTGCTGGAACTTCGGGTCGAAGCCCAGCTCTATGACCTCCACCTCGCGGGTGTATGAGAGGGCCTCGGCGGGGGAGTCGCTGTTGAGGAGCATGCGGGCGGAACCCGCCAAGGACGAGTTCCCGACGAAGGTGACGGGCCCGGAGAAGTCAGGCGGTATGAGCTTGATGGTCTTGAGGCTCTCGGCGCGGAGGTGGTAGCCGAAGGAGCCGGCTATCACTATCTCGTCGATGTCCTTGAGGGTGAGCCCCAGCCGCTCCATGAGCATCTCCATGGCGGCGGCGATGGCGCCCTTGGCCAGCTGGACCTGGCGCACGTCGAGCTGGTCCAGGAAGACCTTGTCGGTGAGCCAGAAGCGGTTTTCGCGGAGGATCTCCCTGCCCGCGGGGTCCTTCATCCGGCCGGCCTTGTTGATGATCTTGTTCTTGATGAGGTAGGCGCAGATGTCGATGAGCGCGCTCCCGCAGATGCCCATGGCGGGGGCCCCCCCGATGGTCGTGTACTTGAAGCTCAGGTCGTCTTCCATCGTGAAGGTGTCGATGGCCCCCGTCACGGCGCGGGTGCCGCAGAGGATGTTCATGCCCTCCAGGGCGGGCCCCGCCGCGCAGGAGGTGGCGACCAGCTTGCCGTCGCGGGAGATGACGATCTCGCCGTTGGTGCCGATGTCGATGAAGACCACCGTGCCGGGGCGGCTCTTGAGCTGCACCGCGAGGATGCCGCTGACGATGTCGCCGCCGACGTACGAGGAGATCATGGGGGCCATGAGGACCTTGGCCCTGGGGGAGATGTTGAGCCTCTCCGCCAGGTGCGAGATGTCCAGCATGTGCGTGAACACCGGCCGGTACGGCGCCTGGGCCAGGCCCTTGGGGTTCACGGCGGCCAGGAGGTGCTGCATGGTCGAGTTGCCGCTGACGACGGCGGCGGAGATCTTGCGGCCGGTCGCGGCGCCCACGGCGGGGATGACCATGCTCGCCAGGCCCTCCAGGGCCATGGACTGGAGGTCCAGAAGGTTCCTGTGGGAGTCGTAGGTGTGGGTGATGCGGCTGATCACGTCCCCGCCCGTGGCCGTCTGCGGGTTCAGGGCCGTCTCCAGGGCGATGACCTTGTTCTCCTTGAGGTCGATCACCGCCAGCGCGAGGCCGGTCGTGCCCAGGTCGAAGGCCGCGGCCAGGGGCCCCGTGGTGCGGTCGTCGTCCTTGCTGATCGGCCAGGCCTCCAGGAGCTCATCCATCCACACCAGGGCCCGCCCGCGGCTGTAAGTGGCGTCCACGGTCGCGATCTCGTTGAGGGCGTCGATGTTGTGGGTGGTGACGGAACGCACGTCCAGGCACCCGGTCGGGTCCTGGCGGTCCAGGATCTCCAGCTCCACCTCCCTGAGCGACGGCTTGATCTCGTAGGGGGCGCTCCAGCCCATGGCCTTGATGGAGCTGAAGAGCACCTGTCCCTCCAGGTCGACGGTCACGTCCCCCTGGAGTTTGGCCGTGCAGGCCAGGCGCTTGCCTGGCAGGCCTTCGATGAGCTTGAGCTCCGACGCGGAAGGCGCGGAGAGGTCCCCGTCGGCCTTGACCACGCATTTGCCGCACTTGCCCCGCCCGCCGCAGGGCGCGTCCAGGCGCAAACCCTGAGCGGCGAGGGCTTCGAGGATGGTCTTCCCCTCCTCGGCCTGGTACGCCTGGTCATCGGCGCCGGCCTGTCTGATGGTTATTTTCAAAACAAACTACCTCCGGAAGTCACTGTGGCGATGCGTCTGAGCCCTGCTGGCCGCGGGGCCGGAAGGAAAGAGGCGCGGCGCGGCCCCGGGCCGGCGGCTCGTGCCGCCCGGGGGGCCGGCGGGAGCCCGGGCCGGGCGCGCGGGGCGCCATGGGCCGGTGTCCCGAGGATTCAGACGGCCGGGGGCCTCAGGGCCGGCGGAAAACGGCGCGCAAGGGGCCCGGCGCGGCCGGCGCCTCGGGCCGGGAACCGCGGAGGCCTTAGGCGGCCTGCGGACTCCCTATAGGGGCCGGGCGGAAGACCGGCCCCGAAAGAAAAGCCTGGAAGTTTCCGTCGGGGGGCCTTGTCTTCCCTTGGCCCCGCAGGGGAGTGTTGCCGCCCGGCTTCCGCGGGGGGAGTAGCCCGCCTCTTTGCGGCCCCTGCGGACGGCCGCCGGGCTTTGGCGCCGCCGCGGAAGACCCTGGCCGCCCCAGGGCCTTCCGGCCGGCAAGCGGCCTTAAGGCAATGCTGTTTTTGGCGGGAGCGGCTACGGATTACGGCCTGGCAGGCCAGAAAAAGGCGAAAAAACTTCTAAATTTGCGTGAAAAAGGAAAATTTTGGAGTCTTCCTATTCACATTAATCAAATATTTTGGTAATCTGATACCCATTGGTATGCCGTAAGGCCAGGGGAGACCGCAAGCCGGGTTCCGGGGCGGGGCCTCACGCAGGCGGCCTGCCTCCGGGCTTCGGGCCCCCGGCCGCCGCCACCGCCTTCAAGGTTTCAGGCTGGCTTCGATAAGCCGTTTTTATCAGGAATCTGCCATTTTGTCTACAAATTATCGTGACCCTCCGGCGGGGGCGCCCCGCCGGAGGCCGGCTCCAGGAGGCTAAGGGCCGCGCCCATGGCCGCGCTTTTCGACCCGGACCGGCCCCTCCCGCCAAGGGGGCCTTACAGAAGCCTCGATCCCAAGGCCCTCCTGGCCCTGGCCAGGGAGATCGGGAAGCTTCTGTCCGCGGCGCGGCCCATCGACGGCTACGAGCCGGAGCCCCCTGCCCCGGAGATAGCCCTCTCCCCCAAGCTGG
>JAITRL010000280.1 GCA_031288415.1 Deltaproteobacteria bacterium | reverse complement strand
GACCTGTGACATCACGCGTCAAGTCCGGAAATGCCGGAAGGCCTTGGCTTGCGGCTGCCGGGAGGCGGCGCGCCTCAAGGCTTCAGGGAGGCAGGAAAGCCGGCGTGTCTCGGGGAGGGAGGGCCGGCATGCCTGCATGAGGGGGATCGTCCGGAGGGCTTCTCGCCCAAGGCCGGTCCCGACCGGCCTGCGGCGCCGGCGAAGGCGCGCCTTAAGGGCGAGGGCGCCCCCGCGCGCGGCCGCGCGGGGGCATCCGCGCGGCCGGGGGGCCGCGGCCTTACTGGCCGCCGCCAGCGATGTTGAACGACTTCCTGATCTCCACGGACTTCTGAGGGTCGAAGTCGTCGATGACCGTCACTGAGAGCGTATAGGACCCTGAAGGGAACGCGCTCAGGTTGATGGTGAAGGCGAGCATCTTCTCCGTGGTGAAGGTCCTGTAGCCGCCGTGGGTGTACGGCCCGATGTTGTCCTGGCCGCCCAGGGAGGCGCCGGCCTTGTCGTAGATCTGGAACGACCACTTGAGGGAGTTGGTGTAGGTCCCGTCGGCTTCCCTGCGCATGGTGTAGCCGAAGGGCTCGCAGTAAAGGATGATGAGTTCCCCGGGCTGGAAGTCCTCGCCCTGTTTGGGCTGGTAGACCCCGAAATACTCCGGCTCTTCGGTCACGAAGGCCGCGTTCCTGATGCCCATCTCTCCCATCATGCCCCAGACGGACTCGAGGGCGGTCCAGATGGAAAGGACCGCCGTCACGTTGTCGCCCACGGAGTGGGCGGCCTCGGCGCGGGCGAGGCTGGCAAGGGCGTTTTCGCCGGACTGGGCCGGGGCAGCTGGGGCTCCGCCCTGGTAGGAGGGGGCCTGGGTTTGGGCCTGGGCAAGGGCGGTGGCGGCCTCAACGCTGAAGGCCAGAAGCGTCAGGAGGGCCAGAACGGCCCCGGGGACCGGACGTGAGGCCCCCTGCGGCGGAATATTGGGCATTTTGCCTCCTGGAGGGTGAGGGCCTGGCCGGCTACGGGTGGAAGTGTACCTGCCCGGTGTCGATGTCGTAGACGGCATCCACGAGCCGCACCGTTCCCTGATCCAGGGCCTGCTTGATGACCGGGCTCAGGCCGGGGAGAGCCTCCGTGAAGCGCTTGGCCGACAGGTAGACCGCGGCGCGGACCTTGTCGGAGTCGGACACGTCTTTCACCGCCTCGGAGATGGGGGACAGCTTGGCGAGCAGCTCGCCGAGGTTGCCCGGCTCATGGGAGCCGGCGACGGAGGCGCTCACCGCCCCGCACTTGGTGTGGGCGAGAACCACCACCAGAGGCACGCCGATGTGGGCGACCGCGTACTCGATGCTTCCCAGCTGGTCGACTCCGGGCACGGCTCCCGCCGCGCGGATGGAGAAGATGTCGCCGAAGCTCATGTCGAAGAGCTCCTCGACCGGGGCGCGGGAGTCGGAGCAGGACAAGACGGCGGCAAGCGGGAACTGTCCCTCGGCCGCGAGCTTGTCCCTGAGAGCCTTGCCGGCCTGGGGGTCCTTGGGGGAGGGCTGTCCCGCCACGAAACGGGCGTTGCCGTCCTGGAGGGCCTTGAGGGCGGAGTCGGCGGTCCAGGGGTAGGCTCCTCCGTGACCGGCCGGGGCGGCATGTCCCGCCCCTCCGGCGCCGTGTCCGGAGGAATCAGGGGGAGCGGCGTCGTCCGCCGAGGCCGGCGAGGAGCCGATGGCGAGGAAGGCCGCCAGGGCGACCGCGGCCAGGAAGGCCGTTGAGGGGACGAAGGTCAGGCAGGCGGACAGCATGGCGAGGGGGATCCTTTTCATTTTGTGCACTTCTTATAAGTTGCCGGCCCGGGGAGGCTGAAGCGCCCGGCGGCGGCGCCGGCCGTTCACGCCGGGCGGGATAAAACCGGCGGCGCGCGCCCGGCCGCGGGCGCATCGGCGCTCAGGCAGGAGAGCCGTTCGGGCAATAGGTCGGCTTGGCGGCCGGAAGGGCCGCGCGCGGGTCTGGCGCGGCCATTATACCAAAATGCCGGGGTTGCGGCTAACCGCAGGGTTCCTTGCGGTTTCCGGGAGGACGGGGGCGGATTTAAGGGGGCCGCGGCGTAATCCTGACCGGTCCGAGGCGGCGCGTAACCGCCTCCGGCCGACTGCGCGCCCGGAACCGTGCCGGCGGCGTTTCCCGGGCCCGGCCGGACCGGCCCTGCGGAAAAGCGCTTGCAAGGCCGTCCGCGGCGCTCCCGAAGGGGCTCAGCCGGGGCCTCGGCGAGTCCTTGCGCCGCCTCTTTCCGGGGGCGGGAAGCCGCCCTTTCCCCGCCCTCGGCGGCCGCGGGCGCGGGGCGAGGCTCAGGCCGCGGGCGCGGGGCGAGGCTCAGGCCGGGGGATAACGGAGGCCGCAAGGGAATTTTGCTTAGGCCCTTATGCTTGAAAGCCGGACAGCGAACATCCAAATCGTGACGTGAAGGCGAAACCGGAAATTCAGCCGCTGCCCGCAAAGCGGCTTCTGACTTTAGAATCGCGCGCAGACGCTGACATTTCATTTCGGCGGCGAAGCCCGTGCCGGCGCGCAGGCCGCCCGTCATTCCGGCCAGGCCCGCTCAGGCTGAGACGCAAGGATAACGCGGCAAGCGATCAAGGCGCGGAATTTGACCCGAGCCGTCCGGAAGCGGCAAAGGCCAAACGGTCCGGCGCTGTTCCGCCGCATGCCCCGTCCGCCGGCCTGGCGAGGGACGTTCCCGGCGGCTTCAGGCAATTCGCCCCCGGGCAGGCATTTTCTCGGGCGTTACGGCCTGCTTCCGGCCTTTTCAAGGCCGTTAGGGCCCGGCCGGGGCGTCATTTCAGCAAAAGGCCGGAGGGCCGCCCCCGCCGCCGCCCTGCCGGTGGCGGGGCTCACGGGGGCGGCCGCGCGGGAGCGCCGTCTCATCGGCGTCGCGCCGGCCGTCAAGCGCGGAGTAAGCGGGGCCGGCCGGTTCCGGAAGCTCTGAGGGGCCGCGGGACATCCAGGCGCATCCGGAAGTTCAGGCGCGGCCCCTGCGGCGGCCCGGGACAGCCGCGGGCTGTTTCCGGAGCGTTTTGCGGCAGGGCGCCCCCGCCTGGCCGGAGGATTGGCCTGTCCTGAAGGGCGCGGTCAGGGAAACCGTCCCGGGCAGGATTTTCCGCCTGCGGGACAGCTCCCTTCCGGGAGGGCGCGCTGATGAATCAGGCGCGTTGCCGGCCCGTGCCCGCGCCGATCCCAGGGAGCCGGGAAAATCCGCTTCCCGGCTGAAAGGCCCTGTCGACGGCAGGCTCCAAGACCGGCCGCCCGGCGCCGGACTGCCGGTCCCCGGCAATCCGGCGGGAGGGACAGAACCTGCCTGATCTTCAGGCGTTACCTTGCAGGGATGCGGCAAGGCCCGCGGCGACAGGCGGCCGCCGGCCGGCCCTCACCATCCTGACGCCGGTCAGGAAAATCCGCGACCTCCGCCTGCGGCCAGGCCTTGGCCCCGCCTGGGCATGAAGGCGGGAGGGGCCGCATGAGCCGCCGGGGCCCCGCAAGTCATCAGACCTGGCCCAGGAGCCTTTTGGAGAGGGCCAGGGCCTGAGGCGAGGGCGCGGAGCCATCCAGCATCCTGGCCACCTCCAGGAGCCTTTGATCCGGCGCCAGCTCGCTGACGACGGTGAGGGTCCTGCCTCCGTCGGGGCTTTTCTCCGCCAGGAAATGCTTTCCGGGTATGGCCGCCATGAGCGGCTGGTGGGTGATGACGAAGACCTGCTGGCGGGCGGAGAGCTCGGCCATTTTGGCGGCGACTTTCCCGGCGGTGTCGCCGGAGAGGCCCGAGTCTATCTCGTCGAAGAGCAGGCTCTGGTCGGAGTGAGGCTCCTGGGCGGTCTTGAGGGCGAGCATCACCCGGCTGAGCTCGCCCCCGGAGGCGATGCGCGAGAGAGGCCTTAAGCCCTCTCCGGGGTTGGGGCAGAAAAGAAAAGCGGCCTGGTCGGCCCCCTTGGGGCCGGCGGCCTCGCCCGCTTTTTCGGGAGGGGCGGACTCGAGCTCGATTTTGAGCTCCACCTTGGGAAACCCCAGGGCGGCCAAGGTCGCGGCAAGCTCGCGGGAGAGCTCCGCCGCCGCCTTGAGCCTGGCCTCGCGCAGCTTGAGGGCCCCCGTTCCGGCCGCTTTTTCGGCCTCCTTGACCTTTTTCGCCCAGGTCAGCCTGTCGAGCCCCAGGGACTCCAGGCGGCCCTTCTCGCCCTGGAGGGCCTCGCGGCGGGCCAGCACATCGTCCAGGGCAGGGCCGTACTTGCGCTTGAGGCGCGAGAGGGCCGAAAGACGGGCATCGGCCTCCTCCAGGCCTGCCTCGGCCTTGCCGAGCCCCTTGAAGGCGGCTTTGACGTCCCTGGCCGCGTCCCCGAGGGAGGCGTAACCCTCGCGGGCTGCCTCCAGGGCCGCTGAGAGCGCGCCCTCAGAGGCCTGCGACTTTTCCAGGAGACCGGTTAACCGGTCCAGGCGGCTCAGGATCCCTTCGTCGCCGTAGAGGTGGGCCATCGCCTCGCTCAGGAGGGCCGAGAGCCGGGCGCTTTCCTTGGCCCTGGCCTTGCGGGCCAGAAGCTCGTCGTCCTCGCCGGGCTGCGGGTTGACCTTCCGGATCTCCCCGAGCTGGAACTCGTGAAAGTCCCTGCAGTCCTCGAGGGCCTTGATCTCCTCCTCGACGCCGGATAGCCTCTGACGGGCGGTTTCCCTGGCGCGGCACAGCCCGGCCATCTCCTTGAGAAGCTCCCCGTGGCCGCCGAAGTCGTCCAGGAAATCCAGCTGCCGGGCGCTCTTGACGAGGCTCTGCTGGTCATGCTGCCCGGAGAGGGCCAGGAGCTCTTCGCCCCACGCCGAGAGCTGGGCGGCCGTCAGGAGGCTTCCGTTGAGCCAGGCGCGGGACCTGCCGTTGGGAAGCACGGTACGCCTGAGGATAATCTCGTCCGCGGCGCTGATGCCCTGGGAGGCGAACAGCCCCTCGAAGGCCTCAGGCCTGGAGAGCGTGAAGAGGGCCTCCACCGTGAGTTCCGAGGCCCCCGCGCGGATCATGTCCGCGGAGGCCTTGCCGCCCCTCAGGAGGCTCAGGGCCCCTGCCAGGATGCTTTTTCCGGCGCCCGTCTCTCCGGTGAGGATGTTGGCGCCGGGCCCGAAGGAGAGCGAGAGCGTTTCTATCAGAGCGAGGTTTCTTACCTGGAGTTCGGAGAGCATCCTGAGCCTGACCCGGACAGTCCGGGAAAGTGAAGGGAGGGCTACGGGAGAAGTCCTCGGAAAGGCGGCGGAGCGCCGGAGCGGCGGGAAGGCGGAAGGTTAACTCGCCCTGGCGGCGGGGCGTTGACGCCGGCAAGCCGCAAAGCGGCGTCTGCCGGCCTCCCGGAGCCGCGCGGGGGAAGATCAAGGCAGGCGGGGGCTCAAAGGCGGCGGGAACACGAAAGCCTAATCCTTGAGCCGCCGGACATGAACGGCGGCGGCCAGGCGCGCAGGCTCCCGCCGGGACCGGACGGGCGGCCGGGAGACTGCCGGGCCGGCGGGAGACTGCCGGGCCGGCGGGCGAAAGCCAGGGCAATGCCCAAGTTCCCGTCTTGAGGGCGGGAACGCCCGGGCGGCTGCGGAAGCCTTGCGGCCCTCAGGACGGCGATCCCTTGCCCCTGAGGCGGCGTACTGTGGGGACTGAGGAGGGAGGCGGCTTCCCGCGCAAGCGCCCCTTCAGTCGGCCGAGGTGACCCTCAGCACTTCCTGGATGGTCGTGAGGCCCGCGAGCATGAGGTCCAGGGCGTTATCGCGGAGGGTGGTCATGCCCTCGGTGCGGGCCATGGTCTTGAGGGCGAGGGCGTTGTAGTCGCCGTGGAGGATGATGTCTTTCATGGCGTCGGAGAAGGGCATGACCTCGACGGTGGCGAGTCGGCCCTTGTAGCCCGTGTTGCGGCAGGCCTCGCAGCCGCGGCCTTGCTTCAGGGTGAGGTCCCCCTGGGTGATGAAGCCCAGTTCCAGGGCCATCCTGGCCGTGAGCACGAACTCGTCTATGCAGTTAGGGCAGATGCGGCGCACCAGGCGCTGGGCCATGATGCCCACCACGGTGGAGGATACCAGGAAGGGCTCCAGGCCCAGCTCCACCAGGCGCACCACGGCCGAGGGCGCGTCGTTGGTATGGAGGGTGGAGACCACCAGGTGGCCGGTGAGGGCAGCCTGGACGGCGTTTTCGGCGGTCTCCTTGTCCCGCATCTCCCCTACCATGATGATGTCAGGGTCCTGGCGGAGGATAGTGCGGATGATGCTTCCGAAAGTGATGCCCACCTTGGGCTGCACGGCTATCTGGTTGAACTGCTCGTGGACCATCTCTATGGGGTCCTCGATGGTGGTGACGTTGACCTCGGGGGTGGCGAGCTGCCGCAGGGTCGAGTACAGGGTGGTGGTCTTGCCGCTTCCGGTGGGCCCGGTCACGAGGATGATGCCGTGGGGATGCTGGGTGAACTCCTGCCACTTGTCGTAGTCTTCCTGGTTGTGGAACATGGTCTGGAGATCAAGGAAAAGGGCCTCAGGGTCCAGGATACGCATGACCACCTTCTCGCCGAAGGCGACGGGCACGGTGGAGACGCGGACCTCGGCCTCGGAGTCCCTGTGGGCTATCTTGATGCGGCCGTCCTGGGGGCGGCGCCTCTCGGCGATGTCCAGCCGCGAGATGGTCTTGATGCGCGAGACTATGGCGGGATGGATGACTATGGGGAGCCGGTACATGTCGTGGAGCACGCCGTCGAAGCGCATGCGGACCAAAAGGACGTCGCGCTTGGGCTCGATGTGGATGTCCGAGACGTGACCGTCGAAGGCCTCGGCGAACAGGAGGTCGATGAGGTTCTTGATGTGCTGGTCGTCGTCGCGGATCTCGGAGGCGCTCTTGAGCTTCACGTACTGCTCAAGGTTAGAGACATCCAGCCCTAGCCTGCTGCCGCCGGAGAAGAGCCCGGCCGCCCCCTTCACCGAGGACCCGAAGGCGTAGATGTCCCCGATGAGCTTCTTGAGGTTCGACTGGCTCATTATGACGGGCACTGCAGGGTGACTCGAGACCCTGCGCACGTCGTCCAGGATGTTCTGGCAGAACGGATGCCTCACGCCCACCTGGAGGTTCTGGCCCTCGTAGGCCAGGGGAAGCACCAGGTGCCGCTGCGCGAAAGACTGCGGCAGGAGCGAGGTGATGAAGTCGATGTTGAGTTCCCGCTGCTCCACCCGCCGGTAGGGTAGCCCGCTCTGCTTGGCCATCAGGTGGGCGAGCAGCTCGTCGTCGATCGTCCTTTTGCCGTTCTGGGCTCCCACCAGGGGCAGTTTGAGGCCGATCAGGAAGTCCAGGGGATCCGCCGAGGGCTCCGGCGACGCCCCGCCGGACCCGAAGCCCTTGCCGCGGGTGCGCTTGGACGCGGCCTCCAGGGACATCTGGTAGTCGCCCATGATGGTCCCGGCCTGATTCTGGCCCAAAAGCCCCACGTTGACGATGAGGTTCAGTAGATACTCCAGGGTGAATTTTCCTGCGGTGCTGCTCATGTCGCGAAAGGTCTCTCCTGGGAAGAAGCGCTTGCCCGGGCAGGGGGCGGGAGGCAGGATTCTGAGAGAGGGAAACGGGTAAGCTAAGCCGAAAGCGGACAGCCGACAGCCTTTGCCCGGCAGGGAACGCGCGGGCAAGGGGGCGCGGGGGGACAAGGAAAAGGCCCTGACTGGGCCCGGTGTCCAGGGAGACTGGGGGGGCCCGCCCGGCGCCGCCGAGGACAGGGGCCGGCGGTTCAGGCGCTGAGGATCGGGCCCGGTTCCGGGGGCCTGGGAGGGCAAGGGGGGCAGGGAGAGGAGTCCGGGCCCGGCGGCCGGAACGGCGGGCGAACAAGGCAGGCCGGGGGGCAGTCGGAAAGCCTATGCTACCATATTCGCGGTGAAAATGGGGGCGGCCCGCGCCCTCCGCCTTCCGGCATTCCCTTTTCCTGCCGCGCGGTTTCCCGGCCTTTTGGGCCGGCGGCCGCCGCATTGCCCTTCGCGCGCAGGCCGGCCGCCTGTCCGGCCCGTAGGCTTTCCGGGCCCTTCGGCTTTCCGGGCCCTTCGGCTTTCCGGGCCCTTCGGCTTTCCGGCCCGTAGGCTTTCCGGCCCGTAGGCTTTCCGGGCCCTTCGGCTTTCCGGGTCCTTCGGCTTTCCGTGCCCTTC
>JAITRL010000257.1 GCA_031288415.1 Deltaproteobacteria bacterium | reverse complement strand
GAGCAAGGAGCAAGGAGCAAGGAGCAAGGAGCAAGGAGCAAGGAGCAAGGAGCAAGGAGCAAGGAGCAAGGAGCAAGGAGCAAGGAGCAAGGAGCAAGGAGCAAGGAGCAAGGAGCAATGAGCAATGAGCAAGTCATGGACCGCAGGCCCGTGAGATGGCTCCAGACGAGCGACAGGCGACCGGCCGGAAAACCCGATGGCTTTGCGTGCCCGACGGCACGGGCTCGGCGGGGCCGGGCGGCGGACCGGCTACTGCCGGTCCCGGGCGCCTGTCTTGCCGTGAGCGGTTCGGGCGCGCGGCGGCAAAAGGCCCGCGTTCGCCTTGCCCCGGCACTGGAAGCGGGCCCGGGGGAAGCCCCAGGCCATGAAGGTCAGGCTCCACCCTTCTCAGGCCAAGGCACGTGCGGCCGGGTTCGGCGAAGGCCTCCCGTCAGCTTCCAATGCAGCCCGCCGGGCTTCTTGACGGATTTTCAAGAGACGCCGCACGTCTGACTTGCTGGCATGGCGGGAGTTTGTATAATGCTGACCAGAGCAGTTCAGAGGCGGGCAGGTCAAATTTTCAGGACAGCCCGTCCCGGATTATGTCTGCTTTCACGGTCTGTTGTGGGCGGGGCCGCCTCCAGGCGGCGATGTTGACATTTGCCGAAGGGGGGGCGCTAGAGTGATGCCAACAGGCTTTTCGGCGAGGAGCCGGCCGTCAGTGGCCCTGGCGGCGGAAGTTACCCTCACTGAATAATTTTCAAAACCAATGAGCCTGTCGAGAGTGACAAAAGTCAAGCATATCCATAGGATTTCAAATTTACCGCATGATAAAAGCGTCAAGATACGAGTTATATCGATATCCAGTCAGATGATAAACCTGAGGCAAGGCCCAAAATGGACGAAGCAAAATCCCTGAAACGGAAACTGCCCACAGGCATACAAAGTTTTGCCAAACTCATGGAGGATGGCCTGGTTTATGCCGACAAGACCAGGATGATCTATGAGCTGGCCCGGACACGGAAACCGTATTTTCTCGCCCGCCCCAGAAGGTTCGGCAAATCCCTTCTTTTGAGCGCTTTCGAGGCTCTTTTCGCCGGCCAGGATCCTGACGGTCCGCCGCAGGGAATTTTCAAAGACCTGTGGATAGGCGGGTCCGATTGGGATTTTTCTAAAAAATACCCTGTGGTTTACCTCAACATGAACGAAGGGTACGAAAGCCGCGAGATGCTCAAAGCCACTCTCGAAGACACGCTGTCGACCGTCGCGCTGAGGGAGGGCCTGGACATTTCCGCCCCCGCCCCCGGCCGGATGCTCGCAAAGCTTATTGAGCGGCTCAGCTTAAAGTACAAGGCCCGCACAGTACTGCTGATTGACGAATATGACGCGCCTGTGAGCGAGAATCTTCATGACATCGGGCTGATGACGGAGAATTCCGAGGAGCTGAAGATTTTCTACTCCAGCCTCAAAAACTGCGATAAGCACCTCCGTTTTGTCATGGTGACCGGCGTGACCCGCTACGCCATGATAGGCCTGTCTGCCGGCCTGAACAATTTAACCGACATAACGTTCGATGACGGCTATTCCGGCATTTGCGGCTTCACCCTGGAGGAGTTTGACGCCTGTTTCAAGGATTTCCTTCCGGTTTCGCTTGAACAGATGAAGATCAAAGGATTCATGAAGGAACAGTCGACCGTCGCCGATCTGCGGCAGAATATATTCAAATGGTATGACGGCTACAGTTGGGACGGGAAAACCAGGGTGCTTAACCCATGGTCTATTTTAAGGTTTTTCGAGACTTCGCGCCTTAGCGCGTTTTGGGGGAACAATTTCCCTTCAGTGAATTTTCTTTCCAAGCTCGTGAAAGGCGAGCCGTTCGCTCTTTTGGAGCGCAAAATCGGCGGCGTTCCCTTGAACGTTCTTGAAAGGAGTCATACGGGCTCCCTTACTCCGGTAGCGGGGCGTTTTCAGACTGGGTATCTTACGATAGAAAAAATCACGGCAAACGAGGATATGGATTTGGTTTGCGCTTTGAAGACGCCGAATATGGAGATTGAAAAAATCAACTCCGAGGCCTTTTCCGGCATTCTCTTTGATTTGCTGGCCCGCAAGCCGCAAGAGGTGCAAGACGACCTCGAATACGCCGTCAGGATCCGGGACGCCGCAAAAATCACGGAAATCTTCTCCTCCCTTTACGCCGGCCTTCCGGCCAGGCATCACCCGCGCCTTGGGAAAAGCATGGAAGAAAACGAGAGTTTCTACCATAGCGTGATGTATGCCTACTGCGTTAAGCTGGGCCGCCTGACTCTCGCGGAACATCCCGAGGCTGTCGGCATTCCGGATCTGATCTTGCTCTTTCAACGGGATAGCCTGGAAGCGGTAATCGAGCTTAAATTCGGAAGGAGCGAGGGAGGAGACCCTGACAAACTTTTAACCGGTCTGGCCAGGGATGCGTTGGCGGCCGTCAACAGGAAAGATTACGGGTCCTCGCTTAGAACCGGCGCAAAACAGACGGTCAAAATCGGAGTCGGCGTGACTGCGCGCGGCAAGTGCCTGGCCTTGATAGACGATGCCGCCTGAATTCCGTGATCGCGCCGAAGTTGAAATTCCATTGAGCGTTTAAAACCTGAACAGGAAACTGAACGCGCCGCGTTCGGGCGAAAATCCCATGTTTGCAAGCCGCCCAATCCCTAAAACGGGCTCTCCGCCAAGGACGCCTGCCCGCGGCTGAACGGCGGCGCAGGGATATGCCCGTAACGCAGGCCTGACGGCGCTTCATGGAGGGCGGCCGAAACCGCAAAGCGGCTTTTGCCGTTTTGCGGAAGGCAAGGGACGAGTCCAGCGGCCGGAAACCGACGGCGGGCCGGAGGAGACGCCGGAGACGCCTTGGGCAGGCTTTTTGCGGGAGGAGCATGCCCTGCGGTTCCCGCCCCTATCACTCAGATGAAGAGCCGCGGGGCCGGAAAGCCGCCTGCGCTCCCGCTCGCCGCCCCTAAGAAATGCCTTGCGCAAGGCTTCGTCGGGGACATGCAGGCCCTCTCTCGGAGAGGTGGCGGTCCTGTCCGCCGGGAGGCTCCCTCGTAAGAGCGGGGAACGGGCGCTCCAACCCCGCCGGCGGTCCGGCAGACGCTTCGCGAGGCGCGGCCTGAGGGCCTGCCGCGGAAAGCCGCAGCCGTGAAGAGCCGCGGCAAGGGGCGCAGGCGCGTCGCGCGGCCGTGACGAGCCTGGACGTCAGGCGCTTGGGAAGCCTTGCCGCGCCGAAGCGGCCGCCCCTTATCCTCCGGGACGATGGAGGAGGACAACAGGCAGAAGGTCATGGCAGAGGGGCCTGCGGGTACAGGCGTATGCGCGTCTTCAGGCTCCCGGCCCTTGCCCTGGCCTTCAGGGAGATCGGGCCCGGACAGGCCGCTGCCCCGCGAAGCCTCGCGCGCGGCGGGAAGGCCGCGTTCCGCCTCGGACTTACGCGGCCAGGCTCGCCTCCTCCTTGTCCGGCGCCCGCTGGCGCGTAACTGGACTGGGCATGTCCCTTGCGGAATCCAGGACCGCGACAGCCGTGAAGGCTGCCCGGCCCCGGGGGCAGGGGCCGGCTCCCCGGCCTCTGAGGAGTGAACCGAAGTGATCGCCGGTTCAACGTCTTGAGTCTCGGAGCGCCCAAAAAGGCCGGGGGAAGACCCTGTGAGGGGCCCAGCCGCCTGAATAGGCCGGGAAGACCCTGCTCTGTGAGCGGCCCCGCGCCGTTTACCAGCGGCCTGCGGCGTTTCGGCAAGACCTTAAGGAGTCGTTAAAACGTTTGAATGACCAGGGCTTACCGTCTCAATACCAGAGGGAGCGAGGCCGCCGCGCTCTCCGCCTGCTTCCCCGTCAGGGCAGGCAACCTCGTAACGAACTTTTTATATGGGGAGCGACTGAATGGGCGCCTTGAATTTTTTCTTTGCCGGGCTATTTTTTCCGGGAAACAAAGGAGGGAAAAAAATGTAGAAAACCAAGGTAAAAATTGTTAAAAAACCACAAAAACAAAGAAAAAAACTGTGAAAAAAGGGAGAAAAATGGAAGGAAAAATGCAAATAAAATTTTATGCGGCAAAAGACAATTGAATACAGGCACTTAGAGAAAAGGCAAGAGAGAGGCAATGACAAATGAAAATGCCGAAGAAAAGAAGGAAAACTGGGCGGAAAAAGAAAATAAATAAAAAAAATGAAAAACCCGCTTGACAATTCGGGAGCGAAAAGGTATAAAGGCAAAAATTGGGATTTTGCCCCCAATGATTGACCAGACAACCGCTATAGAGCGGCCCTGTCTGGAGGCGTCTCCGGAAGCCTCAGACGAGGTCGGCCGGCGGCTGCCAGCCGATCAGTGCCGATCTGAAGGCCGGAGACGAAAAGGCGGTTCCGGCTCGTTTTTTGAGGATCCCATGCCGGACACCCTTCACGCCCGGATCCTTTAAAAACCAGCCGCGCCTCCTGCGGGGCCCAAGGCCCCAAAAAGAGAAGCCGGCCGCCCGGTTCGGGCCGGTCTTGCCCACCGAAAACCCCTGATGTCCCGGAACGCGCCCCGGACAACGGGAGAAGAGTTTCCGGGCGCCTCCTCGCGGAGGCGGCGCCCGCACGATCCTGCCTGACACATCCGTTCGGAGAGTGTCGACGTTTAAATCCCACCGCAAATTCTTCCGCTGTTCCCTCCACCTTCCGACACCGCTCCGGCCGTCGTAACCGACGGCCGGAGGTGTCCACGCCTTTTCGCCGCAAGCGCGGCAAACGCGCTGGCGGTCCTTTGATCCGTTCGGCATAAGTTCTGCCCAAGCAGGCCTGAGGCTTTGAGCAAACGGGCCGGCCCGGCAGCCGGCTTTGCAGGAAGCCGCCTGGGCCGGGCAGTCGGCTCTGCAGGAAACATCCCCGCCCGGAAAGTCGCCTTGAGGCGCCGGCAGACGGCCTTCATGGCTGGCCTAAGTCGCCGGCGATGCGAATGCGGGCGGATAGCAAGCGGGTTCCCATGGGCTGCGGCGGACAGGGCGGCTCAGGAGGCGGCCCGGGCGATTTGAGGAAGCTCAGCGAGGCGCGCGCCCTGCGTTGGAAGGGGACCTTCAGACCGGAGGGCAGGCAATAGCGGGCAATTCCCCGGCAGGCCGCTTTCTGGGCAGGGCGCCTTTGCGGCGCCTGGCCGGCTTATGGGGCCGCGGTTTTTTTTCCCCGCTGACTGCCGTCTTGGCCGGCTCGCGGCATCGCCATTCCCGCGCCTGGCGGGCGGCGCTCCTGAGCGAAGCGGGTGAAGGGCCGGGACTGAGCGGGCACTTTTTTATTGCAGGCCGCGACGGGCTTTAACTGGCGGAAGGGCATCCTGCCCCCGGCCGCGTCGCGGCGAAGGCGCAAGGCCGCCCGGAAGAGGACCGCGCCGGAGGGCAGGTTTCGGGAAATATCCGGGAACATGGCTATAGTCATGAAGTGGGTTGAGAGCTAGGATTAACCCCACAGCTCAGAAGATGCTTGTATCGATTAACTGATCAAGACTCGCTGGCCCGACGGGTTCCGTTGCCCGAATAGCAATAAAATAAATTATTTGAAATGTTAAAAGATTTTGAAACGATTAATTTATTGCAAGAAAATTATATTTTAGCAGGAATTATATTTCAAGACACTAAATTGCCGTTAGCAAAGTGGTTCAGGGCAATCTGGGAAGTGGTGAGCAGAAAGCATGGCTACAACGCTTTGGCTTTGCATGGCTTGCTGAATGTCACTTACAAGACTTTTTTTGGGTTGCTTCATAAACTCCGCCGTGCGATGGACACTCCAGGACGTAACAAGCTGACTGGCACTGTCTAGGCGGATGAGACTTATTTCGGCGGGTTGGAAGAAGGCCATGCGGGAAGAGGCGCCGTCAACAAGGACTTGATTGTCATCGGAGTGGAAACCAAAGATGACGGCAGCCGCGGCAGGGCAAGAATGAAAGTCATTGAGTCCGCGACAGCCTCAGCGCGAACAGGGTTTATCAAGGACAACTTGCTTGAGGGAAGCCGTTTGGTTACTGACGGCCGGGAGGGATATTCTCTTGTCATAACTCAAGGGTTTGCGCATGAGAAAAAAATCATGAAAAATGACAAACAAACATTGCCGCATGTTCATTCAGTGCCGTACGCGGAGCCACGGCTTCTTCGGCACGATTGTTGAAGTTGTTACCGAAAGACGGTCCGCCATGGCTTTTCAGCTCTATCGGCGCAATCAGCCGTTCCTCCCTGGCAACAAAAGATCCCGGCGTTTGGACGGGCGGAAAAACCCGGCAAAGCCAGCAAAGATCGCTCTCTGAGGATACCGGCATCCGCCAAACCATTAGCCCTCGCCACGTGAGACAATAAATCAACAAACCCGTCCATATTCTTGCCGGCGGTTACGCTGGCTCGTTCTCCGCGATCCGCGATTTTAAACTCATGTTGCCTTTCCGCCGCTTCAGACCTGTCCTTCCAGAACGTCGCAACAGCCTGTCTTGCCAAACTTTCACAGTTCCGCAGATTCAGCCCGGCATTCATGATGTCTCCTTCAGGGATTCCAGCTCGCTTGCGCTTATCCTGTAAAGCTCAAACGCGGCGAGATCGCAATCCGTCAAGTCGCGGCTGACGGCGGCCTTGGACAAGGCCTGTCTCAGCGCGCTTGGCACATCGTCCCAGCAGGGGATCCTTATACGGCGGAGATACTGGGCCTGAAACCTGAGGGACCCGCCCCTGATCCGGGTGGAATATGCCGACACGAACAGGCGCGAGACGGAAGACATGAGCACGGCCTGCAGGGCCGCCAGATCCCACTCTTCTGACGTCACGTAATAGAGGTTATGGCTGGGATAAAGAAAGCCGTGCTCATAAACGACATGGGCCTCGCATTTTATGTCAGGGATAAGGAGTTTCCGCCTGGAAGCGAGAGCCGGCCAGATCCTGTCCACGGTCCTGTACCAGGATTTCGGGGATTTCCTGGCCACGTTCCTGCCGAGTATAACAGCCTTCCTGGCCTCAAGCCAACGCGCCATGCGAGGGAATTCCCGCAGGTTCGCCAGTTCTCCGGAATCAAGGAAAGGGTTCAGTACCGCAAGGCCTCCCCACCTCACCTCGCCTGAAGCTATATCCATGGTCGTGGCCAGCGGCAGTTTCCTGGACGGCTCGACGTCCATCGTCTCGTAGTCGCCGATGAAGGCCTTATCCGCCCCGGTCGCGACCCCTATGCCAACCCTGCACCCCGTCTGTTCCAGAAGGGGGAAGAAACCTTCCAGCCGCCGGATAAGCGCGGCCTTGCCGCCGGAGTCCAGCAGCCAAGGCTCGTTGCCGCGGAAGGCGCCCCGGACCTCCGACACAGGTCCTCCCGGCGCGGGGGCCGAGCGCTCCGTAAGGGTCCTGGCCAGGGCCGAGAGTTCCCTGCCGTTGATTTCAGGCCTGCGGGACACTCTGGCCGGGCCGGTAGGCTCGCGGGAGATGATGAATACGGAAGCATAAGCGGCCACGTCAGAGTGAAACGCGGGGGCGCCGGCCATGTCCACGTAATATTTCAGGCGGAAACTGCGGGCCACAAGGCCGCGCAAAGGCCCTCCGTAACGGTTCTTTATCCATCGATCCGAACAGATGAAGCCGAGGGAGCCGCCATTAGCCAAAAGCGACAGCGAGCGTTCGATGAACGGGACATACAGGTCGGCCCGGTCGAACATCGTGCTGTAACGCGAGCGGTAAGCCTTCAGGAGACTGGAAGGGATCAGCTCCGGCCTGACGTAAGGGGGGTTGCCGGCCACAAAATCGAATTCCCCGTCTAGGGGGGACAGAAGGAAATCGCCCTGCACAAGCCAGCGGTCCGCCAGTTCAGACGCTTCGCCCGGCTCCAGCCCTTCCTCTTTCAGAACGGACTCCACAGAGGCCTTGGTTTGCCGGAAGGCGCTGCCGTCGAGCTCTACCGCCAGTATGGCATTGCTGAGGCCGAGAAGCGCGGGGGGGTGCGGTTTTGACGCCCGCCACGATTCCATCAGCCTCCGGACCGCCGGCAAAACGAAATCGCCGGCTCCGAACGAAGGCTCCAAAAGGCGCATCTCGTGCAAGGGCCGATCCGGCACGTATCCTGACAGGTCCAGAATGAAATTCGCGACTTCGGGGCGGGTGAAGACTGCCCCGCGCCCCTTATGGGCCCCAAAGGCGCAGGAGCCCTCGCGGGAGCCAGCGTCAGAGTCCGGGACAGGCTTGGCTTGATCGGAGACGGGTTCACAAGCAAAAAGCGGCACGAGTCAACCTTAGATTTCTATGGAAAAAGCCTCGCTGAAATTCGAAGTCAGAAAAATATGCCAGGTACTGTACAAAATTGCTTACTATATTATTCTATATATAACTAAAATTTTAGCTTATTGCGCAAAAGACGATTGCTGGCCGTTTTCGGAACAAGTTAACCCAGAACTCCTGTTTCGGCAAGGACGATATTGTTCGCTCCCGGCAACGTCATCTGCGGCGCAACTTGCCGGGAACGCAAAGCAGGGTCTGCCGAAGGCGCACTAGGCGCACTAGGCGCCATCGGCAGGCCTTCGCCTTGCTCTCGCCCGGCCCGCCTCCGAAGCTTCCAACCCTAAACAGCAACGATCCCCCCGGGGAATCGGTTTTCCGGCCGCCCTCCCCTCCCGCGAAGCCTTTACCTGCCCCCTGCAACGACCCGAGCGAGGCCTGCACGTGAGCGCCGGACACGGGGCGGCGCCCCCCTCTCTTTCTTGCGGCCTCAAGGAGCGGTGGAATCCGGCCGTTAAGCCCCGCGAGCGCGATGAAGCGTTCAGGGCACCATCCTGCGCCGACATTTTCCCCCTGATACAAGTCAGCCCAAGGCAGGCCAGCGTTCGATGATGACTAACCCGAATTCAAGATCCCCAAGATTGATCAACATGCAAAAAGCCCCTCTTTCGATTTTAAAGGCGAAATGGCTACTGCATAAGTCGTAATTTAAAGCGCAATCACAACGTATATTGCGTGATGCAACAGTCTGCAACGGCGGACTGGACTTTTTGCACTTTCATCAAGATCAAGATCCCCGAGTTAAATATCCACAAAACCCTCTTCGTGGCGGGACCGGGCTCCCCTTTGTCCTGGCGGGGACTGCCCTGGTCATCCTTTTCTGGCGCCTTGATGTCGGCTGGGCCAGGAACGTCTTCCTGGTCCTTCTGGCCTTCACGGTGTGGCTTTTCCGGGACCCGGCGCGGGTGAGCCCCCCGGTGAGTCCGCGCCGGCGCCGGCGGACGTGGGGAGCATCCGTATCGACAGCAAGGCAGTCTGACCAGGGAAGCCCAAGGCCGAAATGTCAATGAGCCAAAATATTGCAGCTAAAAATTATAACCGAAAAACCGGGAATACGGCTCAAAGTTTCTGGGTATTCAACCATGCTGAGTCTAGAAACAAAAATTTGCCAACCTCAAGTATATAACCTATGCTGCAAATTTTCACCTCCCCACGTCATGTATATGCGTGGGGCTAATTCTAGCTCTCAACCCGCGTCATGTCTATAGCCATGTCCGGGAAATTCCGGCTGTCAGCGCACCACGGTGAAGGTGGGCCTCCCGCGTGGCGGCCCGCCGGGCCCTTCGCCGCCGTCGTCCGGGCCTTCCCCTCCGTCCTCGGGAGGGGAGTCTCCTTCCGGCGGGGCCTCACGGCCTTCCCGGTAGCTTTTGAGGTCCAGCGCCTTGATGAAGACCTTCTTGCCGCCCATGGTGAAGATCTCGCTCCCCGTGAAGTGCGGGGCCTGCAGGGTGAAGACCACGTTCACGACCGGGAAGTTCAGGAACAGCAGGCGCACGTGCCACCACTCGGCCTTCTTGGTGGGATCGGCCGTGAACTCGACCACCTGGGCGTAATCGGCCGCGGTCTGCCGGGGCGTGATCTCCTTGACGATCGCGATCACGTCGCCTTCGGCGGTGTCGTCCTTGAAGGCCAGCTTGGCCTTGAAATCGTCTACCAGCTTGTCGAACGGCGTGTTGAAGAGGATGCCCACCCAAGACCTCCTTCAGGATCAAGGGCGGCCCCGCGGCGGAGGGCGGCCCAGAAATCAAGCTCCATGCCTGCCCTGCCGGGGCGCCCGCCGGGCGCCCCGGCCTGCGGCCGCTAAGGCTTGTCCGGGCCCTCCGGCGGCGATCCGCCGCCGGAGGAGCCCTCAGGCGGGCCGTTTTCCGGAGGGGTTCCGGGGCCGGGGCTTCCCGGAGACGGTCCGCCTTGGCTTGGCCCTTCCTGCTGAAGGTCTCCGTAGCCGGGGCCTTCCTGCTGAGGGGCTCCGTAGCCGGGCCAGCCTTCCGGAGGGGACCAGGGCGGCCCGAAGGGCCCGGAAGGCCCGAAAGCCATCGGCGGCGCCCCCGGCCCCGGTGGAGCGCCTCCGCCTCCCCTGGACATGGCGAGCCTCTGGGCGGGCGTGAGCTTGGGAGGCCCCGGCTTTTTCGGGGAGCGCTTCCAGAGGCCTTCCCTGGAGAAGCCCTTCCAGCCCCAGCGCAGCCAGCGCACCACGTTCACGGCCAACCACAGAGCCCAGGCGAGCATGAGGGCGCGGTAGACGGTGCCTGGAAGCGTGAGGGTCCAGGGCTGCGGGAGCTCTCCCGCCGTGCGGTCCTGGAACCAGATCAAGGTGTGGTCCGAGGACCCGTTGCCGGTGACGGACATGTTGGGGGAGGCCAGGAGCCCGTAGGTGAGGCCCTGGTAGATGAGATAGAGGGCGGCGCCAGTCCAGAGAAGCAGGAGGATCTGCAGGCAGTTGAAAAGTAAGGGTTTTTTGACGCCGGACAGCTTGCCTGCCCGCAGGCCCAGGGCCAGGAGCCAGCCGGCCACGAACGCCGCCATGGCCGCCGAGAGCTGGGAGAGGCCCAGGAAGAACAGGAACCACGAGACCGTCTTCAGCGGCGTAAGCCTGAGGGAGCTGAGAAGTATCGAGAAGACCAGGAAGGCCCCGCAGTAGGACCAGAAGAGCACCGCCGGCCCCTGCACCGGCCCCCCGGCCAGGAGGGTCCAGCGGTCCGGGGGCGTGTAGACGGTCATGGTGACGTTGGCGGTCGGCACCCCGAGGTCGAGGGGGGGGATTTCCGTGACGGCGGTTATGGGCTTCTTCAGCGTGAAGGCCGCCTCGATGGAGCGGCCGCCCGGGTTAAGGGGCACCGTGAGCTCGGGCCCCTGATCGGCGGTTTCGGTCCCGCCGGGGAAGGGCACAGGACGGCCGTCGACTTTGAGCTCCTCGGGCTCGGCACCGGGGGGCAGCCGGAAGCTGTAGTTGCCGCCCTGGCTGGACCTGAGGTCAAGCCAGAGGGTCACCCTGGAACTCTCGCGCCCGGCCTGGAGCGAAAGCGCAGCCTTGTCGGCCACGAGGTATCCCCCCTCCACCGGCTTGGGACGCGTGACCCTGAACCGGAGCTTTTCGCCCGGGGCGGGGCGCCACTCGGGGTTCCAGTAGCCGGAAGACGAGACGACCGTGACGGGCGGGAGGCCATCCGTCTCCACCCGCCAGAGGCTGGAGGCATCCAGGACCCAGATCTCCGAGTATGGGCCGTCGCCTGCGGTGAGCTCGAGGATGCCGTCCTCGCCGAGGGTCAAGGCGCTCTCCCAGGACAGTTCCGGGTTGGCCGGGGACAGGGCCAGGTAGGCGGTGCCATCCCTTGCCGAGACGGCCGAGCTGGTGGGGGTCTCGCCCGGCGCGAGAGGGAGCGCCAGGGTGAAGGGCGCGGTAAGGCTTCCCTGAGGGTCCTGTTGCACCTGAGTGATGACCTGAAGCCGGAGGCCCAGTGAAATCGTGCGCGTGACCTGGAAGAAGGGCTTCAGCACGCTGGGGGCTCCCCCTGCGGGGAGGGCGACGTCTCCGGAAGGGGGTTCCGCATCGGGGTCTTGGCCGTCCTGGGCCTCTTGGCATTCCTGGCTGTCCTGGCCACCCTGGCCGGCTTGGCCGTCTTGGTCTCCCTGGCCGGCCTGGCTGTCCTGGGAGGCTTGTCCTTCCGGGCATGGCCTGACAGTTTGGGGGCCCGGGGCGGGAGTGGCGGTGGCGGAAGCCCCGCCTTGGGAGCGGGAGATGATCAGCGAGGCGTGCTGGAGATGTCCTTGGGGATCGACCCCCTTGAACTCCCAGCCTGGAGCGGCCAGGCGCGCCTTAAGGGGCCTGGGGTCCGTGTTGAAGGTGATCTGGAAGGTGTCAGCCGGTTTGAGCCTCCCCTCAAGGGTGACCCTGGAGGCGCCTTTAGGCACCAGGACCAGCTGGAGGTCGTCTTTGACGAGCAGCCTGGCATCCTGGGAATTCACGGAGGCGCGGATAGCCTGGAAGAGCTGGGTGTCCAGGTCGGGAAGCGGCAGGAAGGTCTCCTGGGGGGCATCGACCGTGAGGGTCAGGGTGAGCCTGCCGGGTTCCGGGAGGATCTCGAGTTCCGGGATGCTGGGGGGCGGGGAGTCGGAGGGGCTTTTGAGCCGCGACTCGAGTTCCTGCAGGAGCTCCTGGGGCGGAAAGGGGTCCGAGAACTGGGCCATCAGCGGCTTCGGGAAGAAAGCGACGGCCGCCAGGAAGAGCAGGGCAGCCAGGGCCGCCGCGCCAGCGATCAGGGGCGGGCCCAAGGTTTCGCGCGATGTCCCTCCCCGGCCTTTGGCCGGGGCCCTGTCCTGGCGAAGCCCCCTGAGGAGGGCTTCCGCCCGGTCGGCTTCAGAGGCGGCGGACAGCTTGTCAGGCGGAGTTCCGGGGGCTGGAGGCGGCCCGGAATCAGGGGCCGGGCCTGAGTCATGGGGAACTCCGGCGCCGGAAGCCGATCCTGAGCCGGAGGAATCGCCTGGGCTTGGCCCTGATCCTGAGCCAGAGGGTTCACCTGGGCTTGGAGCAGATCCAGAGTCAGGAGGGGCCCCGGAGTCAGGCGGCGATCCTGAGTCAGGGGGATCTCCTGAACCCTGGGATCCTCCTCCGGCAGAAGGGGGCCCGGAGGTTTCCGGCGAGAGGGCCTTGGGCCGGCGGTGCGGAGGGAAGAGCCTCCCCAGGAATGGAGGGGCGCCTGCGGGGAGCCTGAGGCCCAGCACCGCCAGCGAGAACCATACCGTCAGGAGGATCCTGAGCGCTCCCAGGATCCGGTTCGTGACGGGACCGGTGAGGGTGAGCGAGGTCATCTGATCCCGGGCCGCCTGGCCGTTGTAGTCGAGGCGTACGGGCCGCCAGTTCCAGGAAGGGCGGGGGAAGGTGTTCTGGGCCTTGGCGTCCGAGACCAGGTTCTGCATGGAGTTGGACTGGGCATAGGACCTTTGGCGGGCCGACCGCAGGACGGGGGCTTGCATGGCGCCCTGTTTGCGCTCTTGCGGCGGCCTTTGCGACGGTCGGGAGGGCGCCGGGGCCTGGGCCGCTTCCTGGACCGATGCCACGGGCTCGGGCTCGTAGCTCTCCTGGCTTGAGTCGGCGTCATACATGACAATCTCGTCGGCCTTGTAGCCATAGATGTCCGGCATCTGCGCGGCGCCGCCAAAGGTGAACCCGGTCCCCCGGCCCGGGGTCCAGGGGGCTGAAGAGAGATATGACGGCGTCTCCAGCTGCGGGTAGGCGGCCCAGCGGGCCTGGAGGATCACGAAGGCCGCGCAGAGCACGGCCAGGAAGACGCCGGCCAGGACCTTCCAGGACGAGACGAGGAAGCGGGCCTTGCCGGAGGGGGGCAGGGCCCTGAGCAGGGCGGCCGCGGCAAGCAGGTGGAGGTAGACGAGCTTGGGGCTCATGTGCTCCTGGTAGGTGAGGATCAGGGCCGCCGCGCCCAGGAGGGCCCAGGGAAGTCCCAGGACCCGCCATGCGACGAACACCGTCACCAGCACGATGAAGAGGTCCAGGGTGGTCCAGCGGTCGCGCCAGGCGGCGGGGCCGCCGCCCGGGTCCTTGGCGTCGGCGCCCGAGACGTGGAGGAGCTTCCAGCCCGGCGGCAGGTTCACGGTCTGTACCCGGGTCTGGAGGCCCTGGTCCCATCCGGAGGCCGGCAGCTCTCCCTTGAAGCGCGGGATCCTCAGGTCCGCGCCCAGGGCCACTTGGCCGCGGCGGGTCTGGATGCCCGGGGCGTCCTCGCCCAAAGAGTTCTTCTGCCAGGTGATCACCTGGGGCTCGCCGTTCATGGTGGCCTCCCCCAGCTCGAAGGGCGGATCCACCGTGAGCCTCCAGTCGCGGCGCATCTGGCCCGTGAGGCTGTCCCGGCAGGTGAGGCCTTCCCCGGAGTAGTCCAGCCAGCAGGTCCGGTCCAGCTGCAGGAGGTTGGGCCCGGGATCCGGGTCACCTCTCCTCACGGTGGTGATCGTCAGGATGTCGCCAGCGTCCAAAGCGTAGACCGGGAAGTCTTTCCAGGGGATGTCCGCCTGGGAGGCGTCGACTTGGAGAGCCCCCGTGACTTCCGCCTGCCGCAGGGCCGGGTCGGCCGCGAACGCCCAGTACTCCTGCCCGAAGCTTCCTGAAACGGGCCCCAGGCGCAACGGGGGAAGCATGCCGCCGGCGGGGGCTTCGTCAGCGGCTTTCGCGGGAGTTCCCTTAGCGGCTTTCTCGGACGTTTCAGAGGCGGCTTCAGCGGCAGCGCCCCCGGCGGCATCCGCAGGAGAGTCGCCTGCGGCCTCATGAGGGGCCGCTGAGCCTTCTTCGGCAGCGGCCCCGGGACCGGCGGACGGTTCCCCCGCGGCAGGGGGGGCTTCCCTCATGCGGGCGAGAATAAGCACGGTCCAGGTGCCGGGCCGGGCCTGGATACGGAGCCCTTCGGCGGTGAGGCGGGAGGGGAGAGGGCTTTCCAGGGAGACGGGCCTGGAGCCGGGCAGGAGCAGGCCGGCCACGAGTTCCTCGCGGCTCTCGCCGGACACGGTGATTCTGGCCTGGGTGAGGACCGTCGGGGGTTCCCCGTCCTGGACAAGCCTGGCCACCCTCACTTCCAGGAAGTTATCCTCCCCGGAGGGCTGGGGGCCTTCAGGGCCCGCCTCGCCCCCGGCGGAGGCAGGCGGCGGGCTTTGGGGGTCGCGCAGCCAGATCCTGGACGTGCCCGCCTGCCAGTCCACGTCGCTTACCGGGAACTCCAGGGGCCTGCCGTTCACGGTGATCGCGGGGAAAGGCCCCAGGGGCACGGTCACCGTCTCGGGAAGCTGGGTCCAGTCCCATTCGCCCGTAAGCTCGTGGACGCCTTCCTCGAGATCGGCCAGAGGCGCCTCGCCGAGGGAACCCACGGGCACAGACTGACCGAACAGCCCGGAACTGTCCTTGACTTCCCTGGGCCAGGCGCGGGAGTCACCGGGGAGCCTCACGGCCCTCCTTCCGCCCCTGACCTCCCACGTGCCGCGGAAAGCCCCTCCCCGATCGGTGAGATCCAAGGAGAGCGTCACCGGAAGCACGCAGTGGTCGGGGGAGCGCTGCTCTCGCCAAGGCGGACAGCCGTACTCCTTGGAATCATACAGGACCCAGTTCGCCCAGGGCTCGAGTTCCGGGGGGGCGCCCGTCTCGGAAAAGGGGACCGCGAGGGACGGGGCGCTCAGGACGGCGAGGAGGAGCGCCGCCGCGAGGCCTGCGGCGGCAACGGCTGAAAACAGGCGCGCGGGGTCGGTCATCGTGTGTCTTCCGTTGTTTTCGAGGCGGCCCGTAGCGGATGGCTCCCTGCGGCAGGCGGGGGGGCTCCTCCCGGCGGCAAGGGAAGGCGGGTCGGCGCGGGTCCGTTGAGGGGCTGTCCGGAATCAGGCCGCGGATGGCCCTTAAAGACGCCTCCGGGCGGCAGGAAGGGAGAGCTGCAAAGGTTCAGGGCGGCGAAAGGGAGCTCCGGGCGGCTTGGGTGAACTGTATTTAGATCTTAACCCGCCCTCCGCGCCTTTGCAACAGCCGCCGTCGGCCTTGCCGTTGGCTCAGCTTGCTCATCTTGCCGGTTCACGAAAAGAAACGGGCCTTCCGCCGCGCGCGGGGCGAAGCCTCTATGCTGAAGGTCACAGCTCACAGGGCTCCGCGGGAAAGGGCATCCTCAAGAACCCTCGGCAGCCGCAGGGCCGAAACCCCTCGCGCAAAGGGCCCGGCTGCGCGTACAATGCCGCGGGGGCCTGATTCGGGCGGCCGGCCCCCTTTTCGGGATTTTTGCCCGTAAGCGCGGGCAGGCGGGCCCTGCGGCGCCGCTGTCCCGCAGGGCCCGCCTGCGCCAAGGAGATACGAGTGGCCGAACTTTTGAAGGACCGCTTTTCCGCGGAATTCATCCTCGCCCTCGGGGGCGCGGTGACGCTTGAGCAACCCGGCTTCGACCCCTCAGGCTTCGAGGCGGCGGTCTTCGAAGGGCATTTTGAGGAGCTGGGCCTCAAGGCCAGGGTGGCCCGGATCGCGGCCGCCCTGTCGCGGTTTCTGCCGGAAGGCCTGGAGGAGGCCCTGGACCCTCTTTTCCGGGTCCACCGGGGCTTTCCAGGGCTTCCGGGCCTGGTCTTCGCCGAGTTCGTGGCGCAAAGGGGCCTGTCGGACAAGGATTTCGACGTCTCCATGGAGGCCTTGGCCCGGTTCACGGTGGGGTCTTCGTCGGAGTTCGGGGTGCGGCCATTCATCAGGCGCGACCCCGGCCGCGCCATGGCTTTCCTCAGGAAATGGTCCCGCAGCCCGGACGAGCAGGTGCGGCGCCTGGCTTCGGAAGGCTCGCGGCCGCGGCTTCCCTGGGGAGGCGTGATCGAGCAGTTCAAGGCCGATCCCGCGCCGGTCCTGGAACTCCTGGACACCCTCCTGGCCGATCCTTCCCAATACGTCCAAAAAAGCGTCGCCAATTCCCTCAACGACGTCTCCAAGGACCATCCGGAGGCCTTTCTCGGCTTCGCCCGCCCCCGTCTCGGGAAGGGCAGGGTATCCGACTGGATACTCCGCCGCGGCGGGAGGACCCTCGTGAAGAAGAAGCACGGGGAGGCCCTCAGGCTCTTCGGGTACGCGCTCTCCCCTAAGAGGCCCCAAGGCATGTGTGAGTCGGCCAGCCTCACGATCGCCCCCGGAGAGCCCAGGATAGGGTCCTCGGTCACTCTCGCCTACAGTGTCAGGCTTTCCGAGGGGTTCGGGGGGCTCGCCCGGGTGGAGTACCTTTTGAAGTACCCCCTCTCGCCCGGCGGCAGGCCCCGCTCCAAGCTCTTTTTCCTCAAGGAGACGCTGGCCGGGAAGGGCGCCGAGATCAGCGGCTCGAGGCGCGTGCACTTCAGGGATCTGTCGGTGAGGAAGCAGGTGCCGGGCGAGCACGGGATCGAGCTCCTGCTGAACGGGGAGGTCGCCGCCTCCGGGAGCTTCACGCTTGTCAGATGAGGATCCGGAGAGGGAAGGCCCAGTCCCGTCAAGCGCGGGGGTTGCGGGTCGGGCGGCACCGCCGGTTGCAAGGGCAGGCAAGGCTACGGAGGAAGCCGCCGCGGAAGCGGGAAGCGGGAAGCGGGAAGCGGGAAGCGGGAAGCGGGAAGCGGGAAGCGGGAAGCGGGAAGCGGAAGCCTGAAGCGGAAGCCGCGAA
>JAITRL010000225.1 GCA_031288415.1 Deltaproteobacteria bacterium | reverse complement strand
TTCCCCGAGCAGCCCTCGCCGGGAGCCGCCTACTACCCCGTGCCGCCCTCGCCGGGAGCCACCAACTACCCCGTGCCGCCCTCGCCGGGAGCAACTCACTACCCCGTGCCGCCTCCGCCGGGAGCAACTCACTACCCCGCGCCGCCTCCGCCGGGAGCAACTCACTACCCTCCGGCCCCGCCTGAAAAGTCCGTAGCCTCGGAAGCTGAGGCCGAAGTTCCCCGGACTGATAATGCCGCTTTTGGCAATACAGGGCCTGCTTTTCAGCCGCAGTCCCCCCTCTCAGGCCCCGCCGCGCCTGACCCTGGGACGTCAGGGCCGCCGGTTCCGCAGGCCGTATCAGGCGGCGAAGAACCGGTTTTTCCGGAACGGGCGGCTCCAGCTACGGATTTCCCCGTAACCGCGGCCGCCGAGCCCGGCAATCCGGAGGCCCCGCAAGTCGCCGAAAACCCTGAGGCTCCGCAAGCGGCTATGACTTCCCAGGTTCCGCCTCCCGAGCCCCTTCTCCCGGAATCCGAGAAAGCTTCGCCCCGGTCTGCCAAGACCGCTTCCGGGAAGGCTGGGACTGCCATACTGCCTGGCGCCTCCCTTGCCGAGCCAGAGGATACGGTCGCGAAGCCGACTGTGCAGCCCGTTATGCAGACTGCAGCCGCCGGGGTCAAGACATCCGTTCCAGAGCAGACGGCTCCGATGCCGGATTCTCCAGTTTCTGCCATCGGCGTACCTGCCTCCGAGTCCGCAGAGACCCCGCCTGCCTCCGAGTCCGCAGAGACCCCGCCTGCCTCCGAGTCCGCAGAGACCCCGCCTGCTACCGAGGCCCCTCAGACCCCGCCTGCTACCGAGGCCCCTCAGACCCTGCCTGCTACCGAGGCCCCTCAGACCCCGCCTGCTACCGAGGCTCCTCAGATCCCTCCTGCCTCCGAGGCCCCTCAGATCCCTCCTGCCTCCGAGGCCCCTCAGGCCCCTCCTGCCGAGTCCTCCGCCCCGGAAGCCGCCGCGCCCGAAGCCACGGCTTCGTCCGATGACGGCTGGGATACCGCATGATCCCCGACCCGGCCCTGAACATTTGGGAGCATTCCCGGGGCCTCGCGGAACTCCTGGAGAGGCGCGCCATGGACCTTGCTCCGGAGATGGACTGCGCGGCCCAGGCGGCGGAGATCCTGGGCTCCCTGGGCCTTCCCGCAGGGGCTCGCCTTTTGGACCTGGGATGCGGGGCAGGGCATTTCCTGCACTCCCTCAGAAGGAGGGGGTTGGTCCTGGACTACCGGGGGCTCGACTCGAGCCCCACCGCCGTGGCCATCGGGAAGGCCGCCTTCCGCAGGCTCCACCTGAACCCGGACATGCTTACCCTGGCTTCCGTGGAAGATCTCAGGGGGGAGGCGGCAGACATAGCCCTCTTCATGAACGTGCTCTCCTTCTGCCCCGACTTCCGCAGGCCCGTGGACCGGGCCGCTGACTGCGGGGCCCGCTTCATCCTCATCCGCGACAACTTCGGGCCGGAGACGGTCATTTCCTGGGCTCCCGACGGGTACCTTGACGAGGGTTGGAACCACCTGAAGGGTTACTGGAACCGCTGGTCCTGCGCCGAGACTGAGGGTTTCCTGGAAGGCCTGGGGTACTCCTGCGAATTCATGGAGGATCGCCGCACCGGAGGTCTTCCCGAACTCGTGGTGGGGAGGCCTTACACATGGCGTTTCCTCCTGGCCCGGAGAGAGGGGGCCCCCTGACGTCCCTTTGCCCGCGCCGGGGCTTCCCCGGCGCGGGCCAAACGCCGCGAAATAACGCGCCAAAGCGGTCTCCCGCATAAGGCCCCCGGCCCTGACGGCCGGCAAGTCCGGTCTCCGGCTTCTTAAGCGGTTTCTGCCTTCCCTGCGGCTTTTGAGGCCCTCCGAAGCTTCCTCCTTGCCCCTCCCGGCTCCCAGCCTCCCCTCTCCTGCCATTTCAAAGCCCTTTCAGGCTCCTGCGGGGCCTTTCGGCCCTTCATGGCCTCTGCAGGGCCTTCAAGATCTTCAAGCCTCCCACCGGTTTACCTATTAAGAAGCTCAAGTGTTCTTCCGCCACGGGGCGCCCCCAGGCTGAAAGCGGATGCCTATGCGGCCGGCTCAGGGCCCTTGTTCCGCGGAAGGGGCGCGTCTCCCGATCCGGGCTTCCTTCCCGCAGGGTGCCCCGCCAGTGCGCTTCATGGAGTTTTAAGCTTCCCCAGAGTTTGAGTAAACACGCTTCCGGCCGCGTGTTGTTTTTGAGGCATGAAATAGTGTAGAGTTCTGTGGATATCGTGTCCGCAGGCCTAAATAAGGCCCGAACCGGCCGGCCTGCGGCCCGGAACTCCTCCCGTCCCATTTTGCCCCCCCCAAGACCGCCCCACTTCCCTGGAACCGGCCCCCGGCTTCCGTCCGGCCGCCTGTTGTAGGAGACGCCTTTATGAGACCGCGTTTCGCTACGCCCGCCCTCGCTCTGGCCTTCCTTGCCGCGGCCTGCGCCGCAGGACCGCTGGAACCCGGAAGGCTTTCCGAGGTGAGGAGCCGCGCCGACTACGTGCGCCTCGTCAAGGCCAGCCTCACTAACTATGAGATCTGGTTCTTCAACGAGGCGGGGGAGAGCCTCCGCGTAGACGTCGTCAACGTCAACCCCGAACTCCTCTCCGCCGCCCGCGCCCGGTGGTCCGGAGACAGGGCCTTCACGGACGAGATCGCCAAATGGCTCCCGGAGGGGCGCGGCCGGGTGGTCCTCCTGGGCCTCTACAACCGGAGGTTCAGAAAGGAGGACTTCCTCAATACGGGCGCCTTCCGGGCCAGGCTGCTTCTGGAGGACGGGACCCTCGTGCCTCACGACTACGCGGCTCAGGCCTCCCCGCATTTCCTCGCCGACTATTTCCCGGCCTTCAACCATTGGGCCAAGGTCTTTGCAGTGCATTTCCCTACGGATCCCTCGGTTCCCGCCTCGCTGGAGGTCCAGTGGCCCTCCGGCGACTGTACGGTGCCCCTCAAGCACCCCGCTCGGGCGGTCCAGGCGGCCGGCGCGCGATGACCCTGACGAGGATTCCCGGACCGACCTTGGCGGCCGCGCTTGCCTTGGCTGCGGCCTGCGCCTTTTGCCTGCTTTTTCCGGAGGCCCTGACGGCTCAGCCGTCCGCTTCCGCCGGCGGGGGGGCCCTGTCACAGGCCCCGCCCGGCTGGCTTCCCGACTCGCTTCTGGACCCAGGGGGAAGGCCGGGCATAATCCTGGTCGTGGACAAGGGGCGCCAGGAGCTCCAGATCTACCTTCACGACGGACGGGGCACAGTCACCCTCGAGAAGGTCATCCCCTGCTCGACCGGCATGATCCGCGGCGACAAGCTCGAGCGCGGCGACAAGAAGACCCCGGACGGCTTCTACCTGTTCAACCAGAAGCTCCTGCCTTCCGAGCTCCCCGAGATCTACGGGGTTCTCGCCTACCCCATGGACTATCCCAACTTCTGGGACCGCATCCGGGGCCATGGCGGGGACGGCATCTGGACCCACGGGATCAACAAGCCCCTTGTGGATTACGACTCCAACGGCTGCGTCGAACTTTTCAACCACGACATCGCCGCCCTGGAAGACCGCATAATCCTCTACGAAACCCCTATCCTCGTTTACGAGGAAGTGCGCTACGCCTCCCCCGAGGCCCTTAGGGAGGAGGCGGCCCGGGCCCGATCCTTCGTGGAGGCCTGGCGCGCGGCCTGGGCCGGCAAGGATCACGAGAGCTACGCCGCCATGTATTCCGAGGACTTTGTCAGCTCGGACGGCATGTCGCGGGACCCCTGGCTCTCCCATAAGCGCAACGTGGCGGCGGGCTACCGAAGCATTCAGGTGGAGGTGGACTCCCTGCGGATCTTCCGGCACCGGGAGGTGACCGTCGCGGAGTTCTTCCAGCGCTACCGCGGCGACTCCCGCTACACCTCGGCCGGCATCAAGCGCCTGTACCTCAGGCCTGCGGCCGGGTCCTATCAGATAGCCGCGGAGGAGTTCATCGGCGAGCGCACGCAGGAGCCCGACAAACTCCTTGACCCCGAGATCAAGCTTGCGGCCCTCACGACCCCGCCCCTGTCGGTGGCGTCTTTCGCTACCCCGTTGGCCGCCGCCGGGGCCGGCGCGATCCTCCCCGGCGCCCCCGCCGTAGCCGTCTCGGCTTCCCGCGAGGCCGGGGCCGCTGACAGCACCCGGGACGAGTTGGAGCGGCGCGCCTTGGAAGCCAAGGCCAGGAGAGACTCGCCCGGGGCCCGTCCAGGCCTCGGAGCCGAAGAAGGCCCGGAAGCCCCTCAGGGGACCCCTGCGGCCTCCGGGGCAGCGGAGCGCGCCCCCGGGCCGCCTGAGCCCGCCGCTCCCGCAGGGCCGGCCTCCCCCGATGCGCCGGTCTCCCCCGATGCGCCTGCGGCTCCCGAGACTCCGATCATCACGGCCTCCCTCGACCGAAGGTCCTCTGCAGGGACCACTGCCTCGGACGCCGGGTCTTCGGCGGTCCCCGGCGCCGCCTCCTCAGGCGCGGAAACCCAGGCTGCAGTCAGCGAAGCGCGGGAGGCCCCCGGGGCTTCCGCCCCTCCTTCCCAGTCCGGCCCCCGCATGAGTTCCCGAAGCGCCGGCCCTGAGGACGCCGCCAGGAACCCCACGGTCACGGGCTCGCTTTCCGAGCCTTCCCCTGAGCAGGGAACCCAGACCCTCTCCGGGCTCCTCCTGGCGGATAACTCCGGAGCCCCCGGAGCCTCGCGCTCCACTGCCAGCTCCGCCTCCTCCGCCGAGGCCTCGGCTCCTGCGGCATGGGCTTCCTCGGCCCCGGCTCCTGCGGCAGATGCTTCCTCGGCCTCGGCTCCTGCGGCAGGGGTTTCCGCCCCGGACGAGGCCTCCGACCGGGCGGCCTTGGCAGAGCTGCTTGCGGGCTGGATGGCGGCATGGGAGGAGAAGGACCTGGACAAGTATTTCGGGTACTACGCCCGGGACTTCCGGTTCCTCGACAGGGACATGGGCCTGGAGGCCTTTAAGGCCTACAGGGCCAGGCTTATCCGCGGCGCGGGAGTGATAAACGTGGAGATGGAGGGTCCGCGTTTCAGGATCACCGGCGACGGCGCGCGCGTAACCTTCGTGCAGCGCTACTCCAGCGACGGCTACAGCGACTCGGGCGAGAAGACCCTCACCTTCGCCCGCAGGGACGGCCTCTGGAAGATCGTCTCAGAGACCTTCCGGGTCACGGGAAGGAGGGGGTAGGGCAGTGGAGATCCCCGAAAGCCTCAAGGTCCCTGCCATAAGGGAGTCTTCCAAGAGGCTGCATATCCTCGTAATGACCGACGGGGGCTCGACACGGAGGTTCTCGGTCTCGACCTCTTTCCTGTGGGCCATGGCTTCCCTGGCGCTCCTGGTCATCCTGGCCCTCGGAGTGCTCTCCTACCTGGCCAGCTCCCTTCTGGTGGACAACGGGAGGCTCCAGAGCCGCTACGACTTCGAGCTCCGGCGTATCGAGACCCAGGCCTACAACCGCTCCCTCCCCGCCTCGCGGGACTCCGCAGGCAGGATACTGGAGCGCCTGGACATGGCCGCCCTCTCCGCCGGGGATGACAACGGGGCCCTGCCAGACGCCCTGCCCGAGGCCTCGCCGGCCGGGCCTGCGGCGGCCGGCCCGGCTGACCCTTCCCCTGCGGACTTGCCGGTTGGCGGCGGCCCCGGCGCGGAAGCTTCCGCAGGCGCAGGCCCCTCGGACGGCTCAGGAGCCGAGGGCGGAACCGGACCGCCCGCGCCTCCCGAACCCGCCGCTGAGGGGGCCGCTTCCGCTGAGGGGGCCGCCTCCGGCCCCGACCCGCCCGCCGCAGGCGAGGGGGAGGCCGCCGATGCCGGTTCAGCCTCTGCCAGTCCCGAGGCCCAGGCCTGGGCCGCCCTTCACAACCGCCTGACTGAGCCCCCGGCGGAGAATATCCTGGACGTGAACGAGTTCAGGTTCTCTGCCGACGGGAGCTATTCATATTACCTCGTCAAGCTTCCCAGGGAAGGCGCCGACCCCACCGAGCGGCTCCGGGGGAGGGCGATCGCGGTTTTCGCCATCTCCGACAAGAGCGGCAAGGTCACCCTGGCCGCGGATCCGGAGATCGATCTCAAGAACCCCTCCCAGGGCTGGGACCTGGGCGGCCGCTATAACATAGTCGCCTCCAAGGTCTACAAGGGGCGCATCCGGATCCCCCAGGGCGGCACGGTCCTCTCAGCCGAAGTGCTCGCCTGGGACGAGGAGACTAAGGGGCTCGTATTCCTCAAGAAGGTACCCCTTGACGGTGGGGCCTGACGTGCCAGGACCCGCAGAGCCCCTGCCGGCGGCCCCCGGTCGCGGCCGGAGCCTTCCGGACGGGGGAGCGGGCGCCCTTCAGGATTCCTTGGAGGGAACCTGTCCGGGAAAAGCCTTCGCCCTGCGGCCGAATGCCGCAGGCGCCTCGGGCCCCTCCGCGTATTCCGTTTTCCGGCGCTGCCCCGCAGGCCCCGTTTCCTACGGCCGCCCTGCGCCTCTTGCTTCCCTCGGCTTTCCCGCCTCTCCCGCTTTCCAGGACTGTCCTGCGGCCCCCGGAACCTTCCGGTCACTCCCCACCATGCACTCCGCGCCAGAGACAAGCGGCCCCGGCCTTCCGACGGCCTTCCATCGGCCTTCCGGCGCCAGGAAGGCCTTCGCGGCCCTGCTGCTGGCGGCGCTGTGCCTCTTCGCGGCCTGGCAGCCTTCTGGGCCGGCCCTGGCGGCTGCGCCTCCGGGCGGCGCGGCCCAGGACCGCCAGCACATCGTCTATTTCCAGGGAACGGATAAGGAGCTCAGGATCTACAAGATCTACGGCCGGCACGACGGGCCTACCATCATGATCCTGGGCGGCATCCAGGGAGACGAGCCAGGGGCTTTCCTTTCCGCCGACCTTTACGTGGACATGGCCCTGGAGCGCGGGAATCTCATCGTGGTGCCGCGGGCGAATTTTCGGTCCATCATCATGTTCGACCGCGGGCCTGGGGGGGACATGAACCGCAAGTTCACGGCGGGCCCGGCGGGCCTGGCCCCCGCCCCGGACCCGGACCTGGAGACCGTGCGCGTCATCAAGAACCTTATGGCCGAGGCGGACCTCTTCCTCAACCTCCATGACGGCTCAGGCTTCTACCGGCACAGTTGGGAGTCTGAGATGGCCAACCCCAATCGCTACGGCCAGTGCATCATCGCCGACGCCGAGGAGTACGCCGACCCGCGCACCGGCAAGGTCCTGAAGCTGGGCAGGGACGCCCGGCGGGCGATCGAGATCATCAACCGCTCCATACCGGAGGAAGGCTACAAGTTCCGGTTCTCCAACCACGACACCCTGTCGGAACGTACGGAGCACGCGGAACAGCGCGGGAGCGCGACCTTTTACGCCCTCACCGAGCTTGGCATCCCCGCCTTCGGGATCGAGACCTCCAAACAGCTTCCCTCCCTGGAGATGAAGATCCGCCAGCACAACCTCGCCGTGAACGCCTTCATGGAGATCTACGGGGTGATCCCCGAGAGCCCCCGCATCAACCTCGACCCCCCGGAGCTGGGCTTCCTGGTCATCTCGGTGGAGGGGCACCCCACCGTGGCGGTAAGGGATGGCGAAACGCTCCTGGTGCCCAAGGGGGCGGTCCTGGAGGTGCTCCACGTGGCCTCCAACTATTCCCGGGGCCTGTCGGCTGACGTCCTGGGCCTGGGCGGCCTCAACGACATGGAAAACCCGTTGCGCATCCTTGCCCCCACCTCGGTAGTCGTCCGCCGCGACAACCTCCAGATCGGCCGGGTGGGACTTGGCCTGTTGCCCGCCGGAGACGCGGCCTCGCCTCGGGTGGAGGGGGCCGGGGCCTCCGCCCCCCTCTCGGCCTACGCGGCCGCCGGGGGAGGGCTCCTTCCCGGCGTCCCCGGTTCCGGAGCCGCGGGCACCCTTGCGGCGGCTTCCTCAGGCGCGGCGGGGGCCGCTTCCGGAGGCGGCGCGGGAAGCGCGGCCGCGGCGGGCGGGCAGCCTGCCGCAGGAGGAAAGGGAGCCGGGGGCCCCGTCCCGTCCTCAGGAAGGCCGCAGGTGAGCGGTCCGCTCGGCGCGCAGGATGGGGCGGCAGGCGCGCCTTCCGGAGGCATCGCGGCCTTCATTCTTGAGGTGGATGGCCGGGGCGTGCGCCTCGCTCCCGGGGAGACGTTGCCCGTGCGGGCGGGCGCCCGCGTTCGCATGGTGGACATGGAGAGCCTTCAGCCTTTGCCGGAGGGCGCCGTCATGAACTTCCGGGGCTTCGTGGGAAGGCCCGGGGACGCCTCCGGCAACGACAAGGGCACGGAGTGCGACACCGCCCGCGACCTGCTCTCCCGTTTCAGCCTTAAAGGAAGCGGCGAGTTCCCCGTCTACCAGCTGGGGGCGGAGCTGGGCAAGGAGATCCTGGCCAAGGCCTACATTGAGGTGGTCTCCCTCAGGCTGGAGTCCGCGGTCTTCGTCAGGGACGGAAAGGAGAAGGTCCTCAGGCTGGCCGAGCGCTGGCACGTGCCGGCCGGGGCCTCTTTGACGCTGAAGGAGGTGCGCCTCAAGGGCGGGATACCCCTGGAGAACCCCAGGATCACCCTGGGCGGGAGGCCAGTCCCGGCGGAACTGCCCCAGAACCTCGTGATGCCGAAGATCGCGGTGTCGCTGGCGGTGTTCTCCAAAGGAGAGCTGGCCGGGAAAGTGGTGCTCTACCCTTAGCCCCGCTCCCCGTTCCCCGCTCGGCCGTCTATTTTTCCCAGGCGACGGCAAGGCCTCGGAGCAAGGCCTCGGAGCAAGGCGACGGCAAGGCTTCCGAGCAAGTCGCCTGCAAGGCCTCGGAGCAAGTCGCCTGCAAGGCTTCCGAGCAAGGCAAAGGCAAGGCAAAGGCAAGGCGCCGCCGGCGAGGGGAGAGAGAGTTTTTTCCGCCTGCCGCTGCCGGCCGCGGCCGAGCCTTTTCCCCTCGCTCCGCCGCGCAAGGCCGCCCGACTGAGGCCGCAACCCGCCTCCGCGCCAGGCGCGGGCGCTTGGCGTCTTTTTCTCTTAGGCCCGCGCGGGCCGCGCCGGCCGGGAGACGGCCATCCGATTATGAAGTTCAGCATCCACACCATGGGCTGCAAGGTCAACCAGGCGGAGTCGGCGGCCATGGCCGCCGCCCTCAAGGCCGCCGGCCTAGAGCCCTGCGGATCCGGCGAGCCGGGCCTCGTGGTCCTCAACACCTGCGCGGTCACTCTCGTTGCGGAGAAGGAGGCCAGGCGGATCCTCAGGCGGCTCAGGCGCGAGTTTCCCGGGGCCAGGGTGGTGGCGGCGGGGTGCCTCGCGCAGATGGCGCCTGACAGGCTTCTGGAGGGATCTCTCGCGGATCTGGCGCTGGGCAACTCCTGGAAGGGCTCCCTGACCGCCCTCCTGGAGGCGCCCTCGGGCACCGCGCTCGCGGACGGGGGGCCGGGCGGGCCTTTCCCGGAAGCCCCGCGCGGAGAGCCCCCCGCCGCCTTTTCCGGAAGAACACGCGCCTTTCACAAGATCCAGGACGGGTGCCCGCGGCGTTGCGCCTACTGTGTCATCCCCGCGGTGCGGGGGGCCTCCCGGAGCCTACCGCTTTCGCGGGCCCTGGCGGATCTCACCGCCGCCATGGAGGCGGGAGCCGCGGAGGCGGTGCTCACAGGGATCCATCTGGGGGCGTGGGGGGCGGATCTCGGGGGAGGCGAGAGCCTTGCCTCCCTTCTGGACGCGGTCGCCCGCGATCTCAGGCCTGACCCCGGGCGTTTCCGCCTCCGGCTCAGCTCGCTGGAGCCCGGAGAGGCGATGGCGCTTCTCCCTGCCTTCCGGAAGCACGCCTTCCTGGCCCCTCACCTGCACCTGCCGCTCCAGGCCGGCTCGGACCGGGTCCTGCGCGCTATGTGCAGGCCCTACACCGCGGCGGAGTACCGCGCGGCGGCCGAGGCCTTCGCGGGGGAGCTACCCGGAGTTTCCATCGGCTCCGATCTCATCGCGGGCTTTCCCGGGGAGACCGAAGAGGACTTCGAGGAGGGCATGGGCGCGGTGCGCTCGCTTCCCTTGAGCTATCTTCACGTCTTTCCCTTCTCGGAGAGGCCGGGGACCCCGGCGGCAGGCCTTCCCGGCCAGGTCCCGCCCCGGGAGCGCAGGCGCAGGGCCGCGCTTCTCAAGGGGCTCGACCGGGAGATCCGGGCGAGGTTCCTGGAGAAGTCCTTCGCGCTGGAGCATCTCGCGCTGGCCGAAGGCGGCCTTCACCGCGATACCGGCCGCAGGCGCGCCCTTACCGGCAACTACCTGCACGCCCTGCTCCCTGAGGGCTCGGATGCCTTGCCCGGCAGGCTTCTCAAGGTGAGGCTCTCCCCTTCCCGCAACCTCTGGGGCATCCCCGAGGCCGAGCCGCTCCCGTGACCGGGCCTTCTTCCGATGCCCTCTCCGGAAAATCCGCCGTCCCTGCCTCCGCAGGCGCCGGAACCTGGAGGGAGGCCGGCGCCGACTCCAGGCGGGTCTCGCGGTTTCTCGCGCGGGCGGGCCGTCCGGGACCGGAGGAGATCCTCGTCGGGGAGCTGGGGGAGCCTTTCCGGGAGTACCGCAGGCGCTGGGAGCTGGCCAGGTCGCTTGCCTGGATCCCGCCCTTCCCGCTCCACGTGGACTACGAGCTCATGAGCGCGTGCAACCTGCGCTGCCCCATGTGCCTGTTCGCGGGAAAGGCCCGGGCGGAGGCAGGGGCGGCCGCCGCCGGGATTCCGGAAAGCGCGGCAGGCGCGGCAGGCGCGGAAGACGCGGGGATCTCCGGGGAGCCTTCCGGCGGAAGATCGCTTCCTTTGTGCCTGGCGAAGGATCTCCTCGCCGAAGGCGCGGGCTCCGGCCAGGCGTCCATGGGCTTCGGGGGGCTCTGGGAGCCGCTACTTTCAAGGGACATCGAGGAACTTACGGAACGCGGGCGAGCGCTCGGCCTGACCGACGCCATGCTCAGCACCAACGGAACCCTGCTTTCCCGGAGCCGCGCCCGCGATCTGATCGGGGCCGGGCTCACGAGGCTCATGGTGAGCCTGGATGCGGCGTCGGAGGGCGTCTACTCCCTGATGCGCCCCGGGGCGAGCCTTGCGGAGACGGAGGGCAACGTCATGGGCTTTTTGGCCGAGCGCGAGGCGGCGGGGAAAAGGCTCCCGCTCCTGCGGCTGAGCTTCTGCGTGACCCGGCTCAACGAGCATGAGCTTGAGCCTTTCCTGAGCCGCTGGGAGGGCAAGGCGGACTTCTTCTCGGTCCAGCGCTACGGGGACTTCGGCGCGGGGCCTCCCGTTTTCGCCGCAAACCCGCCCGGCCCCGCGCCTTCCGGGCGCTGCGCCCAGCCTTTCAAGCGGCTGGCGGTGCGCCATGACGGGACGGCCCTGCCCTGCTGCGATCTTTCCGGCCGCCCGCTGGCCCTCGGGAACGTCCGCGGCTCGGGCCTGGGAGGCCTATGGAACGGGAAGGCCGTAGCCTCCCTGCGCGAGGCGATCCTGGCCGATGATCCGGAGGGGCTGCCTGAGGCCTGCCGCAGGTGCCGCGCCAAGTACGCGCCCGCGTAAAGGCGGAGGCGGGCGCGATACCGCCCGGCGAGGCCGATGCCGAATCAGGAGGCGCGAGGAGCATGGCGGCGGGTCGCCTGCCTCCACCCATGCCCTTGGAAGCCGCGCTCCCGAATCTTTGTGCCTGAAGCCCGTTAGCATAAGCTCCTGGGAGCGTTCCAGGCCCTGCCGCCCTTCATTGCTGCCTGGGAGAGACAAAGAGCATGGCAAATGTAATGCGCGCCCCCGCGGAAGTCCCTGATCGCCTTCACGATCTCGTCCAGGCTGGTGACCGTCATACGCCAGGAAGGTTAGAATATGCCGCGAATCATTGAAGCCCAGCGCTAGCCGCAACTGACGTAAGCCTGTCAGACGCCCTGTTTAACGAGTCATAAGGACAAAGCGGCCTGAACTGCAGCGTCAAACGTCAAACATGGCGAACCGTAACGCTGTCTTGCCGCAAGTGAATGTCAATTGTCAATATACGGCACTGCAATCGTCATTGGGCCGTCGGGGAGCTGAAGCGTCGAGGGAAAAGGCGCGGGTTTGCCGCGTCTTTTCCCTTGACGGTTGACCTGCCGCGGAAGCTCAGCCAGTTTGCTTCACTTCGGCGGGGCAGGCGCTAAAAAGCTCAGGACCCTGGACATCGAACGGTTCGCCGCGACCCTGATCAGGAGGTTCCGGTTGAACTCACGGCGCCTGCTCATGTCAAAATTCCAACTTCAGGAGAGCGCTTCCGGTCAAGCCCTCGCGCTTCCCGGCGTAGCCCTGCGCGCCTAACTCAATCCGGGCATTTGAACCGAAAGGCTTAAGGGATACGCCCAGCTCGAATATGCCGGTGTCGCCTTCCATGGACGGGGCTTCCAGCTCCACATCGTTGACTTTGGCGCGGGTTTTCCCGTCGAACTCATGTTCCCAGGAGGCTCCGGCAAACGGCGACACTTTCTCGCTTACGTCGTAATTCAAACGGACGCCCGCCCGGAAGAGACGTGCCTCAGTCGCTTCAGTTGAGAAAGGGCGCGCGCGGCCCGGGACGCCTGGCGCGGGCCCTGTGCTCCAGCGTGGCCAGAAGAAATTCTACTGGGACGATCTGGCGGATGTCCTGGTCCTCGAACGCCGGCGGCGCCTGGGCCGGGTCCATGTCCTCGGCAAGATATCCCGCTTCCTCCGGGCTTGCCTCTTTGCCTTCCGCGTAAGCGTCTCCTCCAGCGGCGTAGCCTGTCCCGCTTTCCTCGGCCGTGATGAAGCTTTCCCCGCCATCCGCGTAGGCGGCCTCTCCTTCGGTCCCGCCCTCAGCGCCGCCGAACCCGGCTTGCGCCTCGCCTCCCGTCGCCTCTGGGGGTAAGGCCCCGCCAGCCGGGACGCCGGTGCCGCTTTCCTCCGAATTCCCGCGCGGCGCATACCGCCGGGAACTGCCCAGGTCGCCGAAAGTATCGTCCAGGGCCTCCTCGTCAATGAAAGGCTCAGTCTTCTCCTCGGCCGCCAGCTCCTTCTGGACCGCTTCGCTGTCAAGGCTGAGGATGTCCCTTTTGGCCTTGCGGGGGGTAGCCGGCTTCTTTGCGAAGCCGCTTTTCTCCAGTTGCGCCCTGATGTCGAACAGCTCGTAGCCTTCAAGGTCGGAGAGCCCCCATGCGGCATCTCCCTGCTCGCTCTCTTGGGGCCTGTCCGGCGCGGAGGCCGGTTCCTCCAGCCGCTCTCCGAGCAGGACCGGCTCCTCTTCCAGGTCAGGCGGGCTCTGCTCTCGCGTTTCAGCCGCCGCGGCGCTGGGCCCTGCGGGCATCTCTTGAGGCGAATAGTAAACGGCTCCGGGCTCCACCGGTTCGGCGAGATCCAGCGGCTCATCGGGGGAGCCGACGGGTTCGGCGAGATCCAGCGGCTCATCGGGGGATACGGCGGCTGTCGGCTGCTTTTCCTCAGTTGCCGTCCGTTCCCCAAGAACCATATGACCATCTGAGGACGTAGGACTTTCCGCATGAGTGGCGGGCTCTTTGGAGAGAGGGGCCTCCCCGTCTCCGCCGGAAGCTGGATCGTCTTCGCCTGCGGCATCGGCAAGCCCCGCCTGCTCATCCTGGGAAGGGGCATGTTCCGTGAGGGACAGGGGCTCCTCTGCGGAAGCGGCCTTTTCAGCGGAAGCGGCAGTCTCTCCGGCGCGGAAGCTCTCCCCGGCGCCAGGCGCGGGATCGTCTTCGCCTGAGGCATCGTAAAGCCCCGCCCGCTCATCCTGGGAAGGGGCTTGTTCCGTGAGGGCCAAGGGCTCCTCTGCGGAAGCGGCATTTTCAGCGTAAATGGCGGGATCCTCGGCGCGGAAGCTCTCCCCGGCGCCTGGCGCTGGATCGTCTCCGAGTGCGGCATCGTAAAGCCCCGCCTGCTCATCCTGCGAATCGCCCTGATCCGGGAGGGCCAAGTGCTCTTCATCTGAATCGGCCTAATC
>JAITRL010000206.1 GCA_031288415.1 Deltaproteobacteria bacterium | reverse complement strand
GGGTTTGGCGGCCAGGACAACGGGCCGCTTCAGGCAGTATTCGAAGAACGGGATGGCGAGCGTCTTGAAGGCCGCCATGGCGGAGTGATCGGGCTTCAGTCCGCCGTCGATGCACATGAAGCTGAGAGAGTCTTTCAGCTTCCCTTCCGTTTCACTGCCGCCGGTCACCCCCTTGACGTGCGCGTACGGGACAGGCGCCGGCATCATCCCGAAAGGGTAATGCGACGAGCCCCTCCGGGCGCAAGCGCCGCTAAGACGCTCCAGGTCCGTCTTGGCGACGGGGCCGACGACGAACCTGAAAAGCTCAACCTGACCGTCGTACTGGTCAGCGGAGGCCATCGGCAAAGTGCGGGGCTTTCTGTTATAATATTTGTCGCTCAAGATCCACCTGCAGGCAAAAAATTAACCTGTAGAATATAATATACCACAGTAAGCTGCAGATGTCAATAAATATTCATAAGCAAATTTTACGCCACATACATTAAAAATCCTATTGCTATGGAAGGTATTTTTATGTAATTTATATGCCAAGGGTACTAATAAAAAAATTCGCAATTACAATGCCAACAATGTCCGACAGTCTCCTGGTCCCTCCGGTTTCCCGGAACCGTCAGATCTGCGTCAGCTCGCCAGTGTCCAGCCAGTAGCCGGAGTCGTTGCGGAGGGTCTGGAGGCGCACCACCACCGTGCCCGGCGGCAGGTCCTGGCCGTTCTTGTCGGTGACCTGGGTCACCTTGAGGGTCCCCTCGGTGCGGGTGAGTATGCGGCTCACCTGGTGGCGCGGCCGCTCGTCGGGGTCCTCCGCCTCCGCCATGTCGAACTGCAGCGACACGTTGTAGGGGAGCCGCCCCACCGAGGCCTCCTGGGCCGCTCCGTCCCGGAACTCCAGGCTGTAGAGCCGCGTGGTGGTCCACCGCTCGCAGGATAGCTGGCGGAAGCCCACCGCGGTGTTGGCGTTGAACTGGATGACCCGCTCCTGGGAGATCTCCTTGCCGGTGTGCACGTCCAGGTTGGTGAACCAGACGTTCTGATCGCCCTTGTCGAGCTTGCCCTTGGCATCGAGCATGCCCATGTAGCGGTTGATGGGCTGGGGCAGGAAGTTGTCGGTGTCCACGGTGATGCCGTCCAGGGCCCGCTCGGCCAGGGAGCAGATGATGGCCCCCACCACCACGCTGGTCTTGGGGTCCTCGATGCGGCCGTGGTTGACGAAGGGGTACTCCGGGTCCACGCGGTACCTGTGCATGTGCACCACGCGGTCGACGGGGAGGAAGGTGCGCTCGTAGGGCGCCCGGATGATGGCGGGCCAGCGGGAGGGCCTCCCGGTGAGGATCAGCACGTCGCAGTCGTAGTAATGGATGATCTCCCCCATGTCCACCAGGATCTGCTCCACCACGAAGCCGACGTTCTTGTCCACGCCCTTGAGGTTCACCTTGAAGGAGAAGTCCAAAAGGGAGAAGTCGGCCCAGCCCTGGGCGCGCACCGGGCCCTCGACGTAGCCCAGGATGTTCGCGACGCGGTCCGAGGCCGGGCCCTCGGGCACCCCCAGGCAGTCGCGCACGAGGATCTCCCGGTCGCCCAGGTCGCCGTCCTCTTCGCTCTCCTCGTAAAGCTTGAGGATCCTGAGGGCGACCGGAACCGCCGCGTGGGCGACGAACTGGCTCCGGAGCTGCTTCTGCTGGCGGCCCGACTCCTGGACCCCCATGGTCACGGTGTCGGTGAAGAGGCGAGTGAAGAGGTTCCTGGCGTCGGCGATGCCGCGCGCGCGGCAGGCGGCCTCCAGCTGGCTGATGAACTCCCTGTGGATTATCTCCCGCATGATGTCATCGCCCGCCACGTTGAAGCCGTCCCGGAAGTCCTGGAAGGGCATGATGTGCGGGGTCGCCTGCCCGGGGTTCTTGATGGTGTAGGTGAAGATGGTGAGATCCGTGGTGCCGCCCCCGATGTCGATGGAGGCGACGCGCAGGCTGTCGGTCTCCCCCTGGCACCCCGGTATGCCCTCGCGCTTCCTGCCCATGAGCCGGAAGAGCTCGGTCCCGTTGTTGTGGAACTTCTTGTTGAGCTCGTTGTAGAGCCAGACCATCTGGGTGCAGGTGGCCTCGTACCACTCGCAGCGCACCGTGGGGGAGCTGCGGAAGTCGTCCAGGCCCGGGCGCGAGTAGAACTCCTTCCACCAGCCCAGGCTCACCCAGACCACCTCCACCGCCAGCCGCGCCCAGGTCTTGAAGATGTTCTGCTCGGCCAGGGGCATGGCCGTGGGCACCGTGAGTATTATGGACTTGAGCCTGCGGGCGCGGTTGGGGTTCTCCCGGGTGTCGCGCACCCCGGGCGCGTTGATGCACGACAGGGCCTGGGCCACCAGCTCGGCGATGAGGAACATCATCAGCGAGCTGCGGCTGTACAGGGCCCGGAAGGCCCCGATGGTGTCCCCGCGCTCGATGAACTGGAGTATGGGCCCCGGCAGCTGGGTCCTCTTGAGATCCTCCCTGTCCTCCTTGGCGGGGTCCCGGAAGACCGTGAGCGGTATGCCCGCCGAGTTGATGTTGAGCACGAAGGCCCCGTAGTTCACCGCGGGGTGCTCCTGGCCGCGGTTGTGGTAGTCGCAGGTGTTGTTGAAGTACCACTGGAGGAGGCGCTTGCGGGTGTCCCACAGGTAGCGCTTGGGGCTGGACATGCCGGTGGGCCCCAGCTCCTCGCGCGCGGCCGCGGCCAGCCTCCCCGCCTCCGGGCCCACGCGCACGGTGGAGGGCCACCGGAAGCTCTGCTTGTGGCCCCTGGAGTCCTTGGCGAAGCTCCAGTCCTGCGGCCCGAACCAGGGCTCCATGAACTCCACGGAGGTGTTCAGCGGCTCCGAGTAGGTGCGGGAGGGCTCGGTGAGATCCCGGATCTGCAGGGGATAGGAGTTGGTGAGCTTGGTGGGGCCCATGGGGGCGGTCTCGACGATGACCCCGGTGATGCGGGAGTTGCCCACGTCGATGACCAGCGTGGCGTCGGTCGGCTTCTCCGTGCCCGGGTTGATGACCCGCAGGTGGCTCCCCATGGCCCCCGACAGGTGGATGCCCTCCAGGAGGGTCTCGTAGAGGGCCATGTACTCGGTGCGGGGTATCTTGCCCTCGTCGTCCAGGGCGTACTGCGGGAACCATTCCGACATGGACGAGAGGCGCTTGAGGGTCCCTTTTTTCCTGAAGGCGTCCCAGAGCTCGCGGATGCCCTTCTTCACCCACTCGAGGCCGTCCACGAACCACGCGTTGTCCTTCTCGTGCCAGGCCAGGCTGAAGGCGGAGGTGCCCTCGACGTCCCGGGGCGACAGGGCGTGGTAGACGGCGCTCACCCCGGCCCCGTCCCGGTCGCCTTTGGGCTGCTCCACCTGGGGGTCGAAGACCAGCGTGAGCTTCCAGACGAGGCTGCCGTCCTCGTCGGGCGGCGAGATCCACGCCCGGCACCAGTCGGTGGGGCCGTAGGAGAACAGGGGGGTCATGTCGGGGTTCTGGCTCTGGTGGGCGAACACGGGGAAGGGGATCCACTGCCCCGCGAACACCTTGAAGGCCGTCTGGTACTCGCAGGTGTAGTGGAGGTCCAGCGGCTCCTTGCGCACCCTGTCCTGGTACTCGTTGACGCCGTCCTCGCAGGGCTCCAGGGGGGTGAGCACCGTCTTCCTGCCCAGGCCGTCGGGCATTTTCACGTGGAAGGGCTTCTTGGAGGCGGCGACGGTGTGCTTGCCCAGAGGACGCCCCAGGTCCGCCTTGTAGTCGATGAACTGCAGGGCGGCTCCGGGTATGATGGTGTAGACGGTCTGGCTGTTCATGTGTCCTGGGCTCTCCTGAACTCCTGGAGGCTTTTTCGGCGCCCTCCGCCCGGTGGCTGCGGGCGGTTGGGGGGAGCGGCGCAACCCTCGGGCGGCCGCCTGCGGCCCGCCGCCCGAGCCGTTTAGGTGCCGGCCGGGGACAGGCGGAAGGGTTCCTGAGGCGCCCGGCATTCCGGCTGACGCCTCAAGCGGCAGATTCTTGCGTGACCGCAAACTAAAATAAAATACAATAATATAATTTTTGTTAAATATTAATATTCAAACTATATTAAAGATAAATATAACTTAAAAATTTCGTTAAAATTAAAATCGAATCTGCATCTGTTTTTTTTGGAAGAAATTGACAGCGGGGAGGCAAGGCGAAACGGGAAGAAGCGTCCCTGGCGGCCCGGCGGGGAAAGCCCGCCGGAAAACCTCGTGCGCGCGGCGGGCCCGCAAGCCGCGAAAAAACGGAGGCGGAAGCGAAGGCCGCTGGCGGAAGCGGGCTCCCGCCCCGCGCGGCAGGCCCCACGCGGGCGTTTGAGCGCGGAACCCTTATGGCCTGCGGCAATCCAGTCATTATACAGAAAGCGGACTGCCCGCGCAAATCCAACCTTTTCCAGTTTTCCATATTCCGGCGCCTGCCGATTTCTTAATGCTAGCGACAATTTATATAAATATATGTTATATATTTTAATATAAAATATCCCAATTATATGGCACCGCTGTTTCCGGCCGGAGATCCGCCGGGTCAACGCCCCGTCTTGACAGGGCTCCGCCCGTCATGAATTCTCTTGGCGGCGGAAACTCCCCGCGAAACTTCCCTTTTCCCGCTTTTGAGTTATAATCCCGCCAGAGCAAGCCAAGCCCGCTCCCGGAGGGACCGCATGAAAAAAGACAAAGGCAAAAAGGACCGCCGTCCGGACTGGCCTGAGCGCCCGGGCGAAACCTTCCCCGCCGCCTCGCCGATCCCCGCAGGATGGATGCCCTGGGCCGCATGCTCGATGACCTTGGCAGCCTCAACAGGGATGGCCCCGATGGCATGAGCGGCGAGCTGCTGGATCGGCACGTTAAACAGCCGGCGACCTTCAGCGAAAACTTCGTCAAAGGCGCTCAGGACCCTGCCGATCCCATGTCCCTGTTGAACGTCAGAAAAGCGTTCCTGGACTTTCAGGCCTCACATAATTCCCTGCTCAACGAGATTTTCTTCGATAAGATCAGATTGGCGGCCCAGGGCTCTCCGGCAGAGAAGGAAAAGGCTGTCAAGCGGCCCAAGGGCGGGGGTTCACGCAAAGAGCGGCCGTGGACGGCCTCCCGTCGTGCCGCCTGGCAAGGCCGCGCCGGCCGGCCCGCGCAGGATCCCTGCCCCCGGAAAGACGGGAAGCGGCCGCGGGAACCTGCAAGGCACCGAGACGCCGGCGTTAATATTTCAGTCCGCGCCCCGCTGACTGGCTACAGCCGTTTCGCCCCGCCGCGCCCCGCGCCGTCCTGGCTTGATATTTTCCGACTGTCAGCCATGCCTGCGATGCGCCTGCAGGCACCGCAACAGACAGACAGTCGGCTAAAGCCGGCAAACGCGAGGTTCGGGAGTTCCGGGCCGTCCGCAGGCCCGGCGGCCGCCTCTTTCTCCGGAGGCCTAACTTAGAAATGACGGGAGAATGCCCGATGAAACTGTTCAACTCCTCAGTCTTAGATGAAATTGGAAAGAAACACGGCACTGAGAAAAGCAGCATGACTGGCGGGATTGACTACCTGCGGAAGTACGAGTTTTTCCTCAAGGGATTCAAGGACGAGGAGTTCACCTTGCTTGAACTGGGAATATACCATGGCTCAAGCCTCAAGACATGGGAGGAATATTTTCCCAGGGCGCGGATAGTCGGCGTGGACATAGACGCCAAGGCCGCGCAATATGCCGGCGGCAGGATTGAGGTGATTATCGGAGACCTTTCAGATGAGACGGTCCTGGAGTCCCTCGGCAGGCTCGGGGCCTCCATAATCCTGGATGACGCCTCCCATATCTGGAGCCATCAGCTCAACGCGCTTTTCCGTCTGTACCGGACCCTCCCGAGCGGCGGGCTGTTCATCCTGGAGGATATCCAGACATCGTTCAAGCCGGTTTCCCGCTACTACAAAGATGATTTTCTCTCGGTGCCGCCGGCCGCTGTACTTTATAAGATAGCCGAATACATGACCGCCAACCTCAAACCTATCCCGTCATATCCCGACAAGCCGTTGCGCCCCATCTCCAAAATACGACGACACCACAAAAAAGTCAGGGAAATCGCGGACTCCGCCGATGCGGCAGTTTTTATCCATGGTTCTTGTATCCTGGTGAAAAAATAGCGTAAAGCGCTCGGCAATGCGGCGGATTTCCAGGCTCCGCCGGGACGGGCCGCCCCGGGGGGCGCCGGGCGGGCCCTTCCGGCACGGAACCTGTCAGGCGCTTTGCCCGAGACCCTCTTTCAGTCAGGCGCCGTCAAGGCCAGCGGAACCTCAAGGCGCCAGTTTCCTGCCGGAAAAACGGCACAAGCCGCCTGCACGGGCCGCTCGACAATCACGGTCCCTGGCGCCTGGAGACGGCGCCGGCCGTCTGAGCGGGCGCCGCGCGCCAGGCAGGGGAAGCCTTGCCCGCTCCGGCCCGGCTCGCGCAGGCTCCCTGTCAGGCATTCCGGCCCGCTTCACCTTCCTGGAGCCGGCGGGCCGTTTGCAGGAAGCGGCGCGAAACGCTTGCGCAGGCGGGCTTCCCCGCCCGCGGCGCCGCGCGGGCAGGCCGGTGCGCGCGCCGGAAGCCGCCTCCGCGGCTGCTTTGCCTCCCTCAAAGGCGCGCCGGCGCCGAGGGCCCGGGAAAAAGGCCTTTACGGCCTGAAAAAATTCAGAGGCGACGGCCTCAGGCCGCCTCCGTCAGGCGCTCCCCTGCGGGCCGCCGCGCGCGGAAGCGACGGAAGCGGCCTGAGGCAGTCTCAGGGCGGAAGCCGCAGGTCACTCGGGCGCCCTCCGGAAGACCGCCTGGACGGGCTTTCGCCCCTCCTCGAACTGCAAGCACCCGGCGGGCGCCCCGTCCGTTCCGGGAAAGCACCCCAGCACCAAGGGCGGGTACTCCCGGCCGGCGTCGTCGGGACACCGCGCGCCCCAGAAGCCGAGGCGCACCGTGAGCCTGCCCCCTCCCCCGAGGTAGGCGGAAGCCTCGGTCTCGCAAGGGGCGAGCTCCCGGCCTTGGGCGTCGCGGTCCCTTATCGTGACCTTGGCCTTGCCGTCCTTGTCGAACACGTAGGAGTAGATCGGCGGCATGCCCACTGCGGCGTCGCGCGCGTTGACCTGGGACTCCCAGCGGCCCTCCAGGAACGAGATGTCCTGTTGCCCGGCCGCAAGCTCCGGGGGCGCGCCGCCCTCGCCGGAAGGAGCGCCGCCCTCTCCGGAAGGAGCGGCTCCCTCCCCGTCAGCGCCCGCGCCGGCGCTATCGCGGCCCTCCCCCGCAGGCGCGCCTGGCTCCGCGGCCGCGGCGAAGGTTCCGGGATCGGCGTAGCCCGCTTCTTCCCTTAAGGAGAAGCTGATGTCGAGATCCCCCCTGCCCTCCCGCCCCACCCGGCAGAGGGCCTCCCGCCCCGCTCCCTCGCCGGAGGAGCCGACGGCTGGCGCGGCGGAGGCGGGGCAGACGACGGACAGCGGCACCAGGCCGCGGGTGGGCGCCTTGCGGCAGTGGTCGCGCGCGCCCTCCTCCCTGGTCACGCGGAGCTTCCCGGCGGCCCTGACGGCCCTGGCCGGGGCGGCGCAGGCGTCTTTCAGTTCGCCGGCCGGCCGGAATTCCTCCGCTGAGAGGTAAGCCGCGCCTGACGCCTCGAAACACATGACGTACGCCATATCCTCATCGGTGAGGCCGGGCGCCTGCCTCGCGGCGGTAGCCCAGCAGCCGGGCCCCGGAAAGCCTTCGGAAAGGGACTCGGCGGGGGCGCCCTCAGGAGGGGCGCTGCCTGCGGGCGCCGGACCGGATTCGGCCGCCTCCCCTGCTTCGGAACCGGCCCCTGCTGCGGGAGCTGAGGCTGCTTCGGGAGCGGAATCGGCAAGCGCCCCGGCTTCCGGCGCGGCTCCTCCTGCGGGGACGGGCTCCGGAGCGCCCTCCCCGGAGGGCGGGCGGTCGCGCAGGAAAAAAAAGCAGCCTGCGGCGGCGGCGAGCGCCAGGAATACGGCCGCCGCCACGAGTGGCTTGCGGGATTTCCTGCGGGCGCCCGTTCGGGATGCGGCCGCAGGGTAAGGCGACAACGCGTCGGCAGGCGGCAAATGTTCCGGCGCGAGGGTGAAGTATCCCGAAGCCTCCGCCGGGCTCTCGCCAGGATGCGCGGAAGCCTCCGTCCAGGACGGCTCGCCTGCGAAAGCGGCCTCGGAGGGCGCGGCCTGCGGCGACAGCTCCCAGAACGGAGACGGAGGCACTTCCAGCGGCCGGGCCCCATCGGCGTCAAATGCATCGGTAGCCCAGTCCGGCGGCGCCGCCGGAAGCGGGGGCAAGGCGCCGGCTCGCCGGTGACCGGTATCTTCTTGCCGAGGCGCAAGCTCCGGGGGCGGCCATGGGGGACCCGCCTGCGGGGCTGCAGTCTCCCCGTGCTGCTGGGAGTAAGCAGCCTGAGGGCCCGCAGGATACCCGTACTGAGGCGAGTAAGGGGCCTGCGGGGCCGCAGGATCCCCGTACTGGGGAAGAGTTGGAGCCTGAGGGTCCGCAGGCTCCCCATGCTGAGGGGAGTAAGGAGCCTGCGGGGCCGCAGGCTCCCCATGCTGAGGGGAGTAAGGAGCCTGAGGGGCAAAAGGGACTCCGGGAGCGGGCGCTGCCGCCGGGCCGAATTGCCCCGCCTCCACTTCCCGATGGAAACCCCGGCGGCTTTTGACGAAAAAACTGTACCGGGGCTTGACGAGGGGCCCCGCCACTTCCGGGGGGAGAAGCAGGGAGAAAACCCCGGGCTCGGAGGGGCCCAGGGACACCCTGTGAAAAATCTCCAAAGGACCCCAGCGCTTAAAGGACGACGGGTTCTGGAGGTAGTCCCCGGCCCCTTGGTCCTTGACCGACAGGAGACAAGACACCTCGTCCTCCGCAAAAGGCCATTGGGGGGGCTCGCCGCTCTCCGCCGGCAGCCAGACCCTCATGACGGCCCAGCCTTCCCCGGCCGCGGGATAATCGGAGATCTCGCCTGAGAGCATGCCGCCGCTAACCTCTAATGCGCCCAGGACCCTGTCTCAGGAGCAGTATGGCGGACTGTCCGGGAGACACGGGAGGCGGGCTTCATCGGGAGACCCGCGGCAGGGCCAGCCTCACTGGCCTCAGGGCGCGGAGACGCTTGAGCAGCCGCGGAAATCACGCCGTCCCCTGCCGGGGTCCCGTGGCCGGCCGAACCGTGAGAGGCCGGGGGCGGCTCTCCGGAAGCTCCGGTCTGGGACGGGGGCGGGGCGATCACCTGAGGCAGCACGAAAAAATACCAGGCCGCGGCTCCCAGCAAAAGCGCCCCGGCCAGAACGAGGAGAGCGATGTACACCGGTGAGAGGCCCCCTGCACCGCCACTTCCGGCATTGGCAGGCCCGGATGGCCCGGAGCCGTCCTCAGGTCCGGAGCCGTCCTCAGGCCCGGAGCCGCCTGAAGCCGAGGCGCCTGCGGCTTGAGGCGTTCCGGATCCTTCCTGAACCCCGGAAGGTGCCTGGCCGTCCTGGGCAAAGAAAGGCGGGCAACCGGCAAGGCCCGCCCTGACGAACGGACGGAAAGCCGCCGGGAAGCATGGCAAGGCTTCCCCGGGGGCGGCCGGGGTCTCGCCCGCTCCCGTAAGGCGGTCATGCCTGGATTCTGTCAGAGTTTCCATGCCTTTCTTCGCCTTTCCCTCAGGGCAGCCGGCCGCTGGACTGATCGCATTTTACACCTTAAAACAGAAGTTCCACAGGCAGGAAAAAAACTTAGTGAAATCATATACTTATCATTTAAAAAAATTTGCTTTTATTGGTACTTCGGAATTTTTTTAAGCAACTTAAATGCTTTAGACTGCAGTTGCGAATATTTATTGTAACGTTTGAACACCAAGTCTTCATTATTTTTGCCTCCCCCTCGAAAAACCAGGGAAACCTCATTGACGGCCGCCAGTTCAGCCAGGATCAATTCATGCTTGCGGGCCCGGAATATCGAATCGCCGATTTGAGCCTGTTTCGCGGAAATTTTTCTTTCGGCCTTTTGAGATCGCGGCGCAGGCGCGGCCGGGCCACGTTCATTATTAATCTCCGATGTCTCCGGATCGCCGAACGTCAGCTCGCGCCAGGCATCCCTCAAATGCCATTCGACGTAGTATGCCAGCATCGTCAAAAACAGGCTTGCCCTGATTCCGTCGTCAAGACGGCGACATGCCGGACTTATCGGCAAGTCAAGGGATTTCACCGTCCGGAAGGCGCCTTCTGCCTGAGACAGGTCATTATGCCGCAAGACGCATTCTTCGATTGTCATGGTTTCAGCCGGCAAAGAGGTCCTGATCGCACATATCCCGTCCAAAGCCTTTTCAAGCCCTATGCTCTTATCGTTGAGCCTGTAACTGACTCCCTGATCGCTGAATTCAAGGATAAAATGTTTTCCCGCCTTGCAATTTTCTACGACTCTTCCCGCGGCAAGCGCTATCGCGTCTTTGTTTTTCAGCATTCCGGCCAAGGCTCTCGCGTTTATTTTTCCTAGCCTTTCGGCAGCGGCGTCAATCAGGAAATCACGCGTCTTTTCCCTCTTTTCCTTCAGGCCCGTGTACTTGCAGGCGACAAGCCTTTCGTCAGGGTATTCAGGCGACGAGAATTCGCGAAAGTCATATCCATCGGATTTCCGGAAGCTGAAAACTTCCCGTTCGGCAAGGCTTTTCACGCTTGTCGGGCGAAGCGCAGTTATCCAGTCGATTCCTTCGGCGGCCTTTAAAATCGGGATGTCGTCATTGCCTATCATTCCCCAGCCGCCGACCATGACAATCCTTTTCAGGCTGAATTCGTTCCGTATCCTGTCGGCGGCCGGCAAAAAATCCGCTGAGCCGGCCGTGTTTCCGGGAAAGGCCTCTATGGAGATCGGCCTTCCTTCCTTATCGGTCAACAAGGCGTAACTGATCCGGAGCCTGCCGCGTATCCTGTCACGGGAACTGCCATGCCTCAAAAGGCTTGAGCCGCCGGCGTCATAATCAGAACCAGAACCAGAATCAGAATCAGAATCAGAATCAGAAACCCGCCTGCTTACGAGAGGGGGTTTTCCGCCCTCATGACAGCTTGAAGACATGTCCAGAAATGCCAAACCGCCGCCGCTCAGGTGTCGGCCCGCAAGCCGCCGCTGAACGGCCGGCTGCCTCTCCAGAAGCCAGTCCAGCGCCCTGCAGGCATCGTTTCCGTCGAAGCCTTCAAGTCCCGATTCGGCCGCAAGCGGACAGGCGTTCCGCCGCGCCGCTGCACAATACCTGCTTAACGGGCGCAAAATCCTGGCCGCCACAAGACCGAGGGCCATGTCTCTTTCCCGGCTTGGCTGCGGGTCTAGCAGGTTCCCTATGCCAAGGCTGTCCATGGCGGTCATGACCGCTTTGACATGCCCCCACGGGACTATGTCATCACACACGATCTCTTCAACGGCTTTTTCATTTGATAACGCTGACGGATCGCCGCCTTTCAGGGCTATCCTAATGTTCCGAATGATATTCGGATCCAGACCGGACAGGTTGGCGACGGTGGTTTTTATGATTTTATTGCCCTCGCGCTTAGACTCTCTAAGCAGCACGGCAGGTTTGCCGCTTCTGTTAGGCACCACGTCAATGTACATAGCGTACCAGCCCTAATTCTTTCTCACGGCTTCGCGACGGCCTGGGTCCCTCAGCGACGGCCCGCTTCACAGTCTAAGTCGTCTCTACATGGCATGATATTACCTATAACTTTATATTAAATATAGTATTTTTTATAATATTTATGAGTACAATTTGAGCTGTTTTTTCAATAAAGCACATAAAATCAAAGATTTATTGGATTGCCCTCTGGAACTTCTGCTTAAGGCCTTGTCCAGGCTTCTTCAAGGCGCCTGAGGCAATCGCAGGCATCCTCAGGCGTTTTCAGGCGGCCGCAAGCTTCATCAAACGTCTTCAGGCGTCTTCTGGCGTCTTCAAGACGATTCAGCAGCCGACCCTTCTTCAGGCGGCTTCCCCGGCCGCCGCCGGAAGCCTCAGGCAGTTCAGTCCCCCTGATATGTCAGGACCGTCCTGGCCACGGAATCCCCTCCCCGGATCACGCAGCTGGCGGTCCCGGAGGAGGTGCGGGTGCAGGTCACGATGTCCGGGGCATAGGAGGGCTCCGGGGGCGGGCATTCGGCCCCCCGGTCGCGGATGATTATGCCCTCCCCGTCCAGGCGGGCCGTGCCGGTGGTCCTGCAGACCAGGACCACCTTGCCCCGGCCGTCGAACTCCTCCACCCTGACCTGGGCGTTTCCTTTCCCGTCGAAGCAGTAGTAACACAGGATAGACCTGTTGTTCACCTGGTTGAAAAGGTTCGCGTCGGATTTCCAGCATCCCTTGAGAAATGCCAGATCCGTAGGCTTGTCGGGGATCTCGAGCTCGCTGCCGCGCTTGGGCCGGGCCGGTTCAGGCGGCTGGGCCGGAGGCGCGGGTTCCGGTTCAGGAGGCGAAGCCGGAGGGGCGGGTTCCGGTTCGGGCGGCGGCGCTGGAGGCGCGGGTTCCGGTTCAGGAGGCGGCGCCGGAGGAGCTGGTTCCGGTTCAGGAGGCGGCGCCGGAGGAACTGGCTCCGGTTCAGGAGGGTCGGAATGCGGCGGGTCAGGCTCCACGTGGAGAGGCGGGTCCCCCGCCGCAGGCGGGGGGGCGGCGGACGGCACGGCCGGCTCGGGCAGGGGCTCGATCGCGGGCGGAGGCGCGGGGGGGTCGCGGCGGCAGGAGAAGAGCATCATGCCGTAGCGGTCCTTGAGATCCGCCAGCTCCCGGCGGAGGGCGGCCTCCTCGTCATGGCCGGGGAGGCCCGGAGCGGGGCCTGCGGCGGGGGCGCGCAAGGCGCCCGCCGCCTTCCTGAAGGCGGGCGACATGAGCCCGAAGGCCAAGAGGACGATCAGAAAGGCGGCCAAGCCTGCCAGGCCCGCCCTGAGGGCCGGGACCCGCGCGGAAGGCGCCGCCGCAGGGGCGTTCAGGGAGCCGGGTTCCCCGGACTGTGGCGAGCCCCAGGCAGGTTCCGGAGAGGCCGCCTCGTAGGGCCCGGAAGCGCCCGGGCCGGCCTGAAAGGCGTTCCAGGATCCGTGAGCGGAAGAATCCTGGAAAAACCGGTCTTCCGAAGCCTCCGATGCGACCGGGGCGGCTGACTCCTCGCCCTCGCCCGCCCTGAGGCACGTGGTCCACGGGGCGAGGACCGGCTGCCCCTCCACGATGAAGACGGTCCCTGCCGCAGCCAGGCCTGCGGCGGCCGCCGCAAGCTGGGCCGCCGCCAGGGACGTGAGCCTGGCGGCCTGGCGGACCAGAGGATCCGGCGACTCCGCCCGCCGCGCCGCCGCCCCCGAGAACTCCCCGGCTGCCTCCCTGACGGCCTGGTCCGCCTCCTTGCGCTGCCTGTCCCTCAGTTCGGCAAGCGGGCGGGGAATTCCTGAAAGGGGCGTGCTCCAGACGACGGTCCCTAAGGCCGGGTCGGCCTCAGGTTCGGCAAGGACGAGGGCCGCCCGAGGGGAGATCTCGCGCCCGATGAAGCCGGCGGCGAGTTCCCAGGCCTCGTAATGGGCCTCCGGAGGGCTTTCCCTGTCAAGGGGAGTGGAGATCAGTACCCGGCCCTGCATGCTGGCATTTCCTGTGATAGGCCAAGGCCGCGAGGCCGGCCGGACATGCCGCGCCGCCGAAAGCGGCCGCGGGTGCGGGCCTCGATGGCGGGCCGCGCGGAGAGCCCCGCCGCGGAGGCGAGGCGTTAAGGGATCAGGAGCGAGCGTAAGGGGGCTTCAGGCAACCATTCGGCTTGCCGGGCCCTTGCGGCGGCTGCCGCACGGGTGAGCCGCGCGGGCGGCTGACTGGAGGTCTTCACCGCGCGGCTGCCGCCCTAAGGGGAGCCTCGCGGCTTGCTGACGGGAGGTCGGCGCCGCGCGGCGGATACCGTAAGGGTAAGCCGCGCGGCGGATGACGTAAGGGTAAGCCGCGCGGGCGGCTGACGGGAGGCCGCTGCCGATCTGCCGCCGCCCTAAGAGGAGTCCCGCGGCATCGGCGGGAAGGGGCCGCCTCAGCCCAGGAAGGTGAACCTCGTGCTGATTCTTTGCCCCCCGTCGCCCTGTACCGTGCAGCTGGCTACCCCGCCCGCGTTGGGGGAGCAGACGACGGTGACGGGCCTGAAGTTCTTGTTGCCGCCGGGGCACTTGGCCCCGTCGTCGCGGATGGTGACGCCCCTGCCGCTGAGCCTGGCCGTGCCGCCGGTGGTGCATGTCATCGTGGGCTTCCCGTTATTGTCGAACTCGTCGACCCGGACCGAGGCGCTGCCGTTGCCGCCGCTGAAGCAGTACTGCCAGATGATCGGCAAGTGGGTGCTGGACTTGAGCATGCCGGCATCGGATTTCCAGCAGCCCTTCAGGAAGCTCAGATCGGTGGGCTTGTCCGGTATCCTGAGCTGGCCGCCCCTCTGTTGGCCGCTCCCGCCCTTGGGCTTAGGCTTTTCCTGCGGCTTTTCCTGCGGCTTTTCCTTAGGCCTTTCCTGCGGCTTTTCCTTAGGCCTTTCCTGCGGCTTTTCCTTAGGCTTTTCCTTAGGCTTTTCCTTAGGCCTTTCCGCAGGCTTCTCCTCAGGCGGAGGAGGGGGCGGCGGAGGAGGCGCCGCCGCCTCCACCCCGCCCTCGGCGTCGCCCGAGGAAGGAGGCATGATTTCCCGGGAATCGGGCTCGGGAAGCTCGGGAGGCACTTCCTCGATCCCCGGTTCGGGCTCGGAGGGCCGGCAGGCCGCTAGCGCCCCCCCGTAACGAGCCCGCAGGGAAGCCAGCTCCCGGCGGAGCCCCGCCTCGCGGCCGGGTTCTGGCCCCGCCGCAGGGTGCGCGGCGGCAACGGCCGAGGCGGCCCGCCGGAAGCCCGGGGCGAGCAGGAAGAACAGGAAGATCAGCAGCAGGAAGGCCAGGAGAGCCGCCCCCGCCGCGCGCGGCAGCCCCGGTCCGGCCGCGGCGGGAACCCGCGCCCCCGCGGCCGCCGGCGCGGGTGCGCGGCGCCGGGAAGGCGGCGCGGACCCGGGCGCCGGATAAGGCTCCTGATAAGGCCCCGGACCGTGTCCGGCCCCGGCAGGGACCGCCGGAAAGGGCGGCGGCCCGCCGGGCAGATCCCACGCCGCGAGCACGGGGATGCCGCCTACCAGGTAGGCCTTCTCGCGGCAGGGAAGCCCGGAGGCCGCCGCCGCCAGCGCGCCGGAAAGCCGGGAGAGGAGCCGGGAGGCCGCCCTGGAGGCGGGGGACGGGTCGCGGGACAGCCTTGCCCCCAGGGCGGCGAACTGGGCGGCCCTCTCCCGCAGGGCCGTCTCAGCCGCTTCCCTCTCGCGGCCCTTGAGGCCGGAAAGCTCGCGCGCGGGGCCCTCGAGAGGAGTGTGCCAGCCGAGAGTGCCGCCCGGGGCCGCCTGGGGCCGCGCCAGCGCGAAGGCGGCCCCGGGCGGCAACTCCCTGGACAGGATGCCGTAAAGCAAGGCCCACTCCGCCTCCGCCGCAGGCGGGCCGCCGGCTCCCGGGGCGCCGCCGTGAGGCCCGCCCCGGGCCGAGCCGGGAAGCAATGAGTAAGTGAGCAGCTGTTCCGCCATGGTTTACCTGTGCCGGCGCCTTGCCGGCGCGCGCGCTGGAAAGCCCGCGCAGCGGCCCGCCCCGCAGGGGCGGGCTTCCCTTCGCCCATTCCGGAACGGCCCGCTGCCGGCCCGGCCGCGCCGGCTGCAGCAGGCCTGCCGGCTGCCGGAAAAAGACGTCAGGCATCGCCCGCCTTAGTCAGGGGAGGCGCCGCAGCAGGGCCGGGCGCCTGAAGGACGAGGCGCCGCCCCGCAGAGGCCGTCTCAGCCCTGGTAAGTGAAGCGGGTCTGGATCCTGGGCCCGCCGAGGCCCTGCACAGTGCAATTGGATACCCCGCCCGAGCCGGGGGAGCAGACGACGGTGACGGGCACGTAATCCTGCACCGAGCCGGGGCATTTGGCCCCGTTGTCGCGGATGGTGACGCCCTTTCCGCTGAGGCTGGCCTTGCCGGCGGTGGTGCAGACGTTGCGGACCTTTCCCCTGTTGTCTTGCTCCTCCACCCGCACGGAGGCGGCGCCGCTGGAACCGTTGAAGCAGTAATAATATAAAATGGACAAGTGGTTGATACTTTCGACCATGCCGGCATCGGATTTCCAGCAGCCCTGCAGGAAGCTCAGATCGGTGGGCTTGTCCGGTATCCTGAGCTGGCCGCCCCTCTGCTGGCCGCCTTTGGGGTTCTCTTTGGGCTGCGCCTTAGGCTCCTCCTTGGGCTTCGCCTTGGGCTCCTCCTTGGGCTTCTCCTTGGGCTTCTCCTTGGGCTTCTCCTTGGGCTACGCCTTAGGCTCCTCCTTAGGCTTTTCCTCCGGCGGCGGCGGAGGCGG
>JAITRL010000162.1 GCA_031288415.1 Deltaproteobacteria bacterium | reverse complement strand
CTGGGCGTGGGGGTGATCTGGGCCGAGCTTACGCTTCATCTCCTCCAGAAGCTTCGGGTCCACCTTCCCCTGTGACCGGAAGGAGCCCAGGACCGTGTTCCCGGCCTTCTCCAGGGCCTCCCTGGTCGTCTCCGCCACCTTGTCGGCGTGGGGGGAATCAGGGTAGGCCCCCAGAGTGAAGAAGAACGCCGTTCTTTTGCCGTTGATCTTTCCGATGTACTCCAGCGTGGCCTTGTCGGCCCGGCCCTTGTCCACCCAGAAGCCGGGCACCACCAGATCGAAGCCTGCCGGATCCGGGGCATCCTGGACGGAGGCCACGGTCACCCCCCCGCCCAGCCCCTTGGCCACGGCCTCGGCTATGCTCTTGGTGTTTCCGGTGAGCGTCGAGTATACAACCAGGGTTCTCATTCTTTTGCTGCCTTCCTTTTAGCTTGCCGGCCGAGTGCCCTGACCGTGGCTGGAAGAGCCGCCTTTCAGGCCCGCCGGCATTTGTTTGGGTCTCTCTGATGAGGTAGGCGGGCTTAAGGGCCCGCCGCGGCTGCCCCTTCCGGGACACGGCATGGCGCAGAACGCCCGCCGACGCCCCGGCGCCGGACGGGACGGGGCGGCCCGGCCGGGACCTGGCTGAAGCGAAACTTGCGCCCTTCGGCCCCGCTCAAGGCCGGGGCGAGTGTCCGGCGCGGCCCCTGCTCCCTGTCAGCCTCGCCTGGCGGGCTGGCGGGAAGCGGGCGAGAGGACGGATTGGGCGTCAAGGAAAGCGGCCCTTCAGGAAAAAGGGTCTGAGGCGACCGGGACTATCCTGCGGGAAGAGCGCGGGAGCGGTCCCGAAGGCCACGGACAGGTTCATGCCGCCTCCTGCGGAGATGAAAGGCCTGCCCTCAAAGTCTGGCACGGGAAAAGCGTTCCCGAAAAGCAGGGCAGGCAAATCTGCTGCCCGGAGCGTGAAAGAAAACAACTGTTGAGAGAGTGAACGGGATCTGCCAGAAAAAGCAAAAATGGACTTTTGCTCTGAAACTACCACATTTTGATTCAATTTTGAATAAAATTAGCCAGCAATCCGTAACTCTAAAAGCCATAAGAAGCTAATTGGGCGTTTTCAGTTGACGTCCTTGTAAATCTCCACTCCCGAAGAAGCCGGCGGAGGGCCAAGATCCAGGGCGAAATCGGCCGCAAGTCCCACAAGCTCCTCATCGTGGGTGATGACCAGGACCGCCGGCCCGGATTCGGCGACGGCCCTGATCTGGCGGGCCATCAGGCGGAGGTTGCGGCCGTCCAGGCCCGAGGTGGGCTCGTCCAGAACCACGAGACGGGTGGGCCGGGCAAGGCCCACCGCCACTACCAGGCGCTGTTTCTCGCCTCCGGAGAGGGACTGGGGGTGCCGGGAGGCCAAACGCCCCAGCCCGAAGGACTCGAGCATCTCCATGGCCCGGGGCATGGCGAGCTTCCGTTTCCCGCCCAGGGCCACGGTAACCTCCTCCAGGGCGCTGGGCATGTACAGCTGATGGTCGGAGTTCTGGAGGACCACCTGCCCGAGGCCGGCCCTGGCCGGCTCTCCGCCGTACAGGATCCGGCCGGAGAGGGGCTTTTCCAGCCCGCACAGGAGACGGGCGAGGGTGGTCTTCCCGCGCCCGCTGGGCCCTGCCAAGGCCGCCACCTTGCCGGCCGGGAGCCGTCCCGAGAACCCGTCGAGGATTAGCGGCCCTCCGGGATAACGGAACGTGAGGTCCTCGATCTCCACCCCGCCCAGGCTCCCGCTTCCGCGTACGCCGCCCTGGCCCGTCCGTGAGGAAGCAGGGGCCTTCATTGGCTCGTTGCAGTCGCCTCCGGAAGCCCGGTAACCTCCTGAAGCCCAGGCGCATCCGACAGTTCCGGCAACCTCTGCATCTCCGGAAGCCTCGAAGGCTCCATCGGCCTCGGCATCTCCGGAAGCCATGAAGTTGCCGACAACTCCGGAAGCTTTGGCGTTGCCGTCAGCTCCGGAAGCTCCGGAAGCTTTGGCGTATCCGGCAGCTCCCGAAGCTCTGGCGTGGCCCGCAGCTCCCGAAACCTCGGCGTATCCCGCATCTTCGGCATCTCCGGAAGCCCAGACCGCTTCCGAGGACAAGGCGCCGCCGACGTTCCGGGTTCCCGAGGCCGGCCCTGCAGCATCCGAGCCGAAGGTTCCCAGTGAGGAGGCCTGTCCCCCGACGTCCTTGCCGGCCGCAAGGCCGAAATCCGCGCCGGGGCCGCCTGCCTCCCCTCTCCCGGCCTCTCGGGACCCTGACGAAGAGGCCGCGCCGCCATTACCGCCTTCTTCAGGGGGGCCTGCCGCATGAGGCCCCTTTTCCCGGCGGCCGTCTTTAGGACGCTGGCCTTCCGGTCGGGGGGCGAAGGCTACGGAAAGGCGCCCCTGGGCGGGGCGTTCGGAACTCCTGAGACCCAGCCTGTCGCGGAGGCAGGGATCAGAGAGGATGCCCCAGTCCCCGCTGGCGGCGGGTTTCCCCCGCGAGAGGACCAGCACCCGGGAACAGACTCCCTTTAGCCAGTAGAGGCGGTGGTCGGCCACTACCAATGAGACCCCCCCGTCGCGGACGGTTTTCAGGAGGCCCGCGAGCTCATCGAGCGACGCGGGATCGAGGTTCGCGGAAGGCTCGTCCAAAAACAACGCCCGGGGCCTCAGGGCAGTGAGCGAAGCCAGCACCACCTTCTGCTTCTGGCCCTCGGAGAGGCGGAATACGGAGCTGTCCCGCACGCGGGCGATGCCGAAGGCGGCCAAGCGCTCCTCGACGGTGCCGGAGGCCCGCTCTCCCGAAATCCCCCGGCAGCGCAGGGTGAGGTAAAGCTCGTCTTCCACGCTCCCCGCGAGGAACTGGGTCTCGGGGTTCTGGGTCATGAGCCCGGTGCGGGCGGCCCAGTCGGCAAAGGAGGAGCAGGGCTCGGAATCGAGCAGGACCTCCCCCCGCTTCTCCCCCTTGAGGAACCGCAGGTGCAGCCCCGCGAGCAGGGCGAGGAGCGTGGACTTGCCGCCTCCCGACTCGCCGGCCACGAGCAGCCCCTCCCCCGCCGGAAGGGCGAACGACACGTCCTCAAGCGCGAAGCCCTCCGCTCCCGGGTAGCGGTATGAAAGAGAGCGGGCCTCAAGCATACAGGCTCCATGACAGCAGCGACTGCGAGAAGAAGTACAGGGAAAGGGCCAGGGCGGCCTTGTCCGCCTTGGCCCAGACCAGGGGGGCGCTCCCGAAGTCCGTCCGGGCCGAGAGGCCCTTTAGTTCCGCCGCGAGCGCGAGCTCGTCCGCGGACCTGATGAGACGTACCACCAGGGGCATGAAGAATACCCGCCACCACAGAAAAGGCCGCGCCGCCCAGAACAGCGGACCTCCCCTGCCCCGGAACCTGAGGCGCACCGCCTCGCGGATCTGGACAATGTCCCCCACGAAAGTCGGAACGAAACGTATCGTGATGAGCAGGGGAAGCCTCACGATGCCGGGAAGCCGGATACGGTTGAGGGTCGAGGCCAGGTCAGAGAGCCTGGCGTGAAAGGCGAGCGGAAGGATAGTGTTGACGGAGATCCCCAGCCGCAGGAACGGCAGCACGGCCAGGGCCGGCGACTGCGATCTCATGGAGGGGACGAGGCTGATGATGCCCATGAGGCACAGGACGGCCACGGAGGCCATCACGGCGGCGATGAGGTAGACGGTCAGGACCGCCTTGAGCCTCACCTCGCAGAGCAGGTAGACGGCCGAGGCCGCGAACAGTATCCCCAAGGGGTAAGGGTCGCCGAAAACGAGGGAAAGGACTGAGCCCGAAAAGGTCAAGAGGAGCCTTGTCTCCGGCAGGAGGTTGAGCGACCTCCGGGAAGCGCCGCTGCTCAAGTTCCGGAAAAGCCTCCGCATGGTCAGGCCTCGGCCCCCCGAGCCGCAGGCAACGGCGGCTGCCCGCTCAAAAGGCCGCCCGCGCCAAGCGATAAGCCGCAACAGGGCGCAAGGCCCGGGGCAGAGCCTCCGGAAAGCGGAAAACCAAGGCGGACCCGGGCCGCGCTCGGGAATCTGGGGAGTCCGGGGCTTGTCGGGCCGGTTAGTCTGTTTGGCGGGCGCAGCGACATCGGTGAGCTTTCAGGATATCCGGAGGAAGGACAGGGGCCTGCGGGCTATCGCCAGGTAAGGCCCGAGGGCCTGCGGGAAACCCGCATAAGGGTAAGGGGCCTGGAAGGAAACGATCCTGAAGCCGCCGGGAGCGCCGGGCTAATTCCCTCGGCGGCAACGGGCTTCGGCGGAAGGCCGCGCGATGTCACGTCGGGGAGACGGGATTTCAGGGAAAGGCAAGGGAAGGCGCCGGATACCCCTGGGCGCCTCCCTGAGACGGCCACCCGCAGGACCTGCGCGCGCGCCGCGCGGCAAGGCCAGGTTCCCCTTCACTGGATAAGCCCGGCGCGGCGGAGCTCCTTGGTCATCTTCCAGCCGCAAGGTAGCCCTGTCAGGATCCCCAGGTAGCTGAAGGAGGTGATCAAGACGACGAACGCCAAGAGCCCCGGCTGCTCGCGCACGGCCAGCCAGGAGACCCCGATGTTCACGAAGCGGATCAAAAGCTCGCTGAAGGCCACCATAGGCAACACGAACGCGGGGTGCCGCTCGAGCCCGCCCAGGGCCCTGAAAAAAAGCTCTACGAGCAGGGTCCCGGCCAGGAGCGCCGGCAAGGTCAGCATGCCCTGGCCCAGGAGGAAGAAGGCCAGGAGCGATCCCAGGATGTTGAAGAGAGTGAGCGCCCCCGTCCGCGGCACCTTGGAGAGGAGGACCACCAGAAGCGCCGCGTGGACGGCGCTTCTCAGGATCATGGCGAAGGGGTTCATGCCGCCTCCCACGAGGGCGATCATCAGGGACGCGGCCCTGGAACCGGCCGCGAACAGCCCTATCGTCACAAGCTCGTGGGTCTCGAATAACCCCTTGCCGTCCAGGAAGTCTTTTACTGCGGCGTAAGCCCTCACGCGCGGGGCCTCATGAATCTCGCGCTCCTTGGCTGCCCGTAGGCAGGAAGCGCGGCTGGCTGTGGCACAGGGCCGATCCCAGGATGACCGTTTTGGCGGCATGGCGCGCGGCTGAAGCCATGCTGCCGGGGAGGGTGATTCCCTTCCGGCGCGGGCGGCCGCGCCCGGAAGGGACCGTGACGGCGGACAGGCCTGGCGGCCTCATGCGCCCCCGGGACGCCGCAGGCACAGGGACGAAGCGGCCGGGAAGCCGAAGGATTCAGGCCGTGGAACAGGGAGGAAGCCTGCCTGAACCCCGCTACTCGAGAGAGCCGACGGCAAGGGTGTCAACGAAGGCCTGGGCGAGGTTCACGCCCCAGAAGCGGCCGGGCACGGTCAGGGAGAGCAGGTCATCCTCAATCTCCACGAGCCCGGTCTCCTGCCAGTTGTCAAGGAGACGGGAAAGAAGCGCGGTATCGACCGCGAACCTTTCCCTGAGGGCCCTGAGATCAAGCGTCCCCTCATCCATCTCCCCCACCAGGAAGGAAGCCAGTGCATCGGAGGGGGAAGGCCGCGTCAGGAAATCCGGGGAAAAGTCGCCGGAGGCGACGGCCGACACGTACTTGTCGGGATCCGGCATGCGGTAGGAGGCCCAGCCGCCGAGGAAGCCCCCGGCGCCCGCGCCAGCGGCCAGGCAGTCCTGGCGGCGCTTGGCCCATGGGTTGTAGAAGTTGCGCTCCCGCGTGCCCCGCCCGTAATGGCTGAGGCTCAGGCTCCTGAAGCGCATGCGCCCCAGGCGCCTGTAGGCCAGGGCGTAGTACCTGCCCTGCTCGGACAAAGGGATCGGGGGCCGTACTCTCCCGTCCTGGGCGGCCCGCGCCAGATCCCCGCCGGGGAAAACGTTGAGCTGGTACGTGTCGAGGCCGTCCAGGCCGGCCTCGGAGGCCAGATCGAGATCCCTGGAGAAGATCTCCAGGGTCTGGCCGGGGAGGCCGTAGATGAGATCGATGATGACCGCGGCCATGTTCGTGGAGGCGAGGTCGGAGAGCCTGCGCAGGGCTTCCTCTCCCTCGCTCGCGCGCCCCATGCTCCGGCGCACCCCGGTATCGAAGGTCTGGATGCCTATGGAGAAGCGGTTGAAGCCGGCGGCGAGGAAGCCCTCGACGTTGGCGGGGGTGAAGTCCCGGATGGCGCCCTCGAGGGTGATCTCCGCATCGTTGGCGAAGGGCGCGCAAGAGCGCATGGCGCGCAGGACACTGGCCAGGTCGGCCGGCTCCATGCAGCTGGGAGTCCCTCCCCCGAAGTAGACTGTCCTCACCGGCCCGCGCGGGGCGGTGGCCGAGGCCAGGTACTCGATCTCCCTGACGACGGACGAGCAGTAGGCTGAACCCGACTCCCGGGAAGGGGTCTTGCCGGCGAACCCGCAGAAGAGGCAGCGGCCCTTGCAGAAGGGCATGTGCACGTAGAAGGCGCACGGCCCGCCGGGAGCCTCAAGGAGCTCCTGATAGGCCTCGGCCGCCTCTGGCCCCGTGAGCGTGCCCCCGGCCTGACCCGGATGGATGGCGAACTTCTCTGGGAAGGCGGCGGACAGCGGATCCGGACCCGGCCGGGCCAGGTATCTGTCGGGATCTCTGACCTTCGGCTTGGGAAAGGGAATGCCCTGAGGCATGGAAGACTGGTTGTCTGTCCTCGTCATGGATGCTCCGGGAAAGCCGCGCGGGAGCCTGTAGCTGCGGCGCCAGGGGGTAAATGAGGCCTGCCGGCATAAGGGGGGAGGCCCGCCCTGAGGGAGGGCGCGGCCGGCGCGAGACAATGCCGGAGGCTTCGGACAAGGCGGTGAGGAAAAAAACCTGCAGGGCAAAGGTCAGACGGCGCCCGTCCGCGGGAAAAAAACCGCTGTCCATGCCGGCCGGCCTCATGCCTGAAAACGGCGAACGGCGCGGCAGAAAGGCCGCGCAAGGCGCCGGGCAAAAATCGGCGCGTTCACTCAGAGGCGCTGAGGCCCTAAGCCCCGCTTTCAGGCCATAAGTATTCGGGGCGGCCGCGCGCCCGCCATAGCGGCGGCGCTGTCAGGCCGGCACCCCATGCGCCGAGGGATTGCCCTC
>JAITRL010000112.1 GCA_031288415.1 Deltaproteobacteria bacterium | reverse complement strand
AACTCCCCTCTTACTGTCTGCGGGGTGGGGGAGGGAGGATCCCGCCCGGCGCTCTTTTTCCGCAAGGCCAGCCAAGGCCTTTCGTTTCAGCTGACCCAAGCATCCCCGCAAAGCGAGAGACCATGAGACTAAAAAGCCCTATGCCGCTTTTCGAGCCGCGCGACCCGGACATGCCATCCGGGCGACCCGCGGCCGTGCCCGCGCGCCCCGCGCCTTCTGTAGGTTGCCGGGGCCGTTGCCGCCTCCGGACGAGTCTTTTGCCAGTCTTGTGCGCCGCGGCGATCGCGGCGGCATGGGGCCTGTGTCCTTCCGGACTTGCGGCCGATACCGAGCTCGCCTTCGGCTGGGACAGCCCGGGCGGGGGACTGGCCCTGGAGGCGGCAATCCGCCAGGGCTTCTTCAAGGAGGAAGGCATAACCGCTTCGGCCGCAAGGACCCGGCTCCCGGAGTTCGCGGAGGCGGTCGCCTCAGGCAGGATCGCCGCAGGGGAACTTGACGGGCGGGTCCTGGGCCTTTACCGCGACGGGGCGAAAGTCGGCCCTGCGGCGGGCCTTTACAGCGGCTTTCTGGAGATAATCGGGCTTAAGGAGCGGCCGGAAGGCAAAATCAAGCTCGCCGTCGAAAACATCGGCGGCGGCCCGGCGGTGGCGGCGGCCCGGCATTACAGGAGTCTGGGGGTGGATCCTGACCAGGGGATGGAATGGGTGGAGGCTCCCCTGGACAAGCTCCTGACGGCGCTGAGCGACGGCAAGGCTACGGCCGCCGCGCGCTGGGAGGAAAAACGAAGCGGCCAGGCCGGCGGCCATGGGGCGGCTGCCGGGCACGGCGGGGAAGCCGCAGGAGGCCACAAGGCGGCCGCCGGGCATGGAGGGAAAGCCGGAGAGGGCCACAAGGCGGCAGCCGGGCACGACGGCGGAGCCGGAGAGGGCCACAAGGCGGCCGCCGGACATGGCGGCGAGAAGCACGGCACGGAGGGCGAGAGCCACGGCGACGCAGGAAACGAACCCTACAGGATCATCTACAGCGCCTCGGCCTCGCTGCCTCCCCCGTCCGAGGACGGGGAGGCCTCCGCCAACCCTCACGCCAAGCATACGGCCGCCCACCATTTCTTCACCTCATTCGTGGTGCTCAGCCGGGACCTTTACGAGAAGGACCCGGCCCTGGCCGCGGCCGTGACCAGAGCCTGGATAAGGGGAGCCGCCTGGGTGGGCGAGAACAAGGAGGAGGCCGCCCGCATAGGGATCGAGGCCAAGGTCTGGGACGGGGACGCGAAGTCGTTGGAGGCGGAGATCGAGAGGTACATGTGGATGCCCGGGGTCAGCCACGCCAAGGAGCACCTGAAATCCTACATCCGGGAGTGGGTCAGGCGGGGCCTTCTGCCGGCCGGGACCGACGAGGGGAAGTTCTTCGACGGGTTTTTCATTCAGGCGCTTCCGGACCTGAACTGAACTGAAACGACGAAACGGAAGACCGCAATGCCGCGGGGCCTGAGGGGGGGCATAGTCCCCTCTCGGGCCCTGCGGCATTTTTTGTGCCTGAAGCCAGGGCCAGCGAGGCGCGGCTTGAGATCAGCGGATGGCGAGAAAGCGGCGGGACCGGAGAAGCGCCCCGCGCTGAAATTAAAGCCGGCGGGAAGTACCGGCGTACGGTTGCGCGGGGGAAGCCGAAGCTCCTGCGGCAGCGAGAGATGCAACGCATAAAAGGGCAGAAGATGCAGGAAAAGGCGCGATCAGGACCGCAAAAGGGAATCTGCTGCGGGGCGCGGGAGGCCGGGCACAGGCCGCCGCGCATAGCTCGGAGCGGGAGCTTATGGGAGCGGACAGACGCGGAACTGCCGTTTAAGAATGAAGGCGGCCATTCACCTGCCAAGGCCGTCAGGGCCCATGGAGGCGAACCCAGGGCTAATCCCGTTTGCGGGAACGTCACATGTATCCCCTGTAATCCGGCTCCTTTAGGGCCCGGCGAACGGCTGGGAGGGTTTCTTTTCCTTTTCGGCCCGCGCCTCCGCTGCCAGGGCGGCTTCATCATGCCAGTCCATGTCCGGCCTCGGAAAGGGGAGCGCAAGGCTGGAAAGCGGGCGGAACCCTGCCCGAAAGTTCAGAAAGCCGAGCGGCGGCCGGAGGCCCTGGCATGCGGGCCTGCAAGCGCGCCGCGCCGGGCAATTTCGACTGGGAGATCTGCCGCGGCGTCCGATGGGCGTTGAACATGCCGTGCGGGAACCGAGCCTGAAGCGCCTGGCTTCGCGGTTCAGGGGCCGCGCCGCGGCTAACGGGCGTTTCGCGGGCTCGTCCGTCAAGCCTGCGGCAACGGAGGCCATGGCGATCGTTGGCGAAGCGCAATGGAGTCGGCTTTAAGCGCAAAATGCCGAGCCGACGGCGATGCAGGCCGGCAATGCGTTTTAGGAAAATTTGACGGCGCTTAAGATGGCGAGGAAACAACGAGGATGATGCCATGTTGATTAGATTTTGAAGCTAAAAAAATGAAAGCTGATTTTTGCGTCAAAAAAAACCAAAAGCGGAATCAGTTTGCGTATTTAAGAAAATCATAACGTCATTTTTGCGGCGTTCGCCCGGAGATGAGGCGGCGGAGGCAAGCGTGATTCGCGTCTACGGGCTTGCGCGTCTAGGCCGGCCGGGAGCAAAGGCCGGGCCTGCGGGAGGACAAGCGGAAAAGCGCCCTGCCGCAAAGACGGCAGGCGCGGGCGGGAAAACGCGCGCGGATTGAGGAATGAACGAATAAATATCCGCGGGAAGGCCGCGGGAAAGGAAGAAAAGGGAGCAAGGCGGCCGAGGCGGGCCGGCGGGGCTTGCCGCGAAAGCCGAAGGTTCGGGAAGAACAGGTATCGGCGGTACGTGTCTGGGAAAAGCCGAGGCACTGACGGGCGGCGCTGAAGGCGGCCTGCAAGACGGCAAAACGAGCGGAACGCCGCCGGAAGGAACGAAATGCCCTGAGGCAGACGGGCTCCTGGCTCGCGGGGCTGCGGTCGCCTCGGCCCGGAAAACGCCGTAGGGGAAACATGCCGCAGGGGCCGCAGGGCGAGGCGCGCCGCGCCGAGCCGCGCCGCGAGCCGAGGCTGAAGCGACCGCTTCGCGGTTCCGCGGCCGCAAGCCGCGGGCAACGGGGGGGCAAGCCCGTCGAGCCCGCGGCCGACGGCGTCCTCGGAGAAGGCTCTCAGGACTCAAAGGCGTTGCCCATATCCGTAATAGGCCGGGCCGATAACGCTTTAAGGCGGCAAATGGCACATGGGATTTTGCCGGTGTATTGGTCTTCGGCGAAGCGGCGAGGCTGAAGCCAAGGCGGGTTGATTTCGCGGCTAAGAGCGGGAAAGCGGTCTTTTGACGGGATAAGTGATTTGAATGGGAATCAGTTTGCGTGTTTTTGAAAAAGATAAGGGCGATTTGAGGATTTCGTCAGGAAGGCGAAAACGGCCGCGGCGCGCGTGATTTGCGCGCCCGGCCTCAGGCATGTAACCCGGCCGGGCTCTCAGGCCGGCATCCCGGGAAGACCGGCTGAAGCGCTCTGACGCAAGTACGTCAGGCGCCTGCGGGAAACAGCCGCGGAGACAGGGAAATAACGGAATGCCCGCGGCGGCAATGCGGAGGAGAGCAAGCGGCAAGCGGGCCTGTAAGGAGGATGAAAAAAAATAAATTCACGCGGAGGCAGGCAGGCGCGGACGGATTTATATAAAACCCTTACAGGAAAAGGAATATAGCGTAATAACCGCTGGAATTGACGGCGGCTGAAAAATTTAATTTCAGGTTAATTTATAATGTGTCAAAAAAAAGGTTGACACGCGCCCGGGACATGGATTAGTATCCATGCAAACGAAACGGAAAACCCGAGGGGAACGGGCGCCCCGACGGGCGGAAGCGCGCCGGAAATGCCGACGCGGCTTGCTTTGAGGCCGGCCGATCCTTCGGCTCAGCCGACGTTATTCCGCAGGCGCGAACGAGAGGCCGGAACCCGCCGCGGGCGGGACAACGAGGCTTGCCGGCGCCGTCAGTCCCGGCTCCAGCCTGCGCCGAGGCGTAAGGCGGATCGCGCTTGACGGGCCGCTCAGGCGGCGGCCGGAGCCGGCGGCATCCTCCCGCTACCGCTCAGGCCGCGGATTTACGCGAATTTCCGGCTTCCGGGATTTTTCCGGAAGCCTCCGCCTCCGAAACAGGGACCGGCCTCGGCCGCGCCCGGGGGGCGGTTCCCCCGGCGGTCACGCTTCCGGGGAGGCTTTCCAGTTCACTGCCGCGGCGCGTCGGGCGCGCGCCGCGGCAGTGAACTGACGCATCGGACCGCAGTAAGGCTGCGGACGCGCCCGCCGAAAGCGCCTTGAGGCGCGCGGGCGGCCCGAACGTGAACGAATCTTTGCCGTTGCCGCTCCGCCGGTCACCTGAAGGGCCGGAGGCAGGGCGCGGAACCGAGCTTGACACATAGAGGGGCTGAAGATGACCTTCTGCATCTGCCCTTGCGGCATATAGCCGCCAAAGCGAAAAGAGAAGCCGGGCCGTCAGCGGCGGCCGATCTTGCAATACGCCGCGGCGCGCAATAGCCTCAGGCGATCTCGGGCGGCGCGCCTTGTCAGGATTTTCCTGCGGGCGCCCGTTCATGGGGAGACCGCGCGGGCGATACGCGCCTGAACCCTTGCTGCGGCCGTGTCGACCCGCGCCTGCCGGATTCGGCGGCGCGGCCGCCGGGCCTGCATGACGGGGAAAAGACGCCGCGCCGCCGCCGCGCCTTCCGGCATGCCGCGCAAGCTCCGGCCGCTCCGGATCGGACAGGCGCGCGCCGCCGCGCGGCCCGGAAGGAAACCCGCGCCGCGCGGGCAGAAAGACAAGCGCAGGCGAGATGATTTCCGGCCGCAGGCCGGTCGACGCCGAATATGGCGGACAGGAGAGCCGCGTCGTTTTTCCGCCTTGGCCGCGCGTTTCCGCCGGCGCCCTGCGGCAAGCGACGACAAGCCGCGTTAAGCCGTGTCAAGTCATGTTCCGGATGAAAGCTTTCATGCTGCCGCGGCGTAAAGCCGCGGACGGGTTTCATTAAGGCTCCCGCGAACGGCGGGAAGGCCTCATGCGAACGGCAAGCCGTCCGCGCCCGCCCGGGGCGCGGGGCCGTTCAGGGCTTATGGTTTTTTCCGCCGGCGGCGTTGCGGACCGGCGCGCATGACGTGCGCCCGTCCGCGGCCGCGGGCTGAGCGCCCGACGGGCGCGGCCCGCGCGGCTTGCGGCAAACACGGAAAAGGACAGGGACATGAACGTCTGCAACCTCTGAGGCGGCCTTAGGGCCGGGAAAACAATTTCGTGCCCGCGGCTTCGCCGCGGGCCGGGCTTTCGGGCGTTTCAGGGCGCCTGAGGGCTTTGGCCTGCGGGATGCCTTAGACGGGCCGGCAGGACAGCCGGCCGCGCGGCCGGCCCGACGGGCGACGCCCGAGGGCTGTTCGCCGCGCGCCGCCAGGCACGCGAAACGCGCCTCAGGCGCGGGAAAGGAGGTGCCGATGGGACATTGCGCGCGCTGAAATATCGTCACACGCAGGCACGCAAGGCTCTTATGCCCATAAGAGCCTTGAGGTCTGCAGCCTCTTGCATGAAAGCCGGCTGCGGCCGAGGGGGCGAGGGTACGCCCCCCGGCTGGAGAAAATCCCCGACCTGATTTTTCCCCGCCAACGGCCTGCGGCTTTCCGACCGCCTTTTCAACGCCTTTTCAAGGAGATAAGCTGATGTCGAGAAAGAAAGTTATTTGGGCTTTGGCCGCAGTCTTCCTTCTGTCCGCGTTCCGGCCGGCCGGGGCGTCGGCGGAATCGCCGGTGACCTTTTCCGGCTACCTCAGGCTCAGGACCTTCGCCCTGGGAGGGTTTCCGGACAACGCCCCCGGCAACCCTGACTACAGCAAGAAAAGCGACCGCTACGCCGTCACCAGGCTCCGCGTGAACGTGTCCTTCAAGCCTACCGACAACATCGAGGTCAGGTGGAGGTTCCAGGGGCCGAACGCCGCGCGCTGGGGCACGACCGACTCATCCGAGACCGGCCCCTTTTCGCTGTACTCCGTGTACTTCTACGGGGTCATCAAGACCTCCTGGGGCACGATAAGCGCCGGCAGGGTCAGCTACGACATCGACTCGGCCGGGCTCAGGACCCTCGGATACCTCCCCACGTGGGGGTTCAACACTTCCGGAAACATCTTCGACCGCGACTCGGAAAACGACGGCATCCTCTACCAGAACGAGTGGGAAAACGGGTTCGGGCTCAGGGCGTTCTACGTCAAGAGGGCCCATCAGGATCCTGTCTACGTGGCCGACAACAACCCGCAGAATCCGCTTTACCCGAACGGGACCTATGAGGTCAAGGACGGCGATTACGACCGGTTTTCAGTCGAGCCCTACTACAAGTGGGGCACGGGAGGAGTGTCGCTGGCGGTCCAGTACGACAGGAACAAGTACAACTGGAACAATTACGACAGGAGTTTTCCCGCCGCCGGGAACTTCGACCCGTCCGTCGGCAAGAGCTGGGCCGTGACGCTGAACCCGGCCTTCTACCAGTCCTGGAAGGTCGGGCAGGCCAGCGAGCTCACGGTGCACGCGGAGGCCAAGTACGCCTTCGGAAAGAGGCAGCGTCACGTGGCAGGCGCGGACTGGCCGGCCCAGAAGCAGGATGGCTTCGGGGCGTACCTTGACCTGCGCCTCGATTACCCGCAAGGCGACGCGACCCTGGCCGGCTGGTATTTCCGCGGCAACGACGAAGGGCCCGGCTCGCATTACTGGCAGAACCCCAACACCGCCACGAGCGGCGGGGCCGCGGACCACAGCCTGGTCCACGGAGGGGAGGGATTCTACCCGTTCATCCTGTTCTATTACGGCAACAACTTCCTCACCGGCAGCGCGGACAGGAGTCTGGAGGGAAACCAGGCCCCCGGGCATTGGGGGGCAGGCATCTTGGGCAACCACAACTTCAACGAGTTCGTGCAGCTCAACTGGGGCGTGGGCACCTTCGGGCGCACCGCGGATTATATTCACCTTGACGGCTCGAAGGCCTCGAGGGCGTTGGGGACGGAGGTCAATCTCGGCCTGACCGTCAAGATCCTGGACAACCTGCAGTGGCAGACCAAGTTCGCGGTCTTGGACCTCGGAAGCTACTACGGCGACAGATACTCGCCTGACAATCCTTCCAGATATAACGGCACGGTCTGGGGCTGGGCCAACGAGTTCCTGTTCACGTTCTAGCCCCCGGCGCCGCCCGCGGCCTGAATAAGGCGCGCTTGCCTTCCGCGGGGGGCGGGATATTTCCTGTCCCCCGCGGAATATTTTTTTAACCGATGGCGGGGGGCCGGCTGCCCGCCGCCCTGAAAGCCCGGCTGACCGTTCGGCGCGGCGCCCTCCGGGTCAGTTCCTGCGGGAGCCTCCGGGCCCGAGGCCCCGAGGCCCCGCCGGAGCCTTCCGGCCGCGCGGCTGAGGGGGATTTAACCGAGAGGCCGGCCTGCGGCGGTTTCAAGGGGAAGCCGCAGGCGCCTCGGGCGCGGGCTACCCCGGCCGCGTCGGCTTCCGGAGCCGCAGCCGGGAACGGAACGGGGCGGCAGGCCGACATCACACCCCGTAAGTCTCCAGGTAGGCCTCCAGGGAGTCCGCGGCGGCCGGGGACAGGGGGGCCATGACCCCGTTCTGGAGGACGGGAACCTTCCTGGCCTCAATGTAGGATATCACCTCTCGGATGCCGATGATGACCTGCACCTCAAGGCCGGTCTTGGCCTTGAACTGCCTGATGGCATCATGTCCCTTGGCCCCGAGGACCACTGCCCCCGAGCGATCGTAGACGGCGGTGGTCTGCTCGCGGTCCAGGTACAGGGCCACCCCGGCGGGGTAGTAGCTGTGGCCCTTCCGGGCGGCCTCTGCCGTCAGGCGGCTGAGTATCTCGAGCTTGGTGCCCATGGTGGTGGCCACGTCGTCTATCACGAGCACCCGCGCCCCGTCCGTGAGGGCCCCGGTCACGAAAAGGTTGGCGGAAGCCGAGGCCTCCCCGTGGGTCTTGGCCTCCTTGCGGTCGTAGTCGAAGGACTTGTCGATGCCGTGCCCCAGCCACAGTTCCGTGCAGGCGGCCACGGCCAGGGCGCTCCCCTTGTAGCTGGGGCCCACCATGACGTCGAACCCGTCCGCGGTCTTGGTGGCCGCCAGGAAGTCGGCCATGATCCTCCCGAGTTCCGCGGCGAGCCTTCCCGTGCGGAAGAGCCCGAAATTCACGAAATACGGCGTGGGCCTTCCGTCCTTGAGCGTGAGGGCGTCCTCGAAAAAGAGGGCGCGCGACCCGGCCAGGAGGAGGGCCAGCTTCTCTTTGATTTTTTTCATGGCGCGGTTTTTTTCCCAGTCCCTCTGAGGGGCGGCTCCGGCCGGCAAGCTGAGCCCGACAGGCCGGGTCTCCCGGCGGGGGCCGGGCGGAAAAATGCCCGGGGGCGGTCCGCCCCCGGGCCGGCGTGAAAATCAACGGGAGAACGCCTGTTTCCTCTGCGATCAGGGTTCAGGCGTCGGGGGGGGCATAGGCGATGCGGGGCTTAAGGGCCTTTCAGGCCGTTTACTTTTCCGTCCCTAGCCACTTCATCATGCCGCGGAGCCTGCGGCCCACCTCGTTGATGGGGTGTTCGGCCTCGAGCTGCCGGCGGATGAGAAAGGACGGGCGGCCGGCCTGGTTCTCCAGGATCCATTCCCTCGCGAAGTCGCCCTCCTGTACCTCGCGGAGGATCTCCGCCATCTCTTCCCTGACCTCATCGTTGATGATCCTGCGGCCCCGGGTGTAGTCCCCGTATTCGGCGGTGTCGGACACGGAGTAGCGCATGAAGTCGAGGCCGCCCTGGTACAGCAGGTCGACGATGAGCTTCATCTCGTGGAGGCACTCGAAGTAGGCGATCTCCGGCTGGTAGCCGGCCGCGACCAGGGTCTCCCAGCCGGCCTTGATGAGCTCGGAGACGCCCCCGCAGAGGACGGCCTGCTCCCCGAAGAGGTCCGTCTCCGTCTCCTCCTGGAAGGTCGTCTCGATCAGCCCGGCACGGGTGGCCCCGATTCCGGTCGCGTGGGCCTTGGCCCAGGGGAGGGCGTTGCCGTCGGCATCCTGTTGGACGGCCACCAGGGCGGGCACGCCCGCGCCTTTCACGTACTCGGACCGCACGAGGTGCCCCGGGCCTTTGGGGGCCACCATGGCCACGGAGAGGTCCTTGGGGGCCTGGATCTGCCTGAAGTGCACCGAGAAGCCGTGGCTGAACAGCAAAAGGTTGCCGGGCTTGAGGTTGGGGAGGATGTCGTTGCGGTAGACCACGGGCTGGACATGGTCGGGCAACAGGATCTGGATGAGATCGGCCTTGTCGGCGGCCTCGGCCGCGGTGTAGGGCTTAAACCCGTGCTCGACCGCCAGGTCGTAGTTGGGGTTTCCGGGCTGCTCCGCCACTATGACGTTAAGGCCCGAATCGCGGAGGTTCTGGGCCTGGGCGTGGCCCTGGCTCCCGTAGCCCAGGACCGCGATGGTCTTTCCGGCGAGCGGCTCGGTGGGGGCGTCTTTCTCGTAGTAGATCTGCATGTCTGTTCTCCTCTGGCTGGGGATGGGGTTGTCCTGTCTTCCGCCTCTCATCCCCTTGGCGGAGACTCAAGGGAACCTGCGGGCGCGGCCGGTTTCGGCAGGAGGGATTTAGAGCGTTTCGGGACCAAAAAAAAGACGGCGCCTCAAGGGAGACCCCGTTGCCGGGAGGGGCGGCCGGAGGCTTCCGTGAGGCGGCCCGGGCCGCAAGGGGCTGAATCGGGCGTGCCTTCGGGCAGGGCGGCGCGGCCTCCTTTGCACGGCAAGAATGCGGCCGGGTCCCTGCCGGGGCGCGGCCGGGCGCGGGCGTTCCGCGGCCGGGCGGGGGACGCGGAAAGTTCGGGGGGTTCCCCCCGGCCGCCTTCTCAGGCGCCTTCAGGCGCCTTCAGGCGCGGGGCCTGCTTCTGGGAACTCCTGGTCATGGCGGTGAGCCCGGTGGAGACCTGCTCCTCGATCCCGAAGCCCGCGAGAAGGGCGAGGGCGGCCGCTATCTTGTCGCTCCCGCCCGTGATCTCCAGGGTGAAGGTCTTAAGGGACACGTCTATCACCTTGGCGCGGAAGATCTCGCACAGGCGCATGATCTCCGCCCTGGCGGCCTCCTCCTCGGCCCGCACCCGCACCATGATGAGCTGGCGCTCCACGTAGTCCATCTCGGAGAGGTCGATGACCTTGATGACGTTGATGAGCTTGCGGAGCTGCTTGATGATCTGGGAGATGATCCTGGGGCTCCCGGTAATGATGAGGGTGATGAGGGAGATCTCGGGCTCCATGGTCTCGGCCACCGAGAGGCTGTCGATGTTGAAGCCGCGGCCGGAGATGAGGGTGGTCACCCGGGCCAGGACCCCGGGCCTGTTGTCCACCTGGATGGCCAGGGTGTGCCGGCGGGGACGGTCGCTCTGGCCGTTGGCGGCTAGTCTTCCGTTGAGGGTCATGGGGAGCTCCGGAGAGAAGGGATCAGGGTACGGCAGGATCGGGCGCGGCGGCGCGGGCCGCCGGGCCGGGCGGCGCAATCAGCCCTCCTCAGGGGCCGGGGAAGCCTCGGGAGCCTCTGAGGGTTCGGGAGCCTCGGGGGCCGCCAGGAGCATCTCGTCCAAGGCCTTGCCGGCCGGGACCATGGGGAAGACCAGCTCAGAGCCCGAAACCCGAAAGTCCATGACGGCCGGCCCGGGATGGGAGAGGGCCTCCTTGATGATGGCATCGGCCTCATGAGGGGTGGAGGCGCAGAAGCCCCGGATCCCGAAGGCCTCGGCCAGGCGAACGAAGTCTGGGCTGGGGCCCAGGACCGTGGCGGCGCGGCGGCCGCCGTAGAAGAGGTCCTGCCATTGGCTGACCATGCCCAAAGAGCCGTTGTTGAGGATAGCGACCTTGACGGGGAGGCTTTCCTGGGCCACTGTCGCCAGTTCCTGGATGTTCATGAGGATGGATCCGTCCCCGGCCACGTCCACCACGGTGGAGCCCGGGCGCGCCACCTGGGCGCCGATGGCCGCAGGCAGCCCGAAGCCCATCACCCCGAGGCCGCCTGAGGAGATGAACTGCCGAGGCCGGTCGCAGGGGTAGTACTGGGCGGCCCACATCTGGTGCTGGCCCACCTCGGTGCAGATGACGGCCTTGCCGGAGGTCTGGCGGTACAGGGCCTCGATGACCCGTTGCGGCAGGAGCGGCCCCTCGGGGTGCTGGGAGTAGGCCAGGGGGCTCTCCCGGCTCCAGGCGTCGATCCGCTCAAGCCAGGCCAGCCGGGAGTCACGGTCGAAGGCAGGCACGGCGCCGATCTCCGCCGCCAGGGCGGCCAGGGCCTGGCGGGCGTCAGCGACCAGGGGGATGTCCACCGCGAGGATCTTGTGGATGGAGGTGGTGTCCACGTCGATGTGCACGATGGCGGCGCCTTTGGCGAATCGTTCCAGGGCGCCGGTCACCCGGTCGTCGAAGCGGGCGCCCACGGCGACTATGAGATCGGCGTTCTGGAGGGCCATGTTGGCCCGATAGAGGCCGTGCATGCCGGGCATGCCCAGGCATAGCCTGTGGGTGCCCGGAAAGCCTCCCAGGCCCATGAGGGTGGTGGCGACCGGGATCTCCAGGGCCTCGGCGAGGCGAACCAGCTCCTCTGTGGCCCCGGAGCTGATCACGCCTCCCCCGGCCAGCACCGCCGGGCGCTTGGCCGAGCGCAAGAGCCCCGCCGCCTTCATCACCTGCCGGGGGTGCGGAGTGAGGTGGGGCCGGTAGGCCCTGAGCTGGATCTTTTTTGGGTAGCTGAACTCCGCCTCGCCGCCGATGACGTCCTTGGGGAGATCCACCAGGATGGAGCCCGGCCTCCCGGAGACCGCCACGTAAAAAGCCTCTTTGACCGTGGAGGCGAGCTCCCCGGTGGAAAGCACGAGGTAGTTGTGCTTGGTGGCGGGCCGGGTCATGCCGACGATGTCCACCTCCTGGAAGGCATCGTTCCCGATGAGCATGCGGGCCACCTGGCCGGAGAAGACCAGGACCGGCACCGAGTCCATGTTGGCGCCCGCCAGACCGGTCACGGTGTTGGTGGCGCCCGGCCCCGAGGTCACCAGCACCACTCCGGGCCTTCCGGTGGAGCGGGCGTAGCCGTCAGCGGCGTGCACAGCGGCCTGCTCGTGGCGGCACAGAATGAACCGTATGGGGCTCTCGTGGAGGTAGTGGTGGATTTCCACCGTAGCCGCGCCGGGGTAACCGAAGACTACCTCCACGCCCTCCTTCTTCCAGCATTCGATTAGGATCTGGGCTCCGGTCAGCTTGCTCATAAGGCTCCGGTGAACGCTAAGGCGGCCCTCTTCGGCCCCGAATGCGGGAAGCGGCCGCCGAAGGGGTCCCCGCCTGCGGCAGGACAAAGGGGACGTTTGGAAAAAACAGCCCCCCGAAGGAAAGGCGGGAGCTTTCCGGGGGGCTGGGAAACCTGGGTGGCCGCCCCGCCGGGACAGGCGGGGCGGAAAGCGGGCATGGGGCGGAAACCGGCCTGCGGAGGCGACTAAGGCCCTTCAGGGACGGGAACGGGCCCCTGGCGACAGGATAAGCCGCTCCGGCGGCCAGGGCTCTTGCGCGGGAAAACTCGGCAGGGGAGGGGTCGGCAAGAGAGGGTTGCCGGGGCCCGGTACGGCGGCAGGGCCCGAGGCTGAGGACAAGGGGCCGGGGAGGGCCGGTCAGGTCCGGTAGGGGGCGATGATGATTTCTATGCGGTCCTTGCCGGCCAGTTTGGACTTCTGGAGGGACTTCTTCTCCAGGTCCTCTTCCTGCGTGAGGTAGGGCAGGCTGTTGAGCTCTTCGAGCCTTCTTTCGAAGGCGAGGTGGTCCTCCATGAGCTTCTGGAGCTCGGGGTGTTCGGGCAAAAGGCGCTGGATCAGCGTTTCGTCTTGGACTTCCATAACGGGTGCCTTCCGTCTTGGCGTCCGCGCCCGTGCCGAGGGGCCGGCGGCCAGCCGGCGCGGCGGAACCCGGGACCTGCGGTCAGCATGGCCCGGGGGCCCGCCTTGCCCCGGTGCCCGTCTGGGCTTCCGCAGGCGGCGGCCGAAAGGGGGAAACAGGATAAGGCTGGGGAACGGCCGGAGGCCGCAGCGGCCAGGGGCGCTTTAAGCCCCGGGCCGATGAAGGGAATGTGACTTCCGGAGTGGGCCAATAGTAGATAAAATCCCGGCTCATGTCAATGTTTACGCGGCCCCGGGGCGGTCTTGCGGGCAGGGGGAGGGCCTGCCGGGGGAGGGCCGCACGGGGAAGCGGCCGGTCAGGCCGCGGCAGGGGAGCCTGGCGAAAGACGTCCCGGAAGGCATCGGAGAGGCCGGCATGGCCTGGGATAAGCGACGGGGAGCCTTGGGGGCAAGGCTACTTCTGCGGCGGGAGGCTGGAGGCGGAGCTCGGCCTGAGGGCCCGGGAAGGGACAGCGGCTGAATGCCGTCTGGCAGGGCCGGAAAGCCGGAAGGCAAGGGCTAGAGACCGAAGGCGAGGGCAAAAGACCGAAGGCAAAAGGAAAACCGGAAGGCAAAGGAAAATGCGGGAGGCAAGGACAAAAGACTGGAGGGTAAGGGCGAGGCTGATGCTACAGGCCGGAGAGGCAGGGAGGAGGAATGGCGTCAGTGACGACTGAGGCTCCGGGCGGGCTTGGCCGGAAAATCGGGAAGGCCTTCGGAAGGCGCCCTGTATCTCCGATAAAGGGCAGGGGAGCCGCGATTACTGGAACGGGCGGCAGCTCCCCGGCCGCCATGCCCGCCGAAGGCGCTCGCCCGTCAACACCGGTTGCAGGCTGAGCGCGGCGAAGGAAAGGCCGGGCCGCCCGGAAGGCGCGCGCTCCGGCCTGAAGCAGGCCCGGCAGCCTTCCGGGAAGGTGAGGGCTCGGCCCTGGATTGAACGGCGCGGCGTCAATGTGCTACAAAACCGCAAAGCGCCTTGCTTCTGTCATGTTTACGGCTTGGCGGCCGATGCGGCGCCGGACAGCGTTTTCCCGGCCGGGCTGATTCCAACCCCTTGCGCGTTATCCGCCGAAAGGACTCCCCGATGAAATGCGCATTGATCCAGCTTAATCCCAAGGTGGGCGACATCCGGGAGAACGCCCGCCGGATCCTCGCGGCCCTGGAGGGAGCGGCGGCCAAGGGAGCGCGGCTCGCCGTGCTCCCGGAACTGAGCCTCATCGGCTACCCGCCGAGGGACCTGCTTCTTTACCCGGCATTCGTGAGGGAGGCCGAGGCGAGGGCGGAGGAGCTCGCCCGGAAGGCGGGTTCTTTGGGTATAGCCGCCGTCGTCGGAACCGCGGGCTTCAACCATGGCAAGGGGAGGCCTTTGCGGAACCTCGCCCTGGTGATGGAGGGCGGGAGCATCCGTCACGTCTACGCCAAGAGGCTCCTGCCCACCTACGACGTCTTCGACGAGGCCAGGTACTTCGAGGCGGGGGAGGGCCCCCTGACCTTCGCGCTGGAAGGCAAGAGGATCGCCGTCACCGTCTGCGAGGACATCTGGAACGATGAGGCCTACTGGCCTTCTCCGCTTTACCGGCTGGACCCCCTGGAGGGGCACCCGCCGTTCGACGTCCTCGTCAACCTGTCCGCCTCGCCCTTTTCAGTGGGCAAGCAGAACCTGCGCGAGGACATGCTGGCGGCCCTGGCCGCCAAAAGGCGGGCCTTCACCCTTTACGTCAACCAGAGCGGGGCCAACGACGAGCTCATCTTCGACGGCAGGAGCTCCTGCTTTTCCCCGGACGGCCGGCTAATCTGCCGGGCCAGGGGGTTCGCGGAGGACGTCGCGCTGGTCGACCTGGACTCGCCGGTGCGGGCGGTGGCAGAGGACGATCTCTCCCCAGAGTCCGAGACCTGGCGGGCCCTGGGGCTCGGGGTGAGCGACTACTGCGCGAAGAACGGCATAGGATCGGCGGTGCTGGGCCTCTCCGGGGGCATAGACTCCGCCCTTACCGCCGCCATAGCCGCCGCCTCCCTGGGCCCTGAAAACGTGCACGGCCTCGTCATGCCCTCCCCCTACTCCTCCGCGCACTCGGTCAGGGATGCCGAGGACCTCGCCCGCAATCTCCGGCTGGGCCGCCTGGACCGGATACCCATCGCCGGGGCCATGGGCTCCTTCGGGGAGATGCTGGGGCCAGTCTTCGGGGATCTCCCCCCCGACGCGGCGGAGGAGAACATCCAGGCCAGGATCCGCGGGACTCTTCTGATGGGCGTGGCCAACAAGTTCGGGAGGATGCTGCTCACCACCGGCAACAAGAGCGAGATCTCGGTGGGCTACTGCACCATCTACGGGGACATGTGCGGCGCTCTCGCGGTCATCGGGGATCTCTACAAGACCGAGGTCTTCCGGCTCGCGAGATGGCTCAACCGGGACGGGGAGGTTATCCCCGAAAACACCATCCTCAAGCCGCCTTCGGCCGAGCTCAGGCCAGGGCAGACAGACCAGGACAGCCTCCCGCCGTATGACTTGCTGGACAAGATCCTGATCGAGCTTCTCGAGCTCCGCCGGGGCCCGGAGGAGCTCGCCGCCTCCGGGCTCTTTGACCCGGACACGGTCTTTCGGGTGGCGAGGCTCGTGAACGCCGCGGAGTTCAAGAGAAGGCAGGCTGCCCCCGTCCTCAAGATCACCGGGCAGGCCTTCGGGGTGGGCTGGCGGATGCCCATCGCGGCGAGGTCCGTCTTCTTCCCCTGCCGGGAGGCGTTGCCGGCCGACGGGAAGGCGCGGGCAAACTCCGGCGCCTGACGGGGCCGGCCCAAGGCGCGGACAAGGCCAGGCGGCCTTTAGCCGGGGGACCGGCTTCAGGCGGCGCGGGAGCCGCGGCCTGAAGGGACTGCCAGGAAGCCGGCCGGCCAAGGGCGGCCGGCAGACCCCGGCCTTGCCCTCCGGCGGGCCCTGCCTCCCCGGCGAGGGCCGGAAGCCTGGCAGGCAGGGCTCAGGCCGGGGACAGCGAAAAAAAGTCCCCCTCCGGCCTTCGGGGGCGAGGCCGGAAGGGGACGGGCCGTCAGGAGGCCCGCCGCGGCCCGGGCAAGGGCGGCTGGGAGCTCGGGAGGGCTTTTGCGCAAGGCGCGCCTGAACCGGGCCTACAGCCTGGAGGCGGTTTGGATTATGGAGCCGCCGGGGCCTGCGGGGCGGCGCCAGGCCTGGGCGGAGAAGTTCGGGTCGTCGAACTGGACGGTGAGGAGATCCTCCGGCTTGAGCTTGCCCTTGGGAATCGCCCCCTGGCGCTCCAGATCCTCCAGCCAGGGGATTACCTGAGCCCCGTCGACGTCAAGCTCCTCGGCGTAGTAGTGGTTGGCCGATACCGGGACCCCGATGGCCTCCTGGGTCCAGATCCGCGCCTGCTCGGGGTTGGCGTTGATGAACCGCTGGCTGCGGATCATGGCCCGCGCGAAGCCCTTCACGGTCTCCGGGTTGTCGCGGATGAAATCCTCCATGAAATAGTAATGCGTGACTCCGGCAGACTCGGGGGGGAGGCCGGCCTCGATGGTGTCGGCCACCTTGCGCTGGCCCGCATCCACCATGCCCTTGTAGAAGGGGGGATGCACGCCTCCCACGTCCGACAGCCCCTGGGCCAGGGCCTGGGTGGCCTGGACGTCAGGCATGGTCACCCACTCGATCTTGTCCAGGGGGACACCGTAACGCAGGAGTATCTGGTTGGCCAGAAAGTCCGAGCAGGAGGTGACGGTGCCGGTGGTGAACTTGAGCTGGCCGGGGAGGTCCTTGAGATCCGCGAAAGAACGGACGTCGGGGTATTTTTCAGGGTTCACGAACCACCACATGTGCCTGAACTCCGGGGAGAGATCGGGCGCGGGCTCCCGGCCGGCCCTGGCTACCCCGCGGATCCTGGCCCCGCCGTTGATTACCACGGCGGCCGAGTTGGGGTGGAGGCTTGTCACGTCGTTGGTGCCGTTCAGGATCGAAGGCACCCACTGGGCCGCCTGGATCTCCCCGGTGAAGACCAGCTCCACGCCCTCGTCGCGGAAGTAGCCGAGCTTGTCCGCGATGAGCCAGGGGGCGAGCGAGCAGTCGCGCCTGGTGTAGGTCTTGAGCTGCCTGAGGGGGGCCTGGGACCCTTCGGGCGCGTAGGCGGGACCAGAGGCGGTGAGGGCGGCGGCGGGGGTCGCGTGCCGGGTTCGCCCGCGGAACGCCCCGAAGGCTATGACCGCCAGGACCGCCGCCGCGATGACGACGGACGCGGTTATCTTTGTTTTTTTGGGTATTGCCATGTGAAGCGGCCTCCTTAGCCGAATGGACGGGTATCGGCCTTGCCCGGCACGGCATGCCTCGCGGGGAGAGGGGCGGGCGCGGCGCTCATGCCGGCCGCGCTGATCGAGACGATCGCGCCGGTCCGGCGGATCCGAAGGATTGAGACGGGCCGGCAGGTCAAGCTGATCATGAAAGCCATGAAAGCCATGAAAATCATGAAAATCATGAAAATCACGAGGCAGCAGAGGCTTGAGGGCCTGCGGAGGAGCGGGTTTGAAAGTCCGGGAGCCCCGAGGCGGGTGACGCGGAGGCTGAAGAGGCCTGAAGGCCTTAGGGGGCTCGCCGTAAAAGACGGCGCGGGGGCGGCCCCCCGCGCGGGAGACCTCGAGGGCGGGAAAAGCCTTTAGGTTCCGCAGGTTGACCTTGCCCGGGCAGCGGGTGGGATTTTCGGAAGGACCCGCCGATCGGCTATGCCCGAACCGGGGTTCCGCCGGTGAAGGCGACGGGAGGGAGAAGCCCTGAGGGCGGGGCCGCCGGCCTGGGATGGCGAAAAAAGACCCCTTCCGGCTTCCGGAGGCGAGGCCGGAAGGGGACGTATCGCCGGGCGCGCCGCCGCGGCCTGGGCAAGGGAAGCGGAGGGCTTTCCGCGGCAGGCGCGCCTGAAGCGGGCCTACAGCCTGGAGGCGGTCCGGATTATGGAGCCATCCGGGCCTGCGGGCCGGCGCCAGGCCTGGGGGGAGAAGTCCGGGTCGTCGAACTGCGTGGTAAGGATATCCTCCGGCTTCAGCTTGCCTTTGGGAATCGCCCCCTGGCGCTCGAGATCCTCGAGCCAGGGGACTATCTGATCGCCTGCGACATCGAGCACCTCGGCGTAGTAGTGGTTGGCCGAGACCGGGATTCCTATGGCCTCCTGGGTCCAGAGCCGCGCCTGCTCGGGGTTCGCGTTGATGAACTGCTGGCTGCGGAGCATGGCGTGCACGAATCCCCGCACGGTTTCCGGGTTGTCGCGGATGAAATCCTCCAGGAAATAGTAATGAGTGATTCCGGCCGACTCGGGAGGGAGGTCGGCCTCGAGGGTGTCGGCCACCTTGCGCTGGCCCGCATCCAACATGCCCTTGTAGAACGGGGGATGCACCCCGCCCACGTCCGAGAGCCCCTGCGACAGCGCCTGGATAGCCTGGACGTCAGGCATGCTCACCCACTCGATTTTCTCCAGGGGGATGCCGTAGCGCTGCAAGATTTTGGTGGCCAGAAAGTCCGAGCAGGTGGTGGGGGAGCCCAGGGTGAACTTGATCTGCCCGGGAATGTCCTTGAGATCCGCGAAAGAGCGGACATCAGGGTATTTTTTCGGGTTCACGAACCACCACATGTGCCTGAACTCCGGCGAGAGCTCGGGCGCGGGCTCCCGGCCTTCCCGCGCCACCCCGCGGAGCCTGCCCCCGCCGTTGATTATCACCGCGGCAGTGTTGGGGTGAACGCTTGTCACGTCGTTGGTGCCGTTCAGTATCGAAGGCACCTGCTGGGGGGCCTGAAGCTCCCCCGTGAAGACCAGCTCCAGGCCTTCGTCGCGGAAGTAGCCGAGCTTGTCGGCGATGAGCCAGGTGGCGAGCGCGCAGTTGCGCCTGGTGTAGGTCCTGATCTGCCTGAGAGGCGCCTGGGAAATGTCCTGCGCGTAGGCGGGCCCTGAAGAGGTGAGGGCGGCCGTGGGGGTCTCGAGCCGGGTGCGCCCGCGGAACGCGCCGAAGGCTATGACCGCCAGGACCGCCGCCGCGACGATGATAGCCGCCGTAAGTTTCGCTTTCTTTCGTATTGCCATGTGAAGCGGACTCCTTTGCTGACAGGCCGGGAATCGGCAGTGCCGGGAAATTGCTGTCGCGTGACCTGCGGCTCTCAGGGGCCGCCTGTTCCGGAGGAACATGGGTCGGCGAGCCGATTAAGCCGCTCGGGAGGAACATGCCGGTAGGGAGGATCGGGATAATCGGGATAACCGAGATGATCGATGAGCGGGGCCGTCTGGCGGATCCGGCGGGTTGAGACGCGACGGAAGGTCAAGCTGAGCATGAGGATCTTGCAGATCGCGCTTGTAATGAAGGCAATGCGGCCGTAGAGGCCGGCGCCTGACCGGAGGCTTGCGCGGCCTGCGGGCCTGGCGGTTTCGCGGGGCTTGGCGCCGAAGGGCGCCGGAGGCCGGGGCCGAAGAGCCTGACAAGGCCTCGGCATGCCTCAGGAGTCCCGTCGAAAAGGACGGAGCGGAGGATTGCGCCCCGCGCGCGGGAAAAGCCTCGGGCGCCGCCGGTAATCCTTGCGCCCCCGGCGTGAGGGAATGTCCGGAACCGGCCGCGGGTCCGGGGCGGCTCATCAGGCGGCGACAGGGGTTTTGGCGGCATGAGGGACCGCCTTGCGGGCCTCGGCGGCGCTCGGCATATTTCCGCAGGCTTCCCGCGCGGAGCGGCAGGAACACGATGAAGCTCGGAAGGCCGGCGCGATGCCCTGCATGCGCGGAAATGGCCGAACCGTCCTAAGCCTTAAAAGCCCGCAAGAACGGAAAAGCGGCGTCGCCGTCTACGGGCGTGACAGGCCTGCGGCCCGGGAGCAATCCCGCGCGCGCCCCGCCCGTTGCCGGGGGGCGAGGGTCGCCTGGGCGCTTCAGTTCAATACGCCGGATCCTGCGGGGTTTCGCCGTACGGGGCAAGCGGTCTTCCCGGGAGGCGTGCCGGTCAGGTTCAAAATGAACGCGGCGCGCGGCCGGCCGAGGCTCAACGGTCCTGGAGAAACAAGACGCCGCGTTCAAGGCGCCGGCCGCGCCCGGACTCGAGCGGGAAGGCGGCGTTTGTCTGTCCGCGTTTGAGGGGAGCGGCCGCCCGGCTAAGGCCGGCCGCCGCCGGGGGTCCGGCGGATGGGTACGCGGCGGGGGGGGAACTCAAGAGGCGGGCCGACGGCGGCGTTTGACGGCGCCGGCGCGGATCGCGGAACCTTGGCGGATGCGGGGCATTATGAGAGGAGGCTTGCGGGGCAAGGGAAAGCGGACCCTTCAGCGCTGCGCGCGCTTCTGCCCGTTTGCGGACGGGCTCGGCCGCGCACGGGGCGTAAAAGCGAAAGGCTGAAATGCATCGCGCATTTCAGCCTTCAGGTAACTGATTGGCTCTTGAGGGAAGAGTCGGCGTTTTCGTCCGGAACGGGCGAAAGCGGCCTGCGGCCCCGGTTCAGGGCTTTCGCCGAAGCTTGCCTGAAAAGGGCCCCCAGGCGCTGCAGCCGCCCAGCTGGACAAGGATGTTAGCGCCTTCCGCAAGCGGATGCAACGGCAAATGCTGAAAATTTAGGCTAATTTTAATGATTAACCGCGCCGGCAGCGGGTAATAATTTAGTCTGGCCGTACAGTGAGATCGGTTCAGGGAAGGCAGGGGAATACGGGGCTCCGCAGGGGAAGGCGAAATTTTCCCGAGGCGGGCGCAAGTCCGCCGGCGCCATGGCGGAAAACGCGGCGGCGAGGTATCGGGGAGAAAAGCCGCGCGGCGCGGGGGAGCGGACAGGTCCCGGTTCCCGCGCGGCTCGGCGGGCGCGCGCCTTGGGCGCCTTAAGCGCCGCGGCGATCACGTCAAGCCGTGAGCTTCATGGACCGGCCGAGCCGGCCTCCGCCGGGCAGTTCCGCTCATTGCTCTCCCCTCCGGGCTCCCCGCCTTGCCCGTAAGGACCCGGTTTTTGGCGGCGGAGGCGGCGGCTGCCATTGCCGGAGGCTCCGCGTTCGGGGCGGCTTCCGGCGCGGCCGGAAAAGGCGTTTTCGGCGGAAAGCCCGGATTCTCAGGCGTCTCCCGCAGAGGCAGGGGTTCCCCTGAGCTCCAGGGCCGGCCTTTCGGGCCTGGGGCGCTTAAGGGTACGGGGACGGCCTCCGGCGCGGGAGACAAGCGCCGGGCGCGGCCGGCGGATCTGCGGGCAGTGCCTGTGACGGGGATAACGGCTGGTTGGCAAGCCGATCATGCCGTTCTGGATGATCGGGATGATCGGTAGGGAGGATTGGAACATGCCGACAGATCAAGCTGATCGTGCTGATCGTGAAGTATATGCCGGTTACGGAGGCAAAGAACTTGAAGAGGCCGGCGCTCCGCGCGCGGGCTCCGCTGGCGGCAAATGTCTAAAGGGTCCGCCGCTTATCCTTATCTTTTCGGCGAGGGAGAATTTTGGGGATTGTCCGCTGATTAAGGGGTTTTCTCAAGCGCCAAAGGGGCATCTTGCGACTTTTGGCAAAGCGCCTGCGGCCGCAGGCAGGCGGTCATCATCTTACGGCGGGCGGCCCGCGTGACGTTGCCGGAAGACCATGAGGCCGGAGAAGGCCCTCAGGGGACCGTATTCCAGTAAGGGGCCTATGTCCGCCTAAGCTTGCGAAGCCCGCAAGGCCCCGAAAGCCGCCTGCGGGCGTGACAGGCCGACGGCTTTGGCGCTGACCGGCCCTTGCCGGGGATTCCGGGCGCCCGGGCTCTTACTTTTAACCCTTCAGTTCTTGTCCGGCTCTGCATGCAGGGATCGCCGGCTTCCCGCGAGCCGTGCCTGTAAGGCTCGAAGGGAACACGGCGAGCGTGCGCCTGAGGCTAAACTGGCCGGGCGAGGCGAGGCGGCCCGTTCAAGGCTCCGGCGGCGGACAGGCTTGAGCGAGAGGGAGCCGGTCGGCTGTCTGTCTGCGTATGAGGGGAGTTGCCGCCCTGCTAAGGCCGGCCGCCGTCACGGGGTTCCGGCGGATGGGCATGCGGCGTGGGGGAGGAGGGAGGGAGGTCAAGCGGGCTTGCGACAGCGGCAGGCGGCGGCGCCGGCGCGGGTCGCGTAGCCTTGAAGGATGCGGGGTATTCTGGAGGGAGGCTTGAGTGACATGAGTCAGCGAGGGCCTGAAGCGCTGCCGGGCGGCTCCGTACGGCAGGGGAAGGGCGCCGCCGTTGAAGGGGCGGAAAAGCGAAGGCTGAAATGCGTTGCGCATTTCAGCCTTCAGGTAACTGATTGGCTCTTGAGGGAAGAGTCGGCGTTTTCGTTCAGTACGGGCGAAAGCGGCCGGCGGCCTCAGTTAAGGGCTTTCGCCGAAGCTTGCCTGAAAAGGCCCCACGGGGCTTCAGCCGCCCTGCCTGACAAGGATGTTAGCGCCTGCCGCAAGCGGATGCAACGGCAAATGCTGAAAATTCAGGCGAATTTTAATGATTAACCGCGGCGGGCGCGGGTAATAATTTAGCATTGCCGGAAGGGAGGGCGGCTCAGGGGAGGCAGGGAAATATGGATCTCCGCCGGTCAATGCGACCTTTTCCTGAGCAGGGCGGAAGTCTTCCGGCGCCATGACGGGAAACGCGGCGTCGCGGGATCGGGGAGAGAAGCCGCGCGGCGCGGGGTATCGGACAGGTCCCGGTTCCGGGCCGCCGCGGCCGGCGCGCGCCCTGGCCGCCGTAAACGGCTCTTCGTTAGCGTGAATCCGCGCCCGTCATGCGCCTGCCGAGCCGACCTCCGCCGGGCTGTTCCGCTCATGGCTCTCCCCTCCGTGCTTCCGGATCTGTCCGTAAGGGCCCGCCTTCCGGCCGCCGCCGCTGTCGCAGGAGGATCCGGGTTCATGGCCGCGGACGGCCTCCGGCGGGGGAGACAAGCGCCCCTGGGCTGGCCGGCGGGCGAAGGGCCCGGCGGCAGATCCGGCGCCTCATCGCTCGGACTGACCATGAATCCCTGTATCGCCGCGGCTGCGGCAATCCGGGATCTGGCCTTCTCCGGCCTGAAGGTCCCCGCGGCCAGGGCCTGGAGCCCCTTCACGGCGGAGGCGCAGGGCACGGGGCGGCGCACTCCCCGCCCAGGGGACTTGACTCCTGGAGACGCCTCCCGAACCCGTGTTACGCAAGGCAAGGCGACGGCTGGCGGGGTTTCCGGCCTGAGGCCGCGGAAAAATAACCCTCCCGGCCTTCAAAGGGGAGGCCGGAAGGGGGCTGGCCGTCAGGCGGACCGCCGCGGACAGCCCAAGGGCCGCGGCTGGGGCGGCCGCAGGGCTTTTTTCCCGCAAGGCGCGCCGGTTCGGGGACTACAGCCTGGAGGCGCTCCGGATTATGGAGCCGCCGGAGCCTGCGGGGTCGAGCCAGGCCTGGGCGGACAAGTCCGGGTCGTCGAACTGGGTGGTGAGGAGATCCTCCGGCTTGATCTTGCCCTTGGGGATCGCCCCCTGGCGCTCCAGATCCTCGAGCCAGGGGATTGTCTGGGCCGGGTCGACGTCAAGCGTCTCGGCGAAGTAGTGGTTGGCCGAGACCGGGACTCCTATGGCCTCCTGGGTCCAGAGCCGGGCCTGCTCGGGGTTCGCGTTGATGAACCGCTGGCCGCGCGCCATGGCCCGCGCGAAACCCCGCACGGTTTCGGGGTTGTCGCGGATGAAGTCTTCCGTGAAATAGTAATGGGTCACTCCGGCCGACTCGGGAGGGAGGTTGGCCTCGATGGTGTCGGACACCTTGCGCTGGCCGGCGTCGACCATGCCCTTGTAGAAGGGAGGATGCACCCCGCCCACGTCGGAGAGGCCCTGGGCCAGCGCCTGGATGGCCTGGACGTCGGGCATGGTCACCCATTCGATCTTGTCCAGGGGCACGCCGTAGCGCAGGAGGATCTGGTTGGCCAGAAAGTCGGAGCAGGAGGTGGTGGTGATGGTGGTGAACTTGAGCTGGCCCGGGATGTCCTTGAGATCCGCGAAGGAATGGACGTCGGGGTATTTTTCCGGGTTCACGAACCACCACATGTGCCTGAACTCCGGGGAGAGATCGGGCGCGGGCTCGCGGCCCGCCCGCGACACGCCGCGGAGCTTGGCCCCGCCGTTGATCACCACCGCGGCGGCGTTGGGGTGAAGGCTGATCACGTCGTTTGTGCCGTTCAGGACCGAAGGCACCCACTGCGCGGGCTGGATGTCCCCCGTGAAGATCAGCTCCACGCCTTCGTCCCGGAAATAGCCGAGCTTGTCGGTTATGAGCCAGGGGGCGAGCGAGCAGTCGCGCCTGGTGTATGTCTTGAGCTGCCTGAGGGGGGCCTGGGAACCTTCCTGCGCGTAGGCGGGCCCCGAGGAGGTGAGGGCGGCCGTGGGGGTCGCGAGCCGGGTGCGCCCGCGGAAGGCCCCGAAGGCTATGATCGCCAGGACCGCTGCCGCGATGACGACGGCCGCCGTAAGTTTGGATTTCCTGCTTGTTGCCATGTGAAGCGGACTCCTTTGCCGTAAGGCCGGGAACCGGCCGCGCCAGGAACGGGCCGCCGCTTGAGCGGCGGCGCTCAGGGGGCGCCTGCGGCGGGGGTGCAGGGGCGGGCGCGGCGATCATGCTGATCAGGAAGAGACGGCGGATGTGCCGGATCGGGACGTGCCGGCAGATCACGACGATCAGATGATCAGATGATCAGATGATCAGATGATCAGATGATCATGTTGATAATGAGGGAAACGATGCCGCAGAGGCCGTCGCCTGGCGAGGCTTGCCCCGCGCGCCGGCCGAGCGGCGCGGAAAGGCAAGGCGCCGCAGGCCGGCGGCGCCGGCGCTGAAGTATCTTTTCGGTCTCATGCGGCTCTCCGCGAAGGATGGCGCCAGGGCGGCGGCCAGCGCGGGCGCCTTTGCGCCGCAAAAGCTTTGAGGGCAAGGATGGCATCCTTGGCCAGCGGCGCGAGAGAGGGGGCATTTGAGGGAGACGTCCCCCGATTTACGGCGGCGCCTCAGGCGGCAAAGGCGGTTCTGGCTGCGCCATACGGCCTCTGCGGCCCTCGGAAGGCGTTCGTCGTATTCCGGGGGGCGGCCCGCAGGGCGCGGGGCGCGGCCGTAACCCCCGGAGGCAGGCAGCCTGCCCAAGGCCCCTTGTTCACGGAAGCGGCCGAGGTCAGACAGGCTTCCAAGGCCGGGAAAGCCGCCTGCGGCCGCGGCAGGCCGGCGGCCCGGCCCGCCGCGCGCAGCCCGGCCGGGACCTTCCGTTCATGTCTTGGATTGCCGCCCGGCTTCGGCTTTCGGGGCCCGCAGGCAGCCCACGGGCCGCAGGCGCCCGCCTCGAAGGGAACGCGGCAGGCGAAGCCGCCTGCGGCTGAACGGGAGCGGGGCGAGTCAAGGCGCCGGTCAGGCTATAGCGGGAGGGGACCGTTTGACCGTCAGCGCATGAGGCGAACGGCCGTGCGGCCAAGGGCGGTTGTCTGCGGGGGGTTCAGGCGGCGGGGCCTGCGGCGCGGGGGGGAAGGTCAAGCGGCGTGGCGACAGCCGCATTTGGCGGCGCCGGCGCGGAGCGCGGAGGCCTGCGGGCTGCGGGGTTTTCTGAAAGGCGGCTTGACTGACATGGAAAAGCGGGGTCCTGAAACTCGGCCGCGCCTGTCTGTCCGGCTGGGACGGGCGGCGCCGTTCAAGGGGCGGAAATGGAAAAGGCTGAAATGCGGCGGGCATTCCAGCCTTCAGGTGACTGATCGGCTTTTGCCGGAAGAGCAGGCGTTCCGGTTACAAACGCGCGAAGGCCGCCCGCGGCCGCGGGCTTCGCCGAAGCCCGCCAGAAAAGGCCCTTCAGAGGGTTGACTGCCAGGCGGAAAATAATATTAGCGCTTTGCGCCGGAGGATGCAAAGGAAAACGTTGAAATTTAGGTGCAATTTAATGATTAACCGCAACGGACGCTGTTAATAATTAAGTCAGGCGGGCGGGAGGCGTCAGGGGAAGCCAGGCAATATTGATGAAAAACCGCAAAAAATCCGGTCCGCCGTTGCAGTAGGCCGCAGACTGTTGCATCATACAATATACGCAATGATTGCGCTTTAAAGAAGGATTTATGTAGCAGCTGTTTGGCCTTCAAAACCGAAAGAGGCGCTTTTTGCATGTTGACCAATATTGGGCCTCAGCGAGAAACGGACAACGATCAAAAAATGACGGGCGGGCCCTCAGCCGCGCCTCGGCGCGGCTGAGGTCCTCGGGGCCCTTGGCAGGGGTTGCCGCGAAAATATCCGGGACGCGGGAGAGGGGAACGCGGAGGCCGCGCAACAGACGGCCTCCCGCAAAGATCCCGCGGACAAGCCGGCGGCCGCTGACGGCCGCATCGCGGGCTTGGGGCTTTTGCGGGAGCCTCTGGAGAAGGCGAGGGCAAAGCTTCGGCCTCCTCCGCCGGCAGGGCGCCCCTGAAAAACGAGCGTGGATGCCCGGCCGGGGCGGGCGCGGCCGGGCCGAACCGCGCGGCCGGCGGCAGATCTTCCATGCGGTCCCTGTCAGCGGCCTGTGGCTTTTCCGCCTCTTTCCGCTGAGGGGAGACGACGACGGCCGGAACGGCCGCCCATTGCCCGAGGAAAGCCCGGGAATTCAGGCCCGCGCCCGCGCAGGAAGGCGCGCGTACCGGCTGGGGGGCGTTCGCCGCCGCGGCAAGGCCCGCCGGAAAAGCCTGTCGGCGGCGCCGGGGCGCCGGAGTCCGCAAGCGGGGCAAGGCCGGCCGGGTCCGCCGCAAGGAAAGGCCGGCGGCTTCGGAGGGCGCCAAGCGGACTTCTTCCCGGCAAGGCTGCCGGCGGGGGTAAGCCCGGCCTTCATGTGGCGGGCGGGCATGGCTGAAAAAAATCCCCTTCCGGCCTTCTGAGGGGAGGCCGGAAGGGGTCTGGCGTCAGGAGTCACGCCGCGGACCGGGCAACGGGCGCGGCGGGGAACTCGGGCGGGCTTTCAGCGCCAGGCGCGCCCGAACCAGGGCTACAGCCTGGAGGCTGTCCGGATTATGGAGCCGTCGTCGCCTGAGGGGCGGCGCCAGGCCAGGGCGGAAAAGCCCGGGTCGTCGAACTGGACGGTGAGGAGATCCTCAGGCTTGAGCTTGCCCTTGGGGATCGCCCCCTGGCGCTAGAGATCCTCGAGCCAGGGGATTGTCTGAGCCCCGTCGACCTCGAGCTCCTCGGCGAAGTAGTGGTTGGCCGAGACCGGGACCCCTATGGCCTCCTGGGTCCAGAGCCGCGCCTGCTCGGGGTTGGCGTTGATGAACCGCTGGCCGCGCGCCATGGCCCGCGCGAAGCCCCGCACGGTCTCCGGGTTGTCGCGGATGAAGTCTTCCGTGAAATAGTAATGGGTCACTCCGGCCGACTCGGGAGGGAGGCCGGTCTCGATGGTGTCGGACACCTTGCGCTGGCCGGCGTCGACCACGCCCTTATAGAAGGGGGGATGCACCCCGCCCACGTCGGAGAGGCCCTGGGCCAGGGCCTGGATGGCCTGGACGTCGGGCATGGTCACCCACTCGATCTTGTCCAGCGGGACCCCGTAGCGCAGGAGGATCTGGTTGGCCAGAAAGTCGGAGCAGGATGTGGTGGTGATGGTGGTGAACTTGAGCTGGCCGGGGATGTCCTTGAGATCCGCGAAGGAATGGACGCCGGGGTACTTTTCCGGGTTCACGAACCACCACATGTGCCTGAACTCCGGGGAGAGATCGGGCGCGGGCTCGCGGCCTGCCCGCGACACGCCGCGGATCCTGGCCCCGCCGTTGATCACCACGGCGGCGGCGTTTGGGTGAAGGCTTATCACGTCGTTTGTGCCGTTCAGGACCGACGGCACCTGCTGGGCGGGCTGGATCTCCCCGGTGAAGACCAGCTCCACGCCCTCGTCCCGGAAGTATCCGAGCTTGTCGGTGATGAGCCAGGGGGCGAGCGAGCAGTCGCGCCTGGTGAAGGTCTTGAGCTGCCTGAGGGGGGCCTGTGACCCTTCCTGCGCGTAGGCGGGTCCCGAAGAGGTGAGGGCGGCCGTGGGGGTCGCGAGCCGGGTGCGCCCGCGGAAGGCCCCGAAGGCTATGACCGCCAGGACCGCGGCCGCGATGACTACGGCCGCCGTAAGATTTGCTTTCCTGCTTATTGGCATGTGAAGCGGACTTCTTTGCGGAATTGTCGGGTATCGGCCGTGCCCGGAATGGGCGCCGCGCGGCCTCGCCGCCGCAGGAGAGCCTGTGACGGGGAACCGGCGACGGGCGCGGCGCTCATGACGATCAGGCTAAGAAGGCGGAAAGGCCGGAAAGGCCGTT
>JAITRL010000106.1 GCA_031288415.1 Deltaproteobacteria bacterium | reverse complement strand
TGACCCTAGGTATAAAAATCCGGGAGCTTAGGTTGAAGCGGCGCCCGTCTTGCGGTACTGGCCTTTTCGTCTCACGCGGGCCTCACCCTGAATCCGGCGGCTTGCTCGCGATTCCCGTTTTTAGGCCGCCTTCACTTGGGGGCGCCAGCCTAGGTGCCTGAACTCACCCGGAAATGGCTCCTGTAATCCCTGAGGCGCTTGAATGTCTCAGATGAGTCCGGGGCTCCCCTAGTGGCTCCAAGCGCCTCGCAAGGCCCTCGCCCGGGCCCCGGCCGCTCAGGCCCGAACGCGGCTATGCGGGGCGCCCCATGACGGCCTGCGGGCCATGGCAGGCTTCCGAGTGCGGCCGCAGGACCGTCATAAGCGGTCCCGCGCGCGCCTTCCGGCCCGGCACCCTCGAAGGCCGGCAAGGCTTCGAGGCCTTTCCCTGCAGGACCGGCTCTCCCGGCAGGCCCCTGCGCCTGGGCAGGCCGGCCTAACCTCCTGAACAGCTCATCGGCCTTTTCCGCCCCGGCCGGGAGGCTTTAGTGCCGTTCGGAACCTTCGGGCCGCCTGAGACTTACAAGTCTTCATGGTACTTTTTGCGCAACTTCTTAAACTATAGGGTTTATTGTAAAAATGAACGCCTGCGGATCTCCTGGGCTCTGCGGAAAAACCGAATGATTAAAGGATGTTGGCCAACCAATACACAAAAAGACCCTCTATAACGTTTTCCGCGATCATTATGCCTTAACTCCATATCAGTCATGGAATTAACAGAAAAAAAAAAATTTGACTTCACCCGCCAAACGGCCCATTTCTGGAACCGTCAGGCGATACAGTTAATCATCGAAGGCCAAGACCGGCCTAGGGCCCCGCACCCAAGACAAGACGGCGAAGCCGGAAGAGGGGCGAGACCCCTGGCTGAATCGGCCAATCGGCCTGCAGGCAGCCCCCCGCGGCCCGGCCCGCGCGGCGAAGGCGCCGGGAAAACATTGGACGCTCGGCGGTTGCCCGCCCCAAGGGGAAAGCCCGTGACAGCGGCCATCCGGACCTTGAGCCGGAAAGCGTATAACAACCTCCGCATCGGAGACAGTAGGCCGCATCATACGCGGCCGACCGGAAGGAGCAGGAAAATGTCCAGACATAGCTTCCACCGTAGCATTCCCACCAGCCTCCGCCTGACTGACCCCAAGGAGGGCATGTCCGGAGCCGGCCTCTGGATCGCCTGCCAGGCTGCGCCTTTCCTGGGACGCGCCTTGTCCGCGGCAGGAGTCGTTAACAAAGGCGCCATCGAGGCCGCGGCGGAATGCCTGGGCCTGGATGCCTTCCTGCCGGAAAGCCGCCCCGAGGGCTCCCCCTCCCTCTCCCTGGGGGAGGCGACCGCCGACCTGGGCAAGGGCGGCTGGGACATCGGCAAGTCCATGGACCAGGAAGACGACTGCGACTGCGAGGACATCGCCAGGCTCGTCTTCAAGCGCCTGCGCTCCGCCGGCTCCAGGGCCAGGGGCCGCTTCCGTCAAGCCCTCCTCCAGGCCCTGCGGGAACGCGCAGCCGAGAGCGGCGGCGCCTTGGCCGCTGACACAGAGGACAAATTCCAGCGGGCCGCAGGCGCCCTGGGGCTCTCAGCCGGGGAAAAAGACATGGTCAGGCTCCTCCTCTGCATGTCGGAGATGCCCGGCCTGGAGGGATACTTCTCCGATGTGCTCTCGGCCTTCAGCCCCTTAGGCCTGAACAGGCTCTCTAAGATCCTGGGCCGCAGCGAGAGGGAAACCGTGCGCATCTTCCGCGGGAGGCTCAGAGACATGGAGATAATCTCCGACCTGAGCCTGGGCGATAATCGCTCGCCTTCCCTCAACAGCCTTTTCTACGAGCTCATGAACACCCCCGAGGGCCTGGAGGGGATGGGGGACACGGGGCCCCTCGAGAGCTTCGCGCCGGCCCGGAAGCCGCTGCTGAGCCTGGAGGACTTCTTCGTGGGCCGGGACGCGGTCCGGCTCCTGGAGGGGCTTTTCTTGGCGCGGACCGAGAGCCCCACGCACGTCCTCATCCACGGCCCGGCGGGGACCGGCAAGACCCCGGTCGCCAGGGCCCTGGCGGAGCGAGTGGGGATCCCGGCCTATGAGGTCAACCCTGGCCAATCCTCCCGGGAGCACAGGGGCGCCCTCATCGCCGCCGACGGCTTCGCGCGCCGCGGCCAGGGGGCCCTGATCATAGTCGACGAGGCCGACGGGATCCTGGGAGAGACCGGGATCTCTGCCTTGAGCCTCCTCTTCGGCTTCGGCAAGGGAAGTCACGGCGGAGGAAGGGAGACCAAGTGCTGGATGGACTCCTTCATGGAAAGGCCCGGCGGCAGGTTCCTGTGGATCGCCAACGACGTATCCGGCCTTCCCGAGAGCGTCGTCCGCCGCTTCGCCTTCTCGCTGGCCTTCCCGAGCCTGGGGCGCAGGGAGAGGGTCAGGGTCTGGGCAGCCGCCCGGGAGGACCTCGCGTCCTCCGGCTCTGGCATGCTCTCTGACGAGTCAGTAGCCGCGTTCGCCCGCGACCGTCAGATCAGCCCCGGCGTCATCGCCCAGGCCCTCCGCAAGGCCTTAGAGGCCGGGGCGAAGGACGGGCGCGAGCTGGAGCGTTACATCGGCATGCAGCTGAGCGCCTTCAGGCGCCTCAACGGCAACCCCCGCGAGCCCATGCGGGCGAGGGAAGAGTTCGTGCCCGAGGCGGTGAACTCCAGCCCCGCGCCCGCAGACGTGGCTTCCGGCCTCAGGGTCTGGCTCAGGGAGAACGCGGGCAAGGACCCGGACTCCAGGGCCGGGGTCAGGCTACTCTTTCACGGGGCCCCCGGGACCGGGAAGACCGAGACGGGAATGTGGCTCGCGCGCGAGCTCGACCTCGAACTCATGCACGTGAGGCTGTCGGACATCCTCTCCAAGTGGGTCGGGGAGTCCGAGCGGAACCTCAGGGGGATCTTCGAGTCGGCGGCCGACGCCGGGGCCCTGCTCCTGTTCGACGAGGCCGATTCCCTCGTCTGCGACCGAGCCTCCGCGGACCGCGGCTGGGAGCGAATGCTGGTCAACGAGTTCCTGGCGGGGCTCGACCGCCACCACGGGATCTTCATCGCGACAACCAACCGGCTCGCCTGCCTGGACCCCGCGGCGCTCAGGCGCTTCTCCGCCAAGGTCGAGTTCAGGCCCATGGGCCCGAACGGCCGGGAAGCCCTGTTCGCGGCCATCCTGGGCCCTGTCTCCGGCGCGGCGCTCACGGCCGGCGAAAAGGCGCGCCTGGAGGCCATGCCTTCGCTCACGGCCGGCGACTTCGCCGCCGCGGCCGAAAAGTGCCGCTGGCGCCTGGGCGGATCCACCGACAACCTCGGGCTCCTGGAGAGCCTGGCGGAGGAGGCCTCCTTCCGCGTCTCGCGGGAGGGAGACCGGGAAAGCGGGGAGGCCGCGGCCGGGGGCGCCGCCGCAGCCGGCAGGAAGCCCGCCTCCGTCAACTGACTGCCCCCAGCAGGCCGCTTCCCGGGGGAGCCCCCTTCCGGGGAGCCAGCGGGAGGCCCCGCCGCCCCGTCCGCCGCGGCATGGCGGCCTTCAGCCGATGCCCGCGCAAGGAGCCGGCCGCCGCTGAAAACGGCCGGCTTAACAGCCTCGCGAGCCGCAGGCAGTCGCGGCGCCGCCGGCGCCGGGAAGGCCGAGCGAAGCCAAGCCAGGCGCGCTAAGGGAGCCCGTGCGGCCTGCGGCGCTCACTGCCTGAGAAAACCGACGCTTGACGCTTCCCTGCCGGTAAACGGCCCTGCCGTTCGCGAAGTGACTGCAAACGGCTCTTAACAAGGATGCCTGCCCGGGGGCGGAGGGGGAACAACCCGCATAACGCGGCCCCGATAACGCCTCCCGGCTGAATCCATGAATCCATGTTCGGAATTGTCACGCCCGGCGGAACATGGTATCATGACGCCCAAAAACCGCCTGTGAAAAAGCTACCTTGATTCCGCTCCCGCCTTACAGCCCTGAACGCCATGCGGCGGGCCGCTTCAGGAAGGCTCGCCGCAGGCGCCTTACTGATTCCCCATCGGCTGAGGCCGCCGGAAGGCGGCCTGAAGACAGTCGCCCGCGCCTCGCGCGGGCGGAAAGGAAACCAACGATGCCTATCTCAACCGACCCCGCAACCATCATCGACAAGGCCGAGGAGGCGGCGCGCGCGCAGGCCGATTACGTGGAGGCCCTCGACGGCTCCATCAATGGCCTCGCCGACGCGCTCGGCGCGGGCTTCCTGTTCTGGGAAGACTACGAAGAGCTGGCTACGGTGAAGAAGCCGAAAAAGAGCAGGACCCCGGGATGGGGACGCTCCTGCCTTACACATTTTCCGATGTACATCAGCGGCTACCACTTCTCCAACTACATGAACAAATTCAAGGAGGGAAAGGCCTCCCCGGGGGACTACGTCCTGTCGCTGTACTTTGCGCTCAACAAGGACTGCTGGAACGCCACCGAGACCTGGAGCAAGGAGGAAGGCGAACGGCTCATGAGCGCCCCCTCCCCCGGGCCTCGCGCCGCCTTCTATCTCTACAAGGCCGTGCGGGACGACGAGTCGAGCCTCCACGATCTCTGGGACGGCGTAGAATGGATCTCCGAGGACGACTTCGGGCGCGGCTGGGTCGCTACCGAGACCGATTCACTGCAGGGCCTGGCCGAGGACTTCGACCTGGCTGGCTTCCTGAAAGATCCGGCCCCCCTGGCCGGAAGGATCAAGGAACTCCTGTCGAGCTAGCCGGCCGGCCCCCGGCCCCCGGCCCCCTCAGCGGGTGCCGGGGGAACCGGGCGAAGAGGGGCAGAGGGGCCAGGCCTGTCCGCCTCACCGCAATCGGGCAGGGGGCAGGCAGGCTCAACCTGCCCCCACCCACGCCACCGTACGTGCCGTTCGGCTTGGGGCGGTTCGCCAACACGCGCCGAACCGGCAGGCCTGGTTCCCGGCGTTTGTCCTGCAGTCCCCCTAATCGAGGGCGCTGTCGACGTTCTCGGCCCTTCCCAGGCAGCCCAGGCAACCCCGGCGCTATGGCCTCTGCGGCTTCTCACGGTTCAACGGCTGCCGCCGGGACGTTTGCCGCAAGCGCGGCCCCCGCGGATCTCCTCAGGCAAGGACATTGACTTTCCCCTCATGCGCCTGCCGCATTTACGCCCCGTCGCTCAGGCAGCGTGGTGCCGGGTTCCTTAAGGGAAGCCGGCCCTCCCGGACTTCGCTTTGGCCCGCAGGCTCGTCCGCTCCGGAACGCCTGCCATGCGGTTGCTTTTCGTCAGGTCGAGGTTTTCCCTCCGGCTTCTTTCAGGACCCGGCCTTGCGGCGGGCCCCTTGCTCTTGGCTAGCTGTTCCCGCTGCCGACCCTGCAGCGGGCTTTCACCGCCAAATCAATGCCCATGCAGGGCACACAAGCCAAGGCGCGGTCGCCGCCCGTCCAGGCGCCCGCGCCCTTTTCCGCCGGCCGCAGGCCTGAGCCTGCGGCCCAGGCGCGTTCCCCTCAGCCGAAACGCCGGGGAGGGCCGCAAGGCGGGCCCCGTAAAAAACCATGAGAGGGGCAATCTTCAGCGCGGCCCCTCAGGGAGCGGGCCTTGACTGCTAGGCCGGTCGAAGACATACTGTCCGGGAACCCAGCGGCGGCGTCATCGTCATGTTCCCCGGAGGGGGCGCCTCGCTCCCCATGAACCCAATCCCGCGTAGGCCTGGCTGAGCGAAACGCGTGAACGGCTGACGACTTTCTGAAAGACATGCTTGTGGTTCATTATGGCTACGCCTCTAAAAGCCAATCGCCTGTTCGCAGGCTCTCCGGTCTCGCTTCTCCCTCAGCGGCGCCGCTTCCGCGCTTTCTCATGGCTTTCCCGATAATCCGGATTCTGAAATTTCCTGCCGTAAAATTCGGAAGATAAAGCGGGCCGGCCGCCAAATCCGGAGGCGCCTGACGGGCCCGGAGAGGGCGGGGGCTCCGGGACTCTACGGTGAAGCTCCGGCCAACTGACGGAAAGTCCACTCGCTGAAAGGCCCGATAAACGACGCGGCTGAACCCGCCCTATTCCCCGGAAAGGCGTTTCCGCGCCGCCCAGAGGTGACTTTGTTTTGCCTGACTTGACTATGACACGTCCCGCGTCAAAGCCTGCCCGACCGGCGGCGCCGTCGATCGGGGCCGCAACCGCGGCGATCGGACCGTCTTCATGACTAAAACGCAAAACGCCTTGAGGACCCTTGATCTGCTGCTCGGCTCGTTCGGCAAGGGCCTGACCGTGCGATCCATAATGCAGCGTTTAGGTTTCAGCCGTAAGGTTGCCAACGCCATTGTCGAAGAGCTGGCCTGTCACCTCCCGAACGCGGTCCAAGAGGCCACGATAGAAGGAAATCGGGCCATACTGCTCCGCAAATCGAAGCGGAACGCCGTGGCGGCGTGGAACACTTCACGGCAAGACATGGAGGAGACTGTCAGGAGCGTCAGGGCCTCGCTCGCGCTGGGCATCAGCCTGAACAGTAAACAGCACCGGTCCCTGGAGGACATCTTCGAGTTTCTTGACTTCTGCAAAACGGAACATTCGGACCCCCCCGAGTTCCTCCTCCACATGGACAAGGGACACGTGGATTTCACCCCTTACCTGGAAAGCCTGGAGACCTTCTGCAAGGCCATCCGCGCCGGCGAGGTCTGCTCGGTGAAGTACAGCAAAAGCGGCTTCCCTAACGGAAAGACCGACCTGTTCGACTTCGCTCCGCTCAGGATCGTGCAGTCCCCAAGCAGGGCATGCGTCATCGGCAGGCGCGTTAAGCTCACGAAAACCGGCATCTCCGACCAGGGGGAAAGGGACCTGCTTATCCAGCGGGTCGCCTCCGTGACACCGGCAGGGAGAAGCTACGGCGACAAGTTCAAGGGCGCGCTGGCGCCGCCGCAGGACGTCTTCGGCTACATGCGCACGGAGCCTTTCTGGCTCGAAGCCAATTTCCATCCTGTCCTGAAGCGCTACTTCACGGAACGAGAGTGGCCCGGCAAAGCCAAGATAAACCTGATCTCCTCGGGCAGCAAGAGCGAATACAAGGGGTGGGTGAAGCTCAGGATTTACTGCGGCGACCCGCGCGAGACCTTGTCCTGGCTCATGGGGTTCGGGGCGCTGGCCACCGTGGTCCGCCCTGGCACGCTCAAGAAACTGTACCGCAAAGAGATCCTCGACATCTCCATGCGGCTCGGCGGCCTCAGATGTACCAGGAAGTCCGACGGCCCTTCCTCCCGCCACAAATCCGCCCGCTCCCCGGCAGGCCCTCCGCCCCCCGCCCCGCCGGAAGAGGTGTCAGGCCCCTGATTTTAATTATAAGCTAAAATAATATTTATTATATATTAATTATATAAATTTTTTTTTAGTTATATCTATCCTCACCCATCAGAGAATTTCGCCGCCGTCACCGGCTAGTGCTTAGTTGCATAAGTTGTAACCATTCAGGTGCCTCCCCCTATAAAAAAGGGGGGGCATGGTTTTGAAAACTAAGCCGTCAGGTCATGTCGCACAAATCGCTTGAGGCTTCCCTGGCAAAGTTCTTTAGTTTTCAT
>JAITRL010000099.1 GCA_031288415.1 Deltaproteobacteria bacterium | reverse complement strand
CGGGACGGACGGCTCCGACGTCATGAGCGTGAAGGACTCCGGCGGCGGCGTCCTGGACGGCGGGGCCGGGGACGACGTGCTCTACGGCGGCTCCGGGGGCGACACGCTCCTCGGCGGCGCCGGCGCGGACGACCTGTACGGCTACGCCGGGGACGACACGCTCCTCGGCGGGGACGGCGCGGACGACATCTACGGCGGCGCCGGGGACGACGTGCTGGACGGCGGCGCGGGCGCCGACTGGCTGGAGGGCGGGGCCGGCGACGACGTCTACGTCGTTCGTGCCGGCGGAGGCCATGACACGATCAGCGGTTCCGGCGGCGGCTCCGACGCCCTGGCGTTCGACGACGTCGATCCGGCCTCCCTGTGGTTCGCCCGGAACGGCTCCGATCTGACCGTTGGCCAGGTCGGCTCCCAGGGAGACAAGGTCACGGTCAACGGCTGGTTCGCCGGAGGCAACGGGATCGACGTCGTCCGGGCGGGCTCCATGAAGCTGGCCGGATCCCATCTGGCCGTGCTGATCGAGGCAATGTCCTCCGCAGGGACGCCGGCCGGCGAGGGATTCACGTGGACGACGGATCAGGAGGAGGCCCTGGCCCCCATCCTGGCGGCCTGCTGGAAGCCGATAGGCTGAACGGGGGGCGACTGATCGCCATGGGCGTCGACGGAAAGGATCACGGCGGTTCCGGGGATCCTGCGGGCGGCCGGCACGATCCGGCCCTGCTCGGGCTCGAGCTGATCGCCCGCCACCACCATGTCCCCGTCGACGCGGAGTCGCTGAGGCACGCGTACGGCCCTCCCGCGAGAGGGCCGGGGAGGCCGGGCCTCTTCGGGTTCCGGGAGACGCTGCGCGCGGCAAGAAGCCTGCGGTTCCGCGCCAGGGAGGTCAGGCTCAGGGAGGGCGACGTCGACAACGCCTTCCTGCCGGCCCTCTGCAGGGGACGGAAGGGCGCCTACTTCCTCCTTGAGGAGAAGATCGCCCCGCAGCCGGGGCCGGCCCCCGCCGGCTCCCCGCCGGCTTCCGGGGAGGAGGCGAAAGAGGCGGCCTACAGGGTTCGGTCCTTGGGGGAAGCCCAGGAGTCCAGGACGCTGACGGCGAAGGCCCTCTTCATGGCATGGGACGGCGACGCCGTCCTCATGTCCCCCAGAGGGCCTTCGCTCCTCGACAAGGCCAGGGAGTTCAACCTCAAGTGGTTCGTGCCAGCCCTGATCAAGTACCGCCGCATGTTCAGGGACGTCATGGCCGCCTCCTTCGCCTTCCATGTCGTCGGCCTCGCCGCCCCGCTGTACTTCCAGCTGGTCATGGACAAGGTGCTTGTCCACAAGGCCATGGACACCCTGGACGTCCTGTCCGTCGCCTTCATGGCGGCCGTGTTTTTCGAGGTGTCGCTCAACGCCTTCAGGGACGTTCTTCTGAGCCATACCACGTCGAGGGTGGACGTGGAGCTCAGAGGCCGGCTCGTCGAGCATCTCCTCTCGCTTGAGCTGGGGTGGTTCAAGAAAAGGACCGTCGGCCGGATCGTGGCCTTCATCAGGGAGATGGACTCGTTCCTCTCCTTCGTCACGTCGACGGCGCTTACGCTGCCGATCGATCTCTGCTTCACCTTCGTCTACATCGCGGTGATGCAGCTGTACAGCGGCTTCCTGACCCTGGCGGTCACGGCCTCCTTCCCGCTGTACGCGGCCCTTTCGGCGTTCGTGACCCCGTCGATCAGGGATCGGCTGGACATGAAGTTCCGTCTCGGCGCGGCCGTGCAGTCCTTCCTGGTGGAGATGACAGGGGGGATCGAGACGATAAAGAGCCTGGCCGTCGAGCCGCTGAAGCTGAGGCAGTGGAAGGATCTGCTGGCGGGCTTCGTGACCGCCGCGTACAGGGCGGGCAGGCTCGGCCTGCTGGCCTTCCATGCGGCGAGCCTGCTGCAGAAGTCCCTCGTCATCATGATAATCTGGCTCGGCGCCCGCGAGGTCATGGCCGGCGAAATGACCGTTGGGCAGCTCGTGGCCTTCAACATGATGGCCGCCCGCGTCAGCGGCCCCGTCCTGAAGCTCGTGCGGATGTGGCAGGAGTTCCAGCAGGCGCGCGTGTCGCTGAGATGCCTGGGGGAGATCCTCGACGCGCCCTCAGAAAAGGGGCTGGGGAAGGGGATGAGCGGCATGAAGGGCCTGACGGGGGCGTTCAGGCTCGAGCGCGTCCGCTTCCGTTACGGCGACGGCTTGCCTCCGGTCATAGACGGGCTGTCCCTGGAGATACGGCCCGGGGAGGTGGTGGGGCTGACGGGCCCGTCGGGCTGCGGGAAAAGCACCCTGGCCATGCTCGTGCAGAAGCTGTACGTCCCCGAGTCCGGACGGATCCTGGCGGACGGGATCGATCTGTCGCAGATCAACGAGCCCTGGCTGAGGCGCCAGACGGGCGTCGTGCTCCAGGACAGCGCCCTTTTCAGCGGGACCGTGAGGGAGAACATCGCCATGGCCGATCCGGGCGCCTCCTCGGAACAGGTCGTGCGCGCGGCCGTGCTGGCCGGGGCCCACGATTTCATCACGGGGCTTCCCGAAGGCTACGAGACCCAGGTGGGCGAGCGGGGGGGCTCGCTGTCGGGCGGCCAGAGGCAGAGGATCGCCATCGCGAGGGTGCTGGTGGGCGACCCCCGCGTCCTGATCTTCGACGAGGCCACCTCGGCGCTGGACAACGAGGCCGAAAGGGCCGTCGCCGACGGCATGGGGCGGATCTGCCGGGGGCGGACCGTCCTCATCATAGCCCACCGGCTTTCGATCATGAGTGCGGCGACCCGGATCGTGGTCCTGGATAAAAGGGGGAGGATCGAGGAGGACGGCCCTCCCGGCGAGCTGATGAAGCGGAAGGGGGCCTTCTACAGGATGGTGTGCGACCAGATCCGGAACACGGCCTTCGCGGGCTGGCCGGACGATCCGCAGGGGCCGTGAGGGGCCTCCCCGCAGGCGTCGGGGAGGCCCTCGCCGGGCTCTGGCGGCTGTGGCGCGACAGGGGCGGGCCGAACGAGAAGGGCTTCAGGCGCGACCTGCTGTGGTTCCTCCCCGCGGATCTGGAGCTGCAGGAGACGCCCCCCCACCCCGCGCCGGGGCTGCTGATGTGGATCTTCCTCGCCATGCTCCTCTTCGCCGCCGTCTGGAGCGTCTTCGGAAGGCTGGACATAATATGCGTGGCGGAAGGCAGCGTCATACCGGACGGGAAGGTCAGGGTCGTACAGCCGTACGACCGGGGGGTCGTCGGGGCCGTGCTGGTCCGCGAGGGCCAGCGGGTGGAGCCGGGGCAGGCCCTGATCGAGCTTGATCCCACCCAGGCGGAGGCGGACGGGGCCCGGCTGGAGTCGGAAAGGCGCCTGGCGGAGAGGACGAGGCTGAGGCGGCTGGCCCTGTCGGAGCTCCTCCGGCTCCCGGGGCGGCAGCCCGCCGGCCTCGTCCTGGCCCGGCCGGAGGTCGGCGGGGATCCGTCCAACGGGCTGGCGCTCCTGGAGGAGTACTCCGCCGTGGCGTCGCGCCTGGAGCACCTGGCCTCCCAGAGGCTCGAGAGGGAGGCGGAGCTCAGGGCGAACGAGGCGGACATAAGGCGGCTCGAGGACTCCATCCCGCTGAACGACGAGCGCCTGGCCGTCGTCCAGAGGCTTCACGACAGGCGCCTGATCGGGATGAACGAGTACCTGACCGTCAGGGAGCGCCAGGTGGAGCTGGCCCGGGGCCTTGAGGCCGCCCGGCAGAGGTCCGTGCAGCTCCGGGAGGCCGTGAGGTCGGCGGAAAGCCAGATCGAGTCCTACAGGGCGGAGAGCCTCGCCTCCGCCCTGGCGGAGCTGGACGGCCTGGAGCAGCGGCTCGAGGCCGTAGGCCAGGAGCTGGCCAAGGCCAGGGAGCTGGCGTCCAGGACGACGCTCCGTTCCCCGGTGAGGGGGGCGGTCAAGGGGCTTCGGGCGAACACCGTCGGCGGCGTCGTGTCCCCGGCGGAGGTGCTGATGGAGATCGTGCCGGCGGGCGAGGCCCTGGAGGTGGAGGCCTTCGTCGGCAACGCCGACATCGGGTACGTGGAGGAAGGGCAGCCCGCCGAGGTCAAGGTGGCCACTTTCCCGTTCACCAGGTACGGGACCATCGGCGCGACCGTGATCCACGTTGCCGGGGACGCCACCGCGGACGACAGGGCCGGGCTGGTCTACCGCGTCCGCCTGAGGCTGGACAGGGACCGGGTCACGGTGGACGGGCGGGATGTCCCGCTGCTTCCGGGCATGGCCGTCACCGCAGAGATCGCCACGGGCAAGAGGAGGGTCATCGAGTACCTGCTCTCCCCGTTGCTCAGGATGAAGCACGACAGCTTCAGGGAGAGGTAGGGGCGATTTACCCGGCTCCGCACGGGCGGTCGAGTGTCCGTGCGGAGCGCGGTAAGGAGGCCGGGCGCCTTCAGCCGCCTCGAGGGGATCCGGAGTCAGGGGGCGATCCGCCAGCTGTGGAAGGCCGGGCTCGAGTCACGGGGCAATGCCTCTGAGGCCGAAGGCTGGGCTGTCTCCGCAGTTCGAAGTCCGGCCCATAGGCGGCAAGGGATGGGAGGGCCTGTCCCTGACGCAATTCATCATGGAATGGAAACTATTCACGTGCTATTGGGGGGGGCGGTCACCCTTTCCCTGGAATCTTTGTCAATATTCAGCATCTTGATTGGCCTTGTGCACAGGATGGCGGGCTTCGAGACTTAACTAGCTGTAATCATTGATGATTTTAAAGATATTCTACACACGACTCGAAAATTTGCCGCGTGCCGTGCCAATTGAGGATGAACTGACGGAGAAAGAGACGGCAATAATATTGCAAATCTAACGAGGGGAGGGAAATGGCAAGAGGAGTTCATAGGAGGGGGGAGCGGGAAGGATGAGGCGGGATGGGGGGGTGATCGCATACCAACAGGCTCCTAGATGAAGGGCGGTCGCCAGCATTGCGGGGGGATGCCTGCCTCTGCGAGGCACGCGCCCCCTGTCCAGGACGCTCGGGAGCCGTTCCCGAGGGGCGGAAGATGAACGTAGAACCTTTCATTTGGATGGCCCTTTCATTTGGA
>JAITRL010000072.1 GCA_031288415.1 Deltaproteobacteria bacterium | reverse complement strand
CGGGGCCGCTGGCCGTATTCCGGACAAAGACGGGTTCAGCGAGCTGCTCAGGGGAGAAATCGGCCCTGTCGCCAGGCTGGCCGGGGAATCAGGCGAGAAGATCATTGTCGGCGTAAAGGCTCTTGGCGCTTCAGTCGACGCAAGATTCGTCGAGACGGGGAAGGATATCGCCTCCGTCTCCGAGCGCTACGGACGGGCCTCCGAAAGCCTCGAGCGGATTTCCGGCCAGTTGTCCTTCATCGAGGCCAAGCTGGCTTCCGCCGAGACCTCCATCCGCGAGACGTCCGAAAAGGCCATACAGGCGGCCGAGAAGGCCATGCAGGCGGCCGAGAAGGCCGCAGAGGCGGCGGCGGCCGCCTCGCGTCCCTGGTACAAGAAAATATTCAAATAGCCTGAGGTAAGCCGGACATGGCGCTGAAAGACATTTTCAGGGACAAGACCCTGCACGAGATCCTCAACTCGGTCAACGCGGACGGAAGCTCGGTTCAGGCCTGCCTGGACATGGCGGCCGTCTTGGACAACAGGCATTTCATCCTTCCCGTGCTGGGCGTCCAGGGATCGGGAAAGAGCACGTTGCTCAACGCCCTTTGCTTCGAGCAGCCGACGCTCCCGATCGACGCCGACGAAACCACGTCGGTGCCTGTCGAGATCAGGGGCCGTTCGACGGGAACTAGCGCCGCGTACATCGTCTTTAACGACGGAAACGTGCGGGAAATCAGCCCCGTCCAGGAGGAGCTCGACAAGTACGCCAGCCAGTCGTTCAATCCGGGCAACAGGCTGGGAGTCAAGGCCATCGTCCTTGAATCCGACGCCCCGTTCCTGGCCGACGGCATCGTTCTGGTGGATCTTCCCGGAGTCGGCAGCCTCACTCCGGCCAACCAGAAGACGACACTGGAATACATCAGAAACGCCTCAGGCCTCATCTGCATGATCAGGACAAACCCCACCGTCACGACGTCCGAGGCCCGGGACATAACGACTCACTGGAAGGTCAAAGGCGACAACACGTACTTTATCCAGAACGTGTGGGCCGACGAGGGGAAGAAGGAAGCGGAAGAGGCCCTGGCGTACAACCAGTCCAGGATCGACGAGATAGCCGGCAAGCTGAACATGACGAGCAGGTTCGACGGCGGCGCCGCGGAATTCGGGATCATCCCGGTCAACGCCTACAGGTTCCTGAAATGCAGATGCGAGGGAAAACCGTATGACGGCGGCTACGGGCCCGAGAAGGCGCTGGAACTCCTCGACGGCCTCAGCCGCCGGTGGCCGCGGCAGATGATCGACAACGCGAAAGGCTCCCTTTTCAGGCTCATAAGACAGGCGGACGACGTCATCATGGAACGCAGACGTATCCTGACGGAAGACCGCGACAAGGCCGAGGACGAGATCGAGAGTGTCCGCGAGGCCGACAGGAAGGCCGTCGCCAGGTTCCGCGAGCTGTACGACGAGATCAACCGCATGCTCTACGGGCTCAAAAGCGAAATCAGCGGCGTCTGCGAGTCCTGGAAAGCGGAGGAGGGGGAGAACCTCCGCAACAGGATGCGCGAGCTCGCGTACAAGGGCATAACCGACGGCGCAAGGCTAAATTCCGCCTTCTCCGACTACACGAAGGAAGCGTACGACATCCTCAAGGATCAGGCGGAAGAGGCGGCGGACCGCATGACGGAGGAAGCCAAGGCCAAATTCAATGACCTGTTCAAGGAGGGCGCGTTTTCCGACAGGCTTTCCGACAAGTTTTCGCTGGACTGCGCGGCCGGCGGCCAATCCTTCCAAGGGGAGGAAGGGACCCGGTTCCGCAATTTCATGTCCCCTTTGGGAGGGGTCGGGATGGGAATCGCGGCGACCGTGCTACTGTCGAACCCTGTCGGCTTGGCCGTAGCCGGCGTAGCCGGCGCCGTCGCGGCGCTGCTGGGCTCTTTTTTCGGGGGAATGGTGAAGAAAACCCTTGAGGACACTCAGATCGAAAAAATCGTGAAACAGGTGCCGGAGCTGGTAGACGGCTTCCTGTCCGCGACGGCCGACTCGCTGAACGGATCGATCGCCGAATTCATCAAGAGGTTCGGCGCCGATTTCCAGGTCGAATACAATCGCCTGAAGGAAGACAACGCCGCGCGGTACGAGACCAACCTGTCTCAGAGCAAAAAGACCGCTGAAGAGAAGGCGGAGGCCGTGAAGGAAATCGACGCCGCGCTCCTGGCCTTAAGCAGGTTCAAGGCCGAGGCGGAGGCCTCGCCCTTCTGAGCGCCGCCGCCCGCGCGCCGCAGGAGAAGCAAACAATGGCAGATCATCCGCTTCAGGCCGCGACGGATGCGCTCGTCAAGCTGACCGGAAAGCTCGAGGAACTGACGGGAAAGCCCGAAGCCGGGCGCATCTCCGCCCTCGCGACCATCCTCAACGTTCGCTTGGAACTCCCGACGTCATGGGTGACGTTCATCGGGGAGACCAGTTCAGGCAAATCCTCCATCATCAACAGCTTCCTGGGGGAGGATCTGCTTCCGACCGGGGCCGCCCCCACGACGGGCACGGTCGTCAGGATCGTCTTCGGCGGCCCTGAGGACGGGGAAGGGGACAAATTCGAAAAGCTGTACTCGGTAGGCGACGGGGACCTGTTCTACGTCCCAGGCTTCACCCGGGAGAGGTTCCAGTCCGAGTGCCGCAGCCCCGGCCCTGAAGTCATCAGGCTCGAGGTGTACACGTCCAGGAAAGGAAGGCCCTGGGAAGGCCTCCAGATTATCGACACCCCGGGCTACAACAGCCTCATCGCCGGTCACCAGGAGGTCCTGCTTGACTTCGTCCCTAACAGCGACGTCATCGTTCTCGTCGTCGGTTACCGGACCGGTTTCGGCCTTGTCGAGCAGGAGCTGCTGGAGGCCGTCCAAGAGTCCCTGTCCGCGGCAGACTCGCCCGCGCCGCTGGCCCTGGTCATAAACCGCGCGCCGCAGGGGATCCAGCCCGGCGACAGGAGGATGTCGGAGATCGTCTCACATGCCAAGGACTGCCTTCACCGAGGCTTTGATCAGTTTACCGTGCCCGCGCGCCCGACGGCCGAAGGGCCCGTGCAGGCCCCGCTCGATACCGTCGCGCTTTTCCGCAGGATCATGGAACTGAGCCTTTCGCCTGAAGCCGCCGGAAGGTTCAGCGCGTCGGTGAAGGCCGCCATCCGCTCCATCTGCGGCATGTCGATCGAGTCGCTCAATGTCACGAAGATGTCCCATATAGCCGCCAAGGATTCGGCGGACAGGGTTTCCGGGCTGATCAGCAGCCTGACCTCGCTCAGGGAGGAATGCGTGTCCGTAATCAACTCAAGCTTCGACGATCTCGAGCGCGACTGCAGGATCCGCATCGACTCCGAATTCACGGCGCTGAAACGGTCCATTTCCCGCGAAATACAGGCTTCGGACAAATGGCTGGACTATTCGCAATGCGCGACGTACGTCGGTTCGCACATGATCCCGTTCGGCGTCAGGAAAATCCTGAAGGAAACCGCCGTTTTCATCCGTGCCGGTCTTGAAGCACTCGACAAGAGGCTGGAAGACTGCGTCAACGCGTCGATTTCCCAGTTCAAGGCGGGAGCCGCAGCAAAAGTCCCGGAATTTGACGACCTCGTCGAGTCGATATTGAGCCAGCTGCTGTCTACCGTGATCAGCAAGGGCATCGAGGAAATCGTGAAGAAGGTCCTGGCTCCGGCGGTCGTCTCCGAAGTCGCCGGCTTCGTGGGAGCCCAGGCGTTCAAAGGCATAAGCCAGGCGGCCGTAAAGAACCTCGCCTCCTCCGGCTCCAAGATGGCGGCCGAACGCCTGGCCGCCACGCTCGCCCGCGTAAACGTGGCCGTGCAGATCGCGATTGAGGCGTTTTTCCTGATATACGATGCCAACACATGGCAGGGGGATCTGGAGCGCAAAGTCGCCGAAACCCTGGACCGCGAGGCCAGCCCTGAAACTGCCGACGGCGCGCTGGGGCAGATCCTCAACAACCTCCGGGAGCTTCGCGGCCTGAACCTCGATAACGTCCCGGTTTTGTTGGAAAGCAGGATCGCGGCCCTCCGCGAGAGCGCCGGCGAGACCGCGCCTGACCTCAAGATAGAGGCCGCTGACAGCCTGATCGGGGAGTTCGAGTCTCTCCGTTCCAGCCTCATGGAGAACCGCGCATGAAACCTTCCTCAATGATCCCCAGAAGGCCCGAGGCGGCGTCCCCGGACGCCGTCATTGCGCCTAGCGGCAAGAAAGACTGGTCACCGGCAACCTTTACCGATGCAATCACTGATGAAAGATTATACGCGCTGGTGACGCAGATCGTCGATACCGGCTGCGCCATCGCGAGAATCGAAGCCGAGGCCAAGGCGAAAACCGAGATAACCAGAGCCGAGACTGATCGGCTCAAGGTCGAATACGCGGCAAAACTCGAGGAGATCCGCCACCTGGTCGACAATAACAAGTCAATATACGATAACATCCCCCGCGCCATCGAAGCGTATCTGGGAAGCATTTCCCGCGATAACCCCGCCGCCCTGAACAGGGCGATAGAGCTCGTGCCTAAGATCGTCAGCGACATGCTCGGCAGCGCCGTGAAATTTCGCCCATGAGCGTCGCTGTCGGCGCTTTTCTGGCGATAGCCGGGCAGATCTGCCGTCACCTTGAGGAAGTCAAGCTTCACGAGGCTTCCGCGATGGTGTCACGTGCCATTCTTGAGCGATACCACACGACGTGGAAATTCAGGGCGGACCAGGTCAACGAGATCAACCGTCTGATCGCGGGGCTCAAAGCCTGCCAAATCAGGTCCGAGGAAGCGGTTTTGCGCCTGTCTTCCGGAGCCTTCACGGAGGCCTCCCTCGGCGACATGCGGCGCTTCTTCGACCTTAACCTGGCGGAATTGAGGAGGCAGAAACGCCGCCTCGAAAAGCCGGGCTCATGACAGTCCCTGCGGCATAAGCCCGACTGCCCTCACGGCCTGCGGCGAGCGCCCGCCGCCCGCGCCTTCCGCCGGCCGGACGGACTTACCCCCTGACTCGCTCCCCCCTGCCGCTCGCGCGAGGCATGGCCGGAACTTGGCTGATCCGGCCTCCGGCCGCCCGAGCGGCCTGAAGGCCGCCGTAGGCCCAGCCTTGTTCCTGATTTGCCGTTTGGCCTCCCCGGGCCGGCCGCTCTTGACTCGCCGGATATTTTCCGCAGGCGCCGTAGGCCCTGTCCTGGTCCGGGCCTGCCGGCTCCCGGCCGCCGGGTATCCGCATGGCCGTTGGCCTGCCCTGCCAGCCGGTCGGCCTCAGGCGACCGGAACCCTGCCCTGAACAAGAGGTTCGCGGACCTCGCTCTGACCCGTTTCCCCCGCTTCCGGACGTGCTTGCGGCTTCGCGAGCGATTCCAGCCGTCCATTTCCCTGCGCCTGGCGGTCTGGGCGGTCTGGCGGGCCGGCCGACAGTGTCCGGGCCGCCCCCTGGAGCGCCGCTTCGGCCCAGTCAGTCCGGCCTTGCGGCGGGCGCCCTGCCCTTTGCCGGCGGTTCCCGGCGCCGCCGAGCCTGCAACGGGCTTTCACAGGCAGCCAGAGCCCATGCCGGGCGCACGGGAATTCCTTCCCCTGGCCTGTCATGCCCAGGGGAGGCCTTTTCAGGAGACGCCGCCGGGCCTCAGGCCGCGCGCGGGCGGCCTGAGCGCAGGAGGGCTACGGCGTCAGATCCTGAAGTCCCGGGCGCCCTCCTCGATCTCGTGGAGCTTGCGGGTGACGAGCGCCCGGACCTTGGCGTTGGGGACCACGCCTATCTCGCTCTCGATGAGGGCGTTGCCCATCTCGAAGGTCCTGGGGGTCGCGTAGTCCATCAGGTACTCCTTGAGAGTCATCAGGGCGTTGGGGTGGCAGCAGTTCAGGATCTTCCCTGACTTGCACAGGGCCATGAAGCGGTCCCCGGTCCTTCCCTCGCGGTAGCAGGCCGTGCAGAAGCTGGGGATATGCCCGCGCTCCATGAGCCAGGAGATGACCTCGTCGAGGCTCCTGTTGTCGTTCACCTCGAACTGGGTGGAGTTCTCGGTCTCCTCCTCGTAGTAGCCTCCCACGCTGGTGCGGCTCCCGCCGGAGATCTGGGAGACGCCCAGCTCGAGGACCCTCTCGCGGCACTCCCGGGACTCCCTGGTGGAGACTATCATGCCGGTGTAAGGCACCGAGATGCGGATGCAGGCGACTATCTTGGCGAAGGCGTCGTCGGTGATGCCGCCCCTGAAGGCTCCGGGGTCGATGTCATCCGCGGCGCGCACGCGCGGCACGCTGATGGTGTGGGGGCCCACCCCGTGGACCGCCTCCAGGTGCTCGGCGTGCATGAGCAGGGCCGCGAACTCGTAGCGGTGATCCTCGAGGCCGAAGAGCACGCCCAGGCCCACGTCGTCGATCCCCCCGAACTGCGCCCTGTCCATGGCCTCCGTGTGCCAGTCGTAGTCGCTCTTGGGCCCGTAGGGGTGGAGCTCCCGGTAGCCCTCGCGGCTGTAGGTCTCCTGGAAGAGGATGTAGGTGCCGATGCCGGCGTCCCTCAGCTTGGAGTAGTTCTCGACGGTGGTGGCCGCGATGTTCACGTTCACGCGCCTGATGGAGCCGTTCCTGTGCTTTATGGAGTAGACGGTCTCGATGGCCTCGAGGATGTACTCGATGGGGCTGAGCTTCGGATGCTCGCCCGACTCCAGGGCCAGCCGCTTGTGGCCCATGTCCTGGAGGGCGGTCACCTCGCGGACTATGTCCTCCATGCTGAGCTTCTTGCGCGCTATGTTCCTGTTGGCGGAATGGTACGGGCAGTACAGGCAGCCGTTCACGCAGTGGTTGGACAGGTACAGCGGCGCGAACATCACGATGCGGTTGCCGTAGTAGTCCATCTTGATCCGCTTGGCGAGCGCGAAGATCTCCCCGTTGAGCTCGGGGTCGGCGCAGTCCAGGAGGGCCAGGGCCTCGCGGTGGGGAAGCCCCTTGCGCAGGGAGGCCTTCTCGATGATGGAGCGGATGACGCCCTTGTCCTTGCTGTTGGCCTCGGCCCACCTGAGGCTTTCGAGGACCTCGTCGCGGTCGATGAACTCGCCGGCGCGGAGGGATTTGGGATCGTACATGGGAGAACTCCTTCCGGGTGAGAACTCTCTCTTCCCCGTCAGATGACGCCGCGGGGCGCCAGCGCCCGGCGGCCTGTACCTCGCGACGCCGTCGCGGGCGGGTTTCCGTGTCCTTTTGCCTGTCTGCCCGATGACCGGGCAGGGCTTCGCTTCGCAGGTCCTGAAAGCCGCATCGCCGGTCCAGCCGGCCGCCGGGCGCGGAAGTTTTCGGGCCTCCTGCGGCCGCCCGCCGCAGGCGCCTGCGCGGGCGGGCCTTCGGCCCCTGGAGGCCAGGCCCTACATGGCCGGGGGCGGAGCCGCCGGGGCAGGCGCGGCCAGCGGCGGCGGAGGGGAGGGCCCGGCGCCCTCCAGGTCGGGATGGTCGCCCCTGACGGCGCTGATGCCGTAGCCGATGGTCCCCATGCGGCGCTCGACGCACATGCGGCAGGCCGAGGAGGAGTCTCCCGTGCAGATCTTGTTGTCGTAAAGCAGGTACTTCCCCCGCACCCCCGCGGGGGTCAGGATGGGCATGATCACGTTGGCGCCGGCGAGCACGCCCTTCTCGCGGCCCGCGGGGTCCAGGGTCCCCAGGGCGGTCGTGGCGGGGATAAGGAGCCTGGGGTCCATGAGCCTGAGCAGCCCCAGGAGAAACAGGGTGTCGTCCACGCTCCCGGCGGGGGCTGAGGCCAAAGGGGTGTCCTTGTGGGGGATGAAGGGACCTATGCCGACCATGTGCGGCCGGAGCCCCTTGATGAAGAGCAGATCCTCGGCCAGATGCTCCGGGGTCTGGCCGGGGCTCCCCACCATGAAGCCGCAGCCCACCTGGTAGCCCAGGGCCTTGAGGGTCTCCAGGCACCTGACCCTGGTCCCTATGCTCATGGAGCGCGGGTGGAGGGAGGCGTAATGCTCCGGGTCGCGGGTCTCGTGGCGCAACAGGTAACGGTCAGCCCCGGCCTTCCTCCAGAGGGCGTAGGACCGGGGCGGGTGCTCCCCCAAAGAGAGCGTGACCGCGGTGTCCGGGAAGCTGAGCTTGAGCTCGGCCACTATGTCCGCGATAAGCTCGGGGCCGTAGAAGGGGTCTTCCCCGCTCTGGAGCACGAAGGTGCGGAAGCCGAGAAGGTGCCCGGCCTCGCAGGTCCCGAGGATCTCCTCCTTGGACAAACGGTAACGGTCGGCCCTGCGGTTGGAGCGCCTGATGCCGCAGTACAGGCAGTCGTTCCGGCAGAAGTTGGAGAACTCCAGCAGGCCCCGGATGAAGATCCCCTTGCCGAAAACCCTGTCGCGGGCCTCGGAGGCCAGGGCGAAGAGGTGACTGGCATCCCCCTCGTCTCGGGCGCGGATAAGCTCGGCGAATTCCGGCCCGGAAAGGGAGCCGTCCCTCGCCAGGGCGTCAATCAGGCGTCTGGTCCTGCTCAATTACGGTCACCACGTTGGAGTAGGCGGTCTTGGCGCTCACTCCGGGGAGTTTGCCGATCTTCCCGGCCAGGGCGCTTATCACGTCCAGGGGGGCGTCCACGGCGACGCTGATCAGGTTGATCTTCTTCGCGCTGTAAGGTATGCCCATGCGCCCGATGATGTATTGGGAGTACTGGTGGAGGATCTGGTTAAGGCCCTCCACGGAATCGGGGTCGGACACCACCACGCCCAGCACGGCCACCCTGGTTTCTGCCATATGAAGCTCCTCGCCTCTCCCTCAGGCGCTCCCGCCGCGTCGGCGCCCGGAAAAAGAAAAAGCGCCAGGCCCGGCCGGGGCGGACGGGAGTGACGCGCGATGCGGACCGGCGGCAAGGCAAGCCTCCGGAACATGGATCGCGGTCTTCCGTCTCAGATAACTCTTAAACGTCGGAGCCGCGCGGGAGCCCCCCTGCGGGGCGCCCGTCATACGCGAAAGATAGCCCTTCCCGGAGGCGGTGTCAAGGAAAAAGGGCAAAATACGCCGGAAAAACTTGTGGAGTCGCTGCGACAGTAAACGCGGTGCAGTTGAATTGGCTAAATTATAAATATAAATAAATATTAATTTATATTTTAAAGTATTGTAGATGACCATTAAAATCAAGGATCCGCAAAACATCCGCTGACAAAGCCCAGGCGGCCGCGAGACTCTCGCGCCTGGAAGGTCTGCCCAACCCCAAAGGCCCGGGGCTCCCCGCGGAATATTCTGGTCCGGCCGCCCTGCCCTGGCCTGCCCGCCGCCAAGGCCGCGCGGGCAGTCCGCCGCCCGTTTCTTCCGGTCCGCCGGGCAGGCCGCAGGCGGCCCGAAAATTTCGGCCGCGCAGGGGGAAACTCCCTATGCGCGACCCTGAACCGCATGGCGAAGGGAGATCGCCGGCGCCCGGCCCGAAGCGCCTCACGGCACGGGCGGACCTCCCCGGCGAAGTCAGGGCCCCCGCCCCGAAAAACGGCTTGGGGCGGCGCCGGCCGCTCAGGGGTCAGCCGGCCCGGAAAGCCGGCTCCCCGGAGCCTGCGGGGGGGCGGGAGCGGGCCGCCTGTCGAGGGCGCCCGGAAGGCAGGCGGCCTATGGCCGCTTCCTCCGGCGCGGACACGCTTTAGGCGCCCGCCGCGCGGGCGGCCAGGACGGAGGCCGCCACGGCCTCGCCCAGGGCCCTGGCGCGCTCCCGGCACCCGGCATCCGTCAGGGGATCGTAAAACTTGTCAGGAGTGATCCTGGCTCCGGGGCCGAACTGGCGGATAAAGCCGCTCGCCACGCAGTCCTCCCCGTAGCCGCAGGTCATGCAGGGCACGTTCCCCCTCAGCTTGAGGGTCCCCTGGAAGTCCATGAGAAGGTAGCCCCCGAAGTACTGCGAGAAGTAGGCGTCCAGTTCGTCAAGCCCGCCGGCCCCGGCCGCCACCGCCGCCCCTGTCTTGCCGCGGGTGAGCACGCGGTTGTGCCTGAGCGGCCAGTTGCGCTCGATGAAGACCTTGGCGAGGGCGTTGAGCGACCCGAAGCTGGGGTAGCCGCTCAGGATGAAGGCGTCGGCCCGCTCGATCTTCTCCAGGAGGGGATTGACGTCGTCCTTGATTACGCAACGGTTGGTCGGAGCGCATTTCTTGCATGCCACGCAGACGCGGATGTCCAGGTCCGCGAGGCGAATCAGCTCGTTGCGGCCGGCGCCGGCGCCGTCCAGGACCATCCGGAGGCCCTTCTCTATGGTTCCTCCCCGCACGGGGGTGCCTGAAAAGGCAAGCACGTAGCTCATTGCAGCTCCCACATGAAAAAATTCAAGGGCAAATCACGGCCGCGCCCGGCTTGCCGAAACGGGACCCGTTCGGACAAGGGCGCGGCGGGGCGAGACGGCGCCTCGGGGACGATGCGGGGCCCTGAGGCATGGAGACGGATCGGAGGAAAGAAACCTGAAGGCCGGCGCTGCGGCGGGGAAGCGGGGAAGCGGCGCCGGAGAACGGGAGCGGCGATCCGCGCGCCGCGCCGGTTGCGGACTGGATTTCCAGCGGAGGGAGAGCGCGAGATTCCCGGAGGCGGCATCCTCGCTGCCGCGCCGCTTCAGGCCGCCGCCTTCCTGGCTCCCGGCCGGACAAGCCGACAATCGCATGAAAACGCGGCGCGGCGCCGTAGCGTTCATTACATCCTGCCGGCAGGCCATCCCTTCAGGCCTCCGGCCCCCGGCAGGGGCGCGGAATTTTTTTTTCCAAAAAAACGCCGAGCATCGGGTGATTTCCCAGCGCCTGCAGCCCGCGCCGCGGAACCGTTCGGTCATGACGGCAAGATGCTTTATGCGGTCAGGATGGTCATGACATCCTTCCGGGCCTCAAGCCACTGGCCGACGAACGCGGCTGCCCGATCCTGTCCGCCCCGATCTGCCTGGACGCCCTGTCGGGCGATGCCAGGATAGCGGAACTCGAAAAAAACAGAACCAGGGGATCACGCCCGCGCGGATCCGCAAGGCATGGTTCGGGGATGAGGGAATGCGCGAGATCCTGGGCCGGGACGACACGGGCTTCCGCGTCAACTTCGGCGTCAGCGGCCGCATCCCCGTGACGGGCTTCGGGCTCGAGCCGCCGTCGGACGAGGAGGCGCTGGAGGCCTTCCCGGCCGTGGAGGTCCCCGTCAAGCGCGAAAGCTTCGCTCTCGGGCGCCTCGAGAAATTTTTCCCTGATTTCCTGCCCTGATTCCGCCTCTCAGGCCCGGGGCTCCCCCCGAGGGCCTCAAACCTTCCGCGAGGACGGAGGGGATTCATGCCTGGCCTTGGGAGCCTGCGGCGGACAGGCGCCGGGGCTGGCGGGAAAAGGGGCGGAAGCGCCCCGCCGTAAAGCCTTTCGACGCCGCAACCCCTCTGTGGCCGCGAGATGCGCCGTACCCCGCACAGGCCGCGCGCGGCCGCGGCCCCCAGTCAGCAGGCAGGCAGGCTACCGCAGTCAGCAAGTCAGCAGTCAGCAGTCAGCAGTCAGCAGTCAGCAGTCAGCAGTCAGCAGTCAGCAGTCAGCAGTCAGCAGTCAGCAGTCAGCCGGCGGACATCAGGCCGCCGCTGCTAAAACGAAACAGGGCCAGGAACATCAGGGCAGCCGGAGGGAACGGCGCCCTCCGGAACCTTGTCTTAAAGTCCGGAGGCGAAGGATTTCGCGCGCGCCCCGACGCCGTAGGCGCGCCTGACGCGACAATCCTTGGCCGTCTGCGGGCCGGGCCCGAAGCCGGTCGCGGCCGGGCGCGCCCTCAGCCCTCGTCGGCGACGGCGCGCAGGTACTCCCCGTAGCCGCTGCCGCTGAGCCTGTCGCCCAAGGCGCGGAGCCCGGCGGCGTCTATCCAGCCGTTGCGGAAGGCCGCCTCCTCCGGGCAGGCTATCTTAAGGCCCTGGCGCCTCTCGATGGTACGGATGAAATGCCCTGCCTCAAGGAGGCTCTCGTGGGTGCCGGTGTCAAGCCAGGCATAGCCGCGCCCCATGACCTTGACGGTAAGCTGTCCCTTCTCGAGGTAAAGGCGGTTGAGATCGGTTATCTCCAGCTCGCCCCGCTCGGACGGCGACAGGGTCTTGGCGAGGCCAGGGGCCAGGGGGTCGTAAAAATACAGGCCGGTCACCGCGTAGCTGGAGCGCGGGAACTGCGGCTTCTCCGCGAGGCCTACCGCCCTCCCGTCCGCGCCGAACTCCACCACCCCGTAGCGTTTGGGGTCGTTGACGCGGTAGGCGAAAACGGCGGCGCCCTCTTCCAGCGCGGAAGCCTCCTTGAGCAGCGAGATCATCTCGTGGCCGTAGAAGATGTTGTCGCCCAGGATCAGGGCGGAGGGCCCGCCCCTGAGGAAGCCCTCCGCGATGATCATGGCCTGGGCGAGGCCTGCGGGCCGCGACTGGGCGGCGTACGCGAATTCCACCCCCCATCCCTCCCCCGTCCCCAGGAGGGCCTCGAAGACCGGGATGTCCCGCGGGGTGGAGATGACGAGGATCTCCCTGATGCCCGCGAGCATGAGGGTAGTGAGCGGGTAGTAGATCATGGGCTTGTCGTAGACCGGGAGGATCTGCTTCGAGACGGCGAGCGTGGCCGGGTAGAGCCGGGTGCCCAGCCCTCCCGCGAGGATTATGCCCTTCCTTGACATGCGTGAACTCCCCCGAGCCGTAACGGCCCCGCCCCGCAGGGCCTCTTCGGCCGGCTTTTGCAGACGGCTTGCGGAGACCGGCTTCCGGGACTGCCGCGGACGCCATTGAGCCCCAGACCCGGCCTCAACCCCGGGGCCGCCCGTTCCGCCCTGCCCCGACCGGGCCTGAGCCCGCCTCAGGACCGGGGCCCGGGCCGGCCTCAGCCCTCCTGCCCGTAATGGCTGCGCATCCAGTCCCGGTACTCGCCTGAGGTGACGGACTCGACCCAGCCCCGGTTGACGCGGTACCACTCCACGGTTGACTCCAACCCGTCCGGGAAGGCGTAGGCCGGCCGGAAGCCGAGCTCGCGCTCGATCTTGCCGCAGTCCACGGCGTAGCGGCGGTCATGGCCGGGCCTGTCGGTCACATGGACCGCGAGATCCAGATGCTGGGACCCGCCCTTTCGCGGGCTGAGGCGGTCGAGTATGGAACAGATGCGCTCCAGGACCTCCAGGTTGACGAGCTCCGCCCTGCCGCCGGCGTTGTAGGTCTCGCCGGGTGCCCCCTTGTCCAGCACGAGCGAAAGCGCCCTCGCGTGGTCCTCGACGTGGATCCAGTCCCGGACCTGGCGCCCGTCCCCGTACACGGGGAGGGGCCTTTCGTCCATGGCGTTGATGATCATGAGGGGTATGAACTTCTCGGGGAACTGGTAAGGCCCGTAGTTGTTGGAGCAGTGGGTCACCAGGGACGGGAAGCCGTACGTCCGGTAATAGGCCCGGGCCAGATGATCGCCCGAGGCCTTGGAGGCCGAGTAGGGGCTGTTGGGGGCGCAGGGGGAGTCCTCGGTGAAAGGGGCCTCGTCAGGCCCCAGGCTGCCGTAGACTTCGTCGGTCGATACGTAAAGGAACCGGAAGGAATCCTTCTCCGCCGCCCCCAAGCCGTCCCAGTATGCCCTGGCGGCCTCCAGCAGGGCGAAGGTGCCCACGACGTTGGTCTGAATGAAGGCGGCGGGGCCGGCGATGGAACGGTCCACGTGGGACTCAGCCGCCAGGTGGACCACGGCCCTGGGGCGGTGCTCCTTCAGGATCCTGGCGGCCAGGTCCGCGTCGCAGACATCCCCCCGCACGAAAAGGTGGCTTTCCGCGGGCAGGTGGGAGAGGTTGCCGAGGTTGCCGGCGTAGGTAGCCAGGTCAAGGTTCACCACCCTGTCCCCTCCCGAGGCCAGGTGCCCGAGGATGAAGTTCGTGCCGATGAAGCCCAGGCCGCCGGTGACTAGAATGGTCATGAACGCGCTTCCCTGCCGTTACGCATCGCCGGCCGGGGGGCGGGTTTCCCGTCCCCCGGCCGGGGAGACCCGCCTCAAGGCGGGCGGGGGTGCAAAGATGCCGGAACCCGGCCATTATAGCCATTTCGCGCCGGCTTTGACAGTGGCGGCGGGCAAGCCCTTAAGCCGCGCCTTAACCGGCCGCGGGGGCAGGCGCCGGCAACAGCCCCTTCAGGAACGGCAGGGACGGCCGCCAAGCCGCGGGGCGGCCCCGGCCTTCGGATCCCCTCTGCATCCGAAAGACTACCGCGCTTCGGTCCCGCCCCGGCCTCCGGCGCCCTCGCTTGTCCCCGCGCCGGCTTGCCCTGCTGCCTCAGGCGGAGGATCCCCGTAGGCCGGCAGGTTCTCGGGCACGGGGGCCCTGGCCGGCTTCTCCAGCAGCGTCGCGGGCTTGAGCGAGCCGTCCCCGAAGCGGCTGTTGATGTCGTCCATGGCGCGGACGAGCCTGCGGTCGGCCTTGGGGAGCGTCTCTTCGGGAAGGCTTGCCGGGAAAAGCGGCCTCGGGCGCCTGGCCGGGGGCGGGGCCCCGCCGGGCCCGGCCAGCCCGGAGACCTGTATGCCCAGAAGCCGGTAGGGTCCGGCCGGACCCTTGGGCCTCAGGGAGTCCGCAAGGGCGAAAATGGCCTTGTGGTCGTCCAGGAGGGCCTCCTGGGTCCGCGCGCGGGTCAAGGTCCTGAAGGACGGGTCCCTGAGCTTGAGCGTGAGGGTGACTCCGGCGAGGCCCGCAGACCTCAGGCGGGCCGCCACCTTAAGCGAAAGGTGGAGCAGCTCGCGGCGCACCGCGGCCTCCCCGAAAATGTCCGAGTCGTAGGTCTCCTCGGCCCCCACGCTCTTGGCCTCGCGCACCGGCACCACCTCGCGGGGGTCCCTGGCCCAGGCGAGGTTCCAGAGGCGCCGGCCGTTCTCGCCCAAGGCCGAAGCGAGCCTCGCCTCGGGAAGGGCCGCCAGATCGCCGATGGTGGCGAGGCCCATGGCCTCGAGCTTGCGGACCGTGACCTCCCCGGCTCCCCAGAGTTTTTTCAGGGGCAACGGCCACAGGAACTCCGTCTCCCTTCCGTAGGGCACCACCGTCAAGGCGTTCGGCTTGTTGAGCCCGGAGGCCACCTTGGCCACGTGCTTGACCGTCGAGACCCCCGCGGACACGGTAAGCCCGGTCTCCGCCTTCACCTCGCCTCTCAGGCGGCCCGCGATTTCCTCGGCCGGGCCGTGGCCGGCTTGGGAGCCGGTCACGTCCAGGAAGGCCTCGTCCAGGGCCAGTGGCTCCACCAGGGGGGTGTAGCGGCGGAAGATCCCCATGACCTGCGCCGAGAGCTCCTGGTAGCGGCGCATGCGGCCGGGCAGGAAGACTGCCTGCGGGCACAGGGTCCGGGCCCGGGCGGTGGGCATGCCGGATTTCACTCCGAAGGCCCTTGCCTCGTAAGAGGCGGTGGACACCACCCCGCGGGGCCCGAGCCCCCCCACGACGAGGGGAAGCCCGGCCAGGCGCGGGTCATCCAGGACCTCCGCCGACGCGTAGAACGAGTCGAGGTCCAGATGGATTATGCGTTTGGAGGAAACGTCAGACAAGGAGCCCGGCCTTTCCGCCCCCCCGCGCCAGGATCTCCCAGGCGCGCCGAAGCGCTGCCGCATTTTAAAGCCGCGGCCGCCCGGACTCAAGGGCCAGGCGCCGCAGGCCGCCGTCTTGCGCGGGCCGCGCTCCCCTCCTGTCACGGGGTTCGGGCTTGAGGGCCGGCCGAGGCAGGAGAACCGGCCGCGCCCTGAATCGATCGCCGGGCCGGCCGGCGTGGCCAGGGACAGGCCGGGCCTGCCGGGGCGCCTGAAAGTGACCGGGCCTGCCGGGGCGCCTGAAGGTGACCGGGCCTGCCCGCGGGCCGGGGACTGGCCGGGCCGGCCTTCGAAGGAACGCGGACAGGAACCCGCCAAGCCGGCCTTCCTCAGGCTCGGGCAGAGCGCGGCTCCCCGGCGAAACCGCGCGGATTTTTACCGGGCCCCGGCCGGCGTACGCTGAAAAACTTTGCCGGGAATGAAGGCCGCCGTCAGGGAACCGCAGGTGTCTCCCATGAAGATCTTAAATTCCGCGCAGCCCCGCAGGCGCCGGCAGGCGCCTGGAAAACCGGTCCGAGGCTTAAGCGGAGGCCTTCTCCCCCCGGCCTTTTTTTCGAAGCCGCGGCCGCCCTCCGGTCACCGGAGGAAACGCTCCGCGAAGGAAAGCGCCGGAAACCGGCGCCGCGAAAGAGGACGCGGCGCCGGGCCCGGGCCGGCGCCGCCGACTCAGGCGCGCCATGCCTCCAGCGGGCGAAAGCGTCAAGGCGGGCTTTCGTCACCGGCGCATCATGGCCATGCGAAACCGCGTTCGCTCAGGCCCGGAGTAAGGGGTTGAAGACAAGCCGCCCGCGTTACTCGCTGATCGCCACAGAGCCGACGGTCAAGGCGGAGAGCCGGGATACGGCTCAGGCGCGCAGATCATGCCGGAAAACGACGAAAACGACGGAATTTTTTTCAAGCTGGGGAAACATGGCTGATAGCCGCGGATCACGCCGCCTTGCCAAAGACATGATTTCCTTCCGGCATCCGGAACATGGCGCCCGCTGAAACATGACCTTTGCCGCCTGCCGCCGCCCGTAGCGTCATTTGACATCCCGATCCTCCGGCGCTAAGATTCAGCGACAGATGAAAAAATTTGCATCAAGGCAACGCCGGATCCTCTTCCTGAGCGGCCGGCGAGGTTCATGCGGGTGACTTAGGCCGAACGTCAGCAGGGTCAACGAAGGCGCCCGCGACCCAGCCGGAAGCCGGAACCCTGCCGCCGCGCCCCGGAAGGCGCCGCCGCCGACAGCCGAAGCGTTTGCCTTAGCGAGCTTCAGCAAGGCTTCCAGGCAACGCCGCCAAGGACGGCCTGAGCCGCTTGTTCCCGCGCGGGGATCGCGCCAGGGACCGTAGCCGCCGCCGATTCCCGGAGCCTGAATTCAACCCGTCAGACCGGGGATGGCTTGCCCCGCCCAGGCGAAGCCAGCCCGGACCCGACAAGGAGAACCGATGACCCCAAAACCTGAAAACCGGCATTTGGCCGCCTTGAAGGCGCATCTCCCGCTCCTGGCGCGGGCGCTGCTGCCGGCGGCGCTGCTGCCGCTTCTCGCGGCCGCCCCTGAGGCGGCCGCTCAAGTTCCGAATACCGTCGTCGTATACCAGGATGCCGAGCTCCAGGGGATCTTCTGCCAGTTCGAGGAAAGCGAGTCCGGCGACAACCCCCCCTGGATCTCCCTGGCCAACGACAAGGGCCAGCAGAGCCTGAGCGTTCTTGCCGAAAATGAACAGGACTACAACGTTTTCACTGCGCTCACGCCGGGAACTCCCGTCATCTATGCCCTGAAGGTTATCTATCTCTATGACGAGTCCGGAGGGGGCATGTTCACTTACGTCGGCCCCTCGAAGATCCGGAAAGACTCCGCCCGCGCCGCCGACGCCTCGGCCTGCCGGCCGGCCGGCAACTGACCCCGCCGCGCTCAACAAGGAGATTCCCCCATGAGACACCCGCTTGCCCTTGCCGCATGCCTGGCCGCGGCGCTCGCTTTCGCCTTTGTCCCGGCCCTTCAGGCCCAGTCCTCCGATCCGGAGTTCGCCACCGGAGGAGGATTCGGCTACGTCTGCGGCTACACCCCGGCAGCCCCCGGAGGCCGCCCCAAGATCAGCCTGCGCAATCCCGCCGGCACGTACGAGCTTCAGGCGCGGCTGGAGCCCGGCGACAAGCTTTCCGCCCTGGGGTCCCTGGCTCCCGGCACTCCCGTCACCTACAGCATGGCCCTTTACCGAAACTTCGGGGAAACCGGGGAAGCCATGCCCACGGTGGCCATTACCGATTACGAGGCCCAGGGCGAACCTTCCGCGGACGCCTGCGCCCCCGGCTCCGCCTGGCCCGGCCGCCCCGCCGGATGAGCCTCTCGCGTCCCTGAGGCCGCCATCCCGCAGCGAGGGCGTGCCCCTCTTGCTCCCCGGCGGCCGCCGGGGCCGGAGGGAGTTCCGGCCGGGCGGGCTCAGATTAAGCCGGCGGCCGCGCCGGCCTTTCCGGATCGCGCCCCCTCCCTCCGGATTTTCCCGGATCGCGTAACCGCCGTCCGGGATTTTACCTCAACCCGCCTTCCGCGCGGGCTTTTCCGGATCGCGCTCCCGGCCGCCCGGATTTTGCCGGTTCGCGCCCGTCTCTTGCCGCGCGTGTGCCGGCGGCACGCCGCATAAGAAACGGAAAACGCGCGCCGAACCCGGCCGCGCCAGGGTTCAAGGGATTTTCCCTGCGCGCGAAACCCGGCCCGACAAGGAGAACCGATGCCCTGCATTAACGGGAACCGTATTGCGGCCGCCGCGACGGCTCTTTTTCCGCCCGTGCTCCCGGCGCTTCTTTCGGCCCTGCTGCTCCTGGCGGGCCTTGCGGCGGCGCCTGCGGCGGAAGCCCAGGACCCGCCCGAGCCGGTCACCGCGTACCAGGATGCCGATCTCAAAGGGATCTTCTGCGCGTACGATGTGAGCGAGTCAGGCGACAGCCCGGACACGATCGCGGTCGTCAACGACAAGGGCCGGCAAAACCTGTATTTCTTTACCGACATCGACGTGGACAACCGCGCGGCGGAGAGCCTTGCCGCCGGCACTCCCGTCGTCTACTCCATTATAGTCCTGTACGCGTACCATGAGGCCGCTGGGGAGATGTTCACCTTCATAGGCGCCACGTCGCTCGAAACCGATTCGGCGCGCCCGCCTGATCCTGAGGCCTGCCAGGCGCAAAGCAACTGACGGGACCCGAACGCCTGCCGCTCCGGCCTTGCCGCCGCCGGCGGCCGAGCGCGGCGCCTCGGGGCGGCTTGTTCCGTTTGCGGCCGGCGCGGCATTCCGGCTCCGGCCGACAGACAGACAGACAGACAGACAGACAGACAGACAGACAGACAGACAGACAGACAGACAGACAGACAGACAGACCGCCTTTGCCTTCCGGGCCCGGGCCCGGGCCCGGCCGACGGGCCGGCGCCCTCTCGCCCGCCGGACGGCGGCCGACGGCGGCTAAGGAAGGTAAGCCACGCTTCCGGGCGTCTGCCGGTGCACCTTGATGACCGCCGCGGGCGGGGGCTTGTCACGGGCGTAAGTTCCGGCGATGCCCGTGTTGCCGGAGGGGTTGGAGAGGTAGCCCAGGGGATCCCCGGCGGCCAGGGCGAGCACCGCCAGAGTCACCGCGTCGTAGGCGGAAACCGAGCTCCACACGGGCTCCGCCTTGAAGGACTGGCGGTAGATGTTGGCGAACTCCGCCAGCCCCGGATCCTTGGGGTCGGGCACGGGGGCGGGCACGCACAGGTTCAGGGTGAAGCCGAGGGAAGCGTATCCCGAACCCACGTCCCTCAGGGCCAGGGAGGCGCCCCCGTAAAACACGGCGCTCTTGAGGTTGGACTCAGGAAGCAGGGGCAGGATGCCAAGGGCGAGCGGCCCGGGGACCGCCAGCAGTACCGCGTGCTTGCGGTTCTGGCGGACAGTGCCGATGAAGTCCGCCACCTGGGCCGGGGTCTCGGCGGCCACGCGCTCGATCTTCACGGTCTTGGCCAGGGCCTGGCGCTTCTGCTTGCCGCGGGGCGGGGGGGACCTGAGCGTCTCTTCGAAGGCGTCGGCGAGCTCGCCCAGGGCGGGCTCGGGGTACTCGAGAACGTAGACCGAGGGCGGCCTCTGACGGGAGTCAAGCAGATCGAGGGCGAGGATCTTCCCCTGCTCCCTCACGGTAGGGAACAGCGGGATGAACATGGGCCCCAGGCCCTCGGCCCCCGGGCTGTCCGTGAAGGGAAGAAGCACCGGGATGTTCAGCCGCCGGTAATACGGCGCGCTGCGCACGAGGCTCCCTTCGAAGAGATGGCCCGCCGCGGCCCGGATCCTGCCGGGGGAACTCCCCATGGAAGCCGCGGCATCCTGTTCCTCGGGGGCCTCCAGGAGTTCCGTCTCCCCGCCCCAGCGCCGCTGGGCGAGGCGGGCGCCTAAAAGAGCCCCGCGCCCCAGGGAGGCGAAGGGACCGGACCGCGGGGACACGAACAGGACCGCCGGCAGCCGCGCGCTGTCCGGCCCGCGGCCGCTTTCGGGGCCCGCCTGAGGCTCGGAAGCCGCTTCGGGGCCAGGGCCGGCCGCCTCTCCCGCGCCGGCCCCGGCTTCCGGGGCTTCGGCCGCGCCGGGTCCCCCCTCAGCGGAGGCGGCGGCGGAAGGCGCCGGTGAAGGGGAAGAATCGCCTCCGCCCTGCCTTTCAGGCGTTGCAGACGCGGCAGGGCGCGCCGCGCCGGCCTGGGCCGCCAGAGGCGCGAAAGCCGCCTGGGCCGCCAGAGGCGCCGAAAGCGAGGCGAAAGCCGAGGCGCTCCACGCGCACGGGGTGAACGCCAAAAGCGCCGCGAGAAGCGGCCTCGGGAAGCGGGAGTGCCGGCTCATCTGTCCCTCCCGTCGTCCTTGGGCCTGCGGCCCCTGACGTACAGGCGCGCAGGGACGAGATCCAGGCCGAAGGCCTCGCGGAAACGGTTGGTGAGAAAACGCAGGTAGGAGAAATGGACGCTCTTGGGCCGGTTGGCGAAAAGCACGAAGCTGGGCGGCCGCGTGCCCGCCTGGGCGGCGTAATAGAACTTCAGGCGGGTCTTGCCGACCTGGGGCGGGCTGTGCCTGGAGGTCGCCTCCTCCAGCACGCGGTTCACCTCGGAGGTGGAGGCCCGGAAGGTGAACTGCTCCATCACCCGGTCAGCCAGGGGGAACACCCGATCCAGGCCTCTCCCGGTAAGGGCCGACACCGGGAACCAGGGGCACTTCTCCAGAAATGTCATCTTGAGGGACAAGTCCCTCTCGAAGGCCGTCCGGGCGGCCTTCTTGTCCTTGACCAGGTCCCACTTGTTCAGCAGGATAATGATCGGCCTCCCCTTCTCGAAGGCGTAGCCGCCGATGTGGGCGTCTTGGTCGGCGAGGCCCTCGACGGCGTCTATCAGGAGCAGGGCGGCATCCGCCCGGTCCAGGCTTTTTAAGGCCCGCATGACCGAGATCTTCTCGACCCGGTCGGAGACCCGGCCGCGCCTCCTCACCCCCGCCGTGTCCACGAAGACGTAGCGCTTCCCCCGGAACTCCACTTCCACGTCCAGGGCGTCCCTCGTGGTGCCGGGACGGGGGTCGGTGACGAGCCGGCTCTGGCCGCAGAGCCGGTTGATGAGGGAGCTCTTGCCGGCGTTGGGTCTCCCTATGACCGCCAGCCGCTGCGGCCGGGGCGCGCCTTCCGTATCCTCGTCCTCTTGCGCGTAACGGCCCCTCTCCCCGGGCGGGGAGAGCGCTTCCGGGACTTCAAGCCCCCGCTCCTCCGCCGCGAAGGAGCCCGGCTTCTCCCGCCGCCCCGAAAATCCGGCGGTACCCCGCGCTTCCGTATATCCGGCGGCGGCAGGTTCGGCAGAATGCCCGGCAGCTTCCGGTTCCCCGTGATATCCGGCGGCTTCAGGATCGCCGGGATACCGGGCCGCTTCCTGGGCTTCGCTCCCCGCCGGGGCGCCGGAGGCGCCCCTGGGAGGCCGCCTGCCGGAAGCCCGGCGGCGGCCTCTGCCCCTGCGGCGGCCTTCCTGAAGGCCATCCGCTTCCCCTTCCGCGCCCTCCCCGGGAGCGGGGTCCAGGAACTCGCGCAGGCGCGCCTTGAGGGCCCCCGTCCCGTGCCCGTGGGCTGCCGAGACGGGAAAAAGCTCGGTGAACCCCAGCTCGTGGAATTCCTGGGCCAGGGGCTCCTTTTCGGGGGAATCGGTCTTGTTGACGGCGACGATCACCGGCTTGCCGGACCGGCGGGCGAGCCGCGCGATCTCGCGGTCCTCCGGCCGGAGGCCGGCGATCGCGTCGGTGACCAGGAGCGCGAGGTCGCACTCGGACACGGCCGCGGCCACCTGCTCGGCTATGGAGCCCGCCAGGGGATCCGCGCCCCCGCTCTCGAAGCCCCCCGTGTCCACCAGAAGGCCCCTGCGGCCGTCTATCTCGAAGTCGGAGTAGTGGCGGTCGCGCGTGACCCCCGGCCGGTCATCCACCAGGGCCGCCCGGCGGCCGGCCAGGCGGTTGAAGAGGGAGCTTTTCCCGACGTTAGGGCGGCCCACGATGGCGATCAGAGCGCACATACGCCCAGACCGGAGAGGATCCGCGGGAGGCGCGCCTGGTAGCCCTCCAGAAAGCCCACGACCCCCGGGAAGACTCCCTGCGGCAGCTCGAGCGCTATCTCCAGGGAGCGCCCGAGGGCCCGGGGCAGGAAGCGGGCGTATGAGGTCAGTCCCCGGGCGGCCAGATGCGCATAGGCCCCTGCGGCCTGCATGAGGCGCACCAGCCCGAAGAACCGCGTCTTGTCCAGGTACTCGTCCCCGCTGGCCGGGGTCTTCCGCGCCGCAAGGTAGTCTGCCACGAGGCCGCTCCGGTCGGCGGGCCCCAGATCCGTGTAAGGGTCGTAGAGGAGGCTCGCGAGATCGTAGAAGGGCGGCCCCAGCCTCCCTCCCTGCCAGTCGATGATCCTGACCCCGCGCCCAGTCACGAGGATGTTGCGGCTCTGGTAGTCGCGGTGGATAAAGGAGCGCTCGCGCTCGCAGCCGGAAAGGGCCGCGAGCTTGCGACCCTCCGCCGCCAGCGCCTTGCCCGAAGAGCCCGGCACCCCCAGGAGCCTGGCCCCCTCCAGGAAATAGTTCCACTCGGAGCGCAACATGAAGTCCGAGTCGTAGCGGGCCTGCAAAAGGTCATGGACGGGCGCGAGGCATTCCCACGCCCGGTCGTGGAAGGAGGCCAGCGTCTCTGACGCCGCCTTGGCCGCGGCGGCGAAGGCGGCGCAGTCCTTGCCCTCCAGATCGCACAGGTGCGAGTCCCCCAGATCCTCCAGGAGAAAATATCCCAGATCGAGGTCCCAGTCGTGGATCTCCGGGACCGGGAAGCCCGCCTCCCATAACCTGCGTCCGACGGAAAGCCAGGCGCGGTTCTCGAGCCGGTCGGGGCCCTCCATGAGTATCCTTGTCTCCCCGGCGCTCTTCAGGCGGGCGTAGCCCCTCGGGGAGGCGTCCCCGGGCAGGCGGGCGGCGGCGATCCCGGCCGGGTCCACGCCCCAGCGCCCGGCGGCCCATTCCAAGGCCGGCCACCTGTCGCCGCCTGCCTCCGCGCCGGCGTGATCATGTGTATCGGAGAGTTGAGTCATATGAAATCCAGAAGAGACTATGGCCGTCAGGCTTAAGAAGGCATCTGCCGGCCCTCATGGCCCTGCGGGCCGCCGGGGTCCGGAGGATGCAGGACAAGCCGGCGAGGGCAGGATAAGGCCGGTTAAGGCCGGTTAAGACATGAAAGGCCGGCCAAGCCCCGGAGGGGGAGGGCAACGGGCGAACGCGGGCCGGTTCAGCGGCGAAGCGAAGCCGGCACGTGAAGGAGGCTGAGGCCATGCGGCGGTCAGCTGCCGGTGATGACCCCGCCCCTCATGCGAACGCCTGAACGCGCGATGCCGGCCACGATCATGCCCGAGAGGTCGCAGCCGCTCTCAGCCACCGCCCCGGACCACAGGATGCAGTCCCTTACCCGGGCGCCCTCCTGGATCCACGCTCCCGGCTCCGCCGCCAGAAAGCCCTCGGTCTCCGCGTCTATCCGGGCCCCTTCCGCGAAGCGGCCGCCCCGGGCCAGGCGGTGGTTCAGGGAGTAATAGTCGCCGGGCGTGCCGATGTCGCACCATTCCGCCTCAGGGCCCAGCCTGAGGACTCCCGCCCTGCCGCCTCCCAGGATCATGGCCCTGAGTTCCGCGATGACGTCAGAGGGTCCGTCGGGGAGCCTTGCGAGGGCCTCGGGAGACAGGACCATCACCCCGGCCCCGCAGAGCCTGGCCTTCTCCCCCGGCACGGGACCCTTCTCCCGGAAGCTGAGGATCGCGTCCTCTTCCCCCACGCTCACCGTGGCCTTGTCAGGGCGGTCGACGACGGCCAAAGTGGCGAGGGCCCCCGGACGGGAGGCGTGGGCTTCCGCGAGCGCGGCCAGGGGGATGTCCCCGTGCACGTCGCCGTTCACCACGAACAGGGGCTCGCCGAAATGTCCCGCCGCCTTCCGGATGCCGCCTCCGGTACCCAAAAGCTCCCGCTCCCGGCTGAGGCGGAGCTCCATGCCGGGAAAGGACGGGGCCGCCTCCTCCAGGAAAGCCTCGATCCTGGGGGCGAGGTGAAAGGCGTTGACCGCGGCCAGGCGAACCCCGGCCTCGTGAAGCCTCTCGAGGCAGATCCCGAGCATGGGGCGGTTAAGGACCGGGAAGAGGGGCTTGGGGCGAGACAGGGACAGGGGCCTGAGGCGAGCGCCCAGCCCGGCGGCGAGGACCATGGCGGCCTGAGGGATAACGGGCAAGGGTGCACCTCGTGGCGATGCGCCACGGAAGGCGCTGGAAGGCGGACAAGGCAAGGCGCGGCGCTTGTATGATTCTAGCATACCCGGAGCAGCCTCCGCCAGAAAATCCGCCGCCGCGCGCCGGCGGCGCCACAGGCGTCAGGAGCCCCCTATCCGCTGAAGCGGAGGGCTCAGGAAGCCGCGCCGGGGCCTTCGGCAACCTTCAAGGGCCGCCGAGGCACGCTCGGATAGCCTGATGGCTTCGCGGCAGGGCCGGACAAAGGAAAGCGCGGGAAGTCACCGGAGGCCCCGATAAAGCGGACGGCCCGAAAAGCTGAAGGACGGAAAAGGCTCATTAAAAGGGCTGAACGCGGAACGGGGAAGGAGGCGCGGGGGAGGAACGGGGAAGGAGGCGCGGGAGGAGCAAGCCGCGGGAAGAAACCTGCCGCGCAAACCGCGCTGCCGGAAAAAACACGGCGAGGGCGCCCTCTCCGCGTCAAGCGGAAAAGGCGCCCCCGCGTTTTGAGGGGGGCCGTGCCGTCTTCGGCCGCAGTGCTTAGGGCGACTCGCTGGCTCGAAACCGAAGCCGCAGCCGCCGCAGGCCCAAGCGATCCCAGTCAGTCCGAGGGAACCGTTTACCTGCCGCGGCAGGCCTCGCGTCGGGGGCCGGAAGGCGCCGCAAGCCGGAAGCTGTCTCAGATTGGCCCCTGCCGCCGACAGAGAAGCCGCGCCGCAACCGGAACGCCGCAGGCCGGGGCCGCCGGGCGCCGGCGCTGAGGCCGGGGCCGGGGCCGGGGCCGGGGCCCTCAGCTGGCCCTGAGGGCTCGGCCTTCGCCTGCCTTACGGAGCGGGCAGCGCCTTCGCCTGCCTTGCGGAGCGGGCAGCGCCTTCGCCTGCCTTGCGGAGCGGGCAGCTCCTTCGCCCGCCTTGCGGAGCGGGCCCGACCGGACTTCCCGGCCGGGCCACGCCGTTCGGGCTAGGCCTTCCAGTCGTCCGTGAACTCGATGTTCCCGTCGTTGTATGTCCAGGTGATCTTGGAGTAGGTGAAGGCGACCTCCTCCATGTCGTGGTAGGGCTTGTTCTCGGGGAGGAAGGTGACGGGGGTGAACTCCCTCAGGTTCACGATGATGCCCTCCTCGAGCTTGACGGTGAAGTACTTCTCCTCGGTGCCGTCCGCTTTGATGCGGTAGAAGTCGAGGGCCGCCTCCACGTTCTCGCCGGTGGAGCAGGCCTTGAAGAGCTTGGGGCTGGCCTGGTCCTTGTGCTTGGTGATGACCAGGGGCTTGTGGATCCGCTGGCCGG
>JAITRL010000017.1 GCA_031288415.1 Deltaproteobacteria bacterium | reverse complement strand
CTGAAAGCGTGGCTTTCAGGCGCCTTCCGCGCTTTTGGGCCCTTATGATCAGCCCCTCCCTGGCCGCGCGCCCCAGGCTTCCGGCGCAGCCTCCGGCAGCCGCGCCCGGTCCCGCCAGTTAAGGGCTCTTTGGCCTCAGCATAGCCTGACCGGCGAAAAAAGGCCTTTTCTTACGCGAAAGCCGCCCTCCGGATCCCCGCAAGGGGCCTGAAGGCGGCTTTCGCTTTGAGGGCCGCGCGGGAGGCTGGCGCATGGCGCCTTGCCTCCCGTTAAAAGCCTATTATGCCATGGGCGCGGCGAGCCCCGGAAGCTCACTGCTGCGCAGGGGTTTCAGGCTTCACGATCCTGGAGAGATCCCGGTGAGCGGGCTTGCGCACCAGGCCGTGCTTGATGCAGGAGGCGCAGGCGCGGATCCTCTTGACCCGCCCGCCCTCCTGGTGGCGCACGCTCTGGAGGTTAGGCTGCCAGAGCTTCTTGGTCTTGTTGTTGGCGTGGGACACGTTGTGCCCGTTTTGAGCGGACTTGCCGCAGATCTCGCATACCCTGGACATGGCTTGCTGGACTCCTTTGCGCCGGCGGCCGGGCAGTGGGGGCGGCCTCGCGGAACAAGAAAATTACCACACCGTGCCGTCCTTTGCAATCATTTTTTCGAGCCTGCAGGCTTCGCCGGCTCTTGGCCGCTTTCACTTTTTATCAGCCGTCGCCTTTGCCGGCTTTGGCCATTGGCGGCTTTGGCCATTGGCGGCGCCGACCATTGGCGGCGCCGGCCTGCAGCGGGCCTGGCCCCGTGACCGCTTGGCCTGTTGACGCCTTGATCCGTCGAATCCTGGCGTTCCGCGGGCCTCCGAGCCAGCCGGCGCCGGAACGCCCGCTTTCGCCGGAAACCCGGAAGCCTGGCGCAGGGGGGCTTGCAAGCGGAAGCGCGCCGCAGGGCGGCCCCGGCCAAGGCTTTTCAGGGAAAGCCTTGGCCGGGGCCTTCCGAGTCAACCCCTTTCAAGGAACAGTATGGCCTCTTCCGTCACGAGGTTGTCCTGGGGGCCCACCGCCCTGATCTCGCCCTCGCAGAGGCCCCAGGCCGCGGCTATGCGCACTGAGTTCGCCTCGCAGAAGTCCAGCATGTCATCGAGGGTGAAGAGATGAATATTGGGGGTGTCGTGCCAGCCGTAGGGGAGCCCCTGGGTGACGGGCATCCTGCCCCTGGCCGCGAGGTCAAGCCGTACCCGCCAGTAGCCGAAGTTCGGGAAAGACACGATGCCGCGCCTTCCCACCCGGAGCATCTCAAACAGGACTTCCAGAGGCTTCTTGAGGGTCTGGAGGGTGCTTTCCAGGATCACGTAATCGAAGCTCTGGTCCTCGAAGTTGCCCAGGACCAGCGAGAGATCTATGTTCAGGACCGGAACGCCGGCATCCATGGCGGCCATGGCCGCCTCAGGGTCCACTTCCACGCCCTGGCCCTTCACCCCGAGCTCCTCGGTGAGCCTGGCCAAAAGCTCGCCCCGCCCGCAGCCAAGATCCAGCACGTAAGAATCCGGATCCACCCCCGACAGGATCACCCTGTCCTGCCAGCGCCCTCCCCGGGGCTGGCCGGGCCCGTTCCCGCCGGACTCCGGAATCGCCCCCGGGTGGAGGCCCAGCCTGCAGTGAAGGCTTCTGAGGCGGGAGAAGGCCTCGCGCGCGTCGTCATCCATGGCGAGCCGGGACATGGCCCCGGAAGCGGGGGCGCGTACCTCCTTGTCCTTGAGCATGATCGTGTAGGGGCTCCTGGAAAACAAGTACGCGCGGCGTTTTTTCAAGAGGAGCCTGGCCTTCTTCACCGTGCAGGGCATGAGCTGCGCGCCGTTCTTGTCGAGGACGATCACCATTGGCTTGACCTTCAGCGTGGCGAGACGTTCAGCGGGAGGGCGGCGGGGGAGTTCCGGCAGTCGGCGGCGCTGTCCAGGGAGGGACAGCCGCCTGCTTCGCCTTCCGGAAGGCCTCCGTCGACGGGCCGCGTCTCCGGGTCCGGCAGGGCCTGAGAGGCGTCGGAAGCCTGAGAGGCGTCGGAAGACTCGGCTGCCCGCAGAGCCTGAACGGACTGGAAAGCCTGAGCCGCCTGGGAGGCCTGTGGCCCCTCTTGGGGCCCGCCTTCGCGGAGGGAGGCCCGCGAGGCTCTCTTCACGGGGGCGGGGCGGTCCTTCAGGAAGCTCCGGATCAGCCTGTCCACCACCTCAGTCTCCACCAGGAAGGCATCGTGGCCGTAACGGGAGGGGATGTTCACGTAGCTGACCGGGAGCCTGGCCAGGCACATGGCCGAAACCATCTCGCGGCAAAGCTCGGGCGGGAAAAGCCAGTCGGAGCTGAAGGACACGACCAGGGTCCTGGCCCTGACGCGCTCCATGGCCCGCCTGAGGCTGCCGGCTCCCCAGCGGGCGGCCGCGTCGTAATAGTCCATGGCGCGGGTCATGTAGAGGTAGCTGTTGGGGTCGTAACGGGCGACGAAGCTGGCGGCCTGATGGTTCAGGTAGCTCTCCATCTCGAACTCTATTCCCGTGAGGGTGAAGTCCGGGGAGTCCTTGCCCCTGAGCCTGCGGCCGAACTTCCGGTCCATGCTCTCTTCGGAGAGGTAGGTTATCTGGGCCATCATGCGGGCGACCGCCAGCCCCTTGAGCGGCCGCTCTCCGCCGTAGTATTCCCCGCCGTTGAAGGCCTGGTCGGAGAGGATGGCGTTCCGGCCGACCGCGTTGAAGGCCAGCCCCTGGGAGGTGAGCCTGTGCCCCGCGCTCAGGATGGCTAGCCCTGAGACGCGTTCCGGGAAGGCCAGCGCCAGCTCGAGGGCTATCTGCCCGCCCATGGACCCGCCGATCACTGCCTTGGCCGCGCCTATGCCCAGCCTGTCCATGACCGCCGCCTGGATGCGCGCCCAGTCGCCCACGGTCACGATGGGGAAATCGAGGCCCCAGGGCCGCCCGGTGGCGGGATTGACCGAGCTGGGGCCGGAAGAGCCGTAGCAGCTCCCCGGCACGTTGATGCAGACGACGAAAAACCGCGCGGTGTCCACGGCCTTCCCCGGGCCGATCATCGTATCCCACCAGCCGGGCTTTTTCCGCCGGTACTCGCGCAGCGGCCCCTCCGGCTCCCGTTCCCAGCCTGCGGCGTGGGCGTCCCCGGTGAGCGCGTGGCAGATCACCACGGCGTTCGCGCCGGCGGAATCCAGCCTGCCGTAAGTCTCGTACTCCACCTCCACCGGCCCGATGCTCCCCCCGGCCTCGAGCGTCAGGGGCCCGGCGCTTCCCCCGAAAAGGCACATTTTCCTGGGGCTGGTCCAGCCCACGGAACCGGGGCTTTCCGGCCCTTCCCTGGCCTTGCCGTCGTCGCCGTCCACGCTCATCAGTAGGCCCCTCCGAACTCCCCCGCGAGAAAATCCAGGCCCGGGCCGGGGGAGGCGTATCCCTCAGGGCCCAGATAGGCGTTGAGGACCCGGCAAGCCGCGGCGCTGCCCGGATAGACGTCCACCACGTGAAGGCACCCGTGGCTCTGGTGAAAGCTCCACATGACCGCGACGCTGAAGCCGAAAAGGGCGGCCAGGACCGCCCGGGCCGTCCCGGCATGCGAGACCAAGGCCACCCGGCCGACCGGGGTCTCGGCCCGGAGGCGCGCCAGGGCGCCCGCCACCCGCGCGGAAAAGCCCTGCCCGCTTTCGCCGCCGGGGAAGCTTACCTCCCGCCCCTCGGGGTTCATGACGCTCTCCCCAAGTTCAGGGTGGAGCCTTCTGATCTCCTCGAACTCGAGGCCCTCGCATTCCCCGAAGTGCATCTCCCGCCAGTCGGGATCCGTCTCCAGCTTCAGGCCCGCGCCGCCGGCCAGGAGCTCCCCCCCGAAACGGGCCCGGAAGAGATCGCTGGATATCACCCGGTCGAACCGCACCGGGGCGAGGGCTCTGGCCGCCGCCTCCAGCTGGGCCTTGCCCTTGTCCGACAGGGGCACGTCTGTCCAGCCGTTGAAGGGATAGCGCCCGTTGGTCTGAGTCTCGCCGTGGCGGAGGAGGTAAAGTCTGAGGCGTTTCATAGGGAAGCCAAGTCCTTGCGGGTAAGGGGGCATCGGCCGGTCCGGAGGCGGAAAAGGCATGCCGGCCGGCAGGATCGGCCGGAGGAGGCAGGAAGGCCGGCTGAAAAAAAATCCTCCCGCCGCCGGTGGTCCCGCGCGGGGGAGGGGTGACTGGCCTGAGGCTGAAGGCCCGTAGCCTGGTCATCCGCAGGGATGCCCGGCCGACGGGGCCTTAAGGCCTGCAGCTCTTGGCGTGGGGGAGGGCGGGGGCTCTTCTGAGGGGGAACAGGGGGCGGGAGGGAGGGCCGGCAGGGCTCCTGCCCCCTAGGGCATTTTCAGGGCCTCGGCCACTTCCTTGCTCTGATCCTCCTGGCTGGAGTGCCAGATGTCCAGGATGTTGGGGAGATCCTTGAGGAAGACGTCCACCACGTCGGGGTCGAAATGCCTGCCGCGGCCGTCGGTGATGATGCCGGCGGCCTGCTCGGAAGTGAAAGGCGGCTTGTACGGCCTGCGGGACATGAGCGCGTCGAAGACGTCGGCCACCGCCACGATGCGGCCGGCCAGGGGAATCTGTCTGCCCTTGAGGCCGCGCGGGTAACCCGAGCCGTCGAACTTCTCGTGGTGGGTGAGGGCTATGACCTCGCCCAGGCGCAGGAAGCCGATGTCGGAATTCTCGAGGATCTTGCCCCCGAAGACGGTGTGCATGCGCATGACCGTCCACTCCTCATCGTTCAGGGGGCCGTTCTTGAGGAGGATGCGGTCCGGGATGCCGATCTTGCCGATGTCGTGCATGGGGGAGGCGTAGAGGATGCTCTCGGTGGTCGCGTCGGAGAGGCCGCACTTCTTGGCGAGCCTCGCGGAAATCCGCGACATGCTGATGATGTGGGCGCCGGTGTCCTCGTCCTTGAACTCGGCCGCCCGGGAAAGCCGGAAGATGGTCTCCAGCGACGCCCCGCGGAGCCGCTCGTGGGCCTTGGCCAGCTTCGCGTTGGTCTCCTGGATCTCCAGGGTCCTCCGCCGGACCTCGCTTTCGAGCTCCTGGCGGTAGTTGATCATGTGGTCATTGTACGCCTTGACCTTGAGCAGGGACCTCACCCGCGCGCGGAGTTCCATGCGGTCGACGGGCTTGGACAGGAAATCGTCCGCTCCCACCTCGAGGGCTTTCACCCTGTCGTTGACGTCCTGGAGCGCCGTCACCATGACCACGGGAATCTGGGCGAACTTCTCCTCCCGCTTGAGCTCCTGAACCACCTCGAAACCGTTCATGCCCGGCATGATTATGTCAAGCAGGATCAGATCCGGGGGATTCTCACGGACCTTGGCGAGACACTCCCTGCCGTCGCCCGCCAGGACCACCTCGTAGCCCTGAGGCTTGAGCATCGCGGCTATGAGCTTGGTGTTGAGCAGCTCGTCGTCGACCACCATGACCTTGGGAGTCTTCTCAGGCTCAAGCGAAGTCTCCAGGGTCGGCGGGCTTAAAGTCTCAGGCATAAATCCTATCGCCCGGCGCCGGCATTGCCGGGCCACGTCACGCATTTGGCGGCCGGTCACTCCGGCGCCTTGTATTTATATCACATAATGGCCGCGCTTGGCCATAAAAAACCGCGAAACCGGGCCCTTTCGGGCCCTTGCGACAAGGCCCGGGCAAGCCGCGCGCGGCTGCCCCGCAAGCCCCGCCCGGGGCGGGCCGGGTCCGGCGGAGCGATCCGGGGCGGGCGCGGCCGGCAGAGCCGCTCCGGGGCCCCGGCCGGCCGGCCGGGGGGCGTGCGGTCAGGCGGGCGCATTCCTGAGCCAGCCCGCGGAACGGGCGTTCCGCAGGCTGGCCGGTAATTGGGCAGGCAGCCGGAACAGGGCGGCGCGGCCGGGGGCGGCAGAGACAGGGCCAGGAAGGCCATCAGGCCGGAACGGCCTGTTCCGCGCGCCTGGGGCCAAGGGTGGAGGGACCCTGCCTGCCTGCCGCCCCTCAGGCTGCGGCCTGAGGGGCGCCCGCGCGACAGCCCCGGTCAGGCGAAGGCCTGGAGGGAGGGAGCCGCCGGAGAGCCGGGAAACAGGCGCAACGGTCCCAGGCGCCGCCGGAGGGCCGGGAATCAGGCGCAACGGTCCCCGGCGCCGCCGGAGGGCCGGGCAACAGGCGCCGCAGGCAAGGGACCCGCCCTGAACGCGGCCGGCGTTCCGCCGCCGATGTTCAGGGCGGGGAAGCGGGCGGGGGCCTCCGGGCCGTAAGGGAGCGCCAGGGAACGGCCGCCGCGGAAGGGCAGGGAGGCCTGCCCCGCAGACGTGAAGGAGGCGCCGCCCTTAGTCTGTCAGGAAGCTTCCGGCTCCGCTCAGGAGAAGCTTCAGGTCGTCGTCCGTGAACCAGAACCCGACGCCGACGAAGGGAGAGGCGCGGTGGAGGTCGCTGATGAAGTCATCGTAGCCCGCCGAGACGTACAGGAACTTCCAGAAGCGCCAGGTGGCCATGGCCCTGAGGTGCGGGTTGTGGTCGAAGTCGCCGCTGAAGGCCTCGAAGGTAAGGGTAAGGTCGTCGTCGAACATGAGGTAGTCGATGCCGATGCCCGCGCCGGATTCCATGACCCCGCCGCGGATGACGAAGTCATAGAAGCGCTGGGCTATCTGGGCGTTGATCTTCAGGCGGGAGCGGTTGCGGGCCTCCTCGACGTAGTTGCCGCCGGGGCCCGAGTAGTCGACGCGCTCGTAGCTCCCGAAGTAGTCCGCGGTCACCCCCAGCAGGTAGTAGCGGTCGGGCGAGGTGTAGATGCGCACGCCCGCGCTTCCCTTGAGGAAGTTGTAGCGGGTCATGTAATCCGCCCGGAAGTCCAGCGCCACCACTATCTCGTCGCCCTTGGAGAGGTAGTCGTTCACGGAATCCAGGGCCTGGTCTATCTTGTCGGCAGTGCCGGAGTCGTTGACCAGGCGGCCCAGGGTGCCCTCGCCCGAGGAGATCTTCTCGGTCACTTCCCTGATGGAGGCCAGGGAGCCCCTCAGCTCCCGGATCACCGAGTCGTCGTATACCAGCTGGCCTAAAGTGCCCTGGCCGCTGGAGACGCGGCCGGTGATGTCCTCGAGGTTTTTGGAGACGCGGTCGAGGCTGGCCAAGGCTTCGGTCAGGCCCGGCCCGTTGTCTTTGACGAGCCGGTTGAGGTTGGCCGACATCTCCCGGACGTTGTCCATGATCTCCCTTAGCTCCTGGCCCCCGCCGTCCTGGGTCAGGGAAGAGGTAAGGACCTTGAGGTCATCGGCCACGGAGGAGAGCTTTTGGATCAGGACCCCCAAGTCTTCGGCGGAGGCGGTTTCGGAGATGGTCTGCCCGGAGGAGAGGGCCCCCTCGCCGCCGGAGCCCGGCACGAGCTCCACGTACTTGTCGCCCAAAATGCCCTGGGCCTTGATGACCGCCCGGGTATCAACGGGAAGCGTGACCCCGTTGAGGATGTACATGGTCACGTGGGCCCTGCCGTCCAGGAGCGTGATCTCCCCGACCCGGCCCACGCTGATGCCGGCCACCTCGACCGTGACCCCGTTCTTGAGGCCGGAGACCTGGTCGAAGTTCGCATCCAGCTGGTAATAGCCGGTGTCGTAGCTCTTGAAGCCCCCCAGCCGCATGGCCATCCAGGCGGTCACGAGGAGCGCGGCCAGCACGAAGAGGCCTACCTTGATTTCCGTGGAGGTTTTGTACATGGAATGTCCCGGATGGTCGATGGGCTTTTAGCCGCCGGCCGCTGACGCTCAGGCGCGGGCCCTTAGGGGGAAGGCCCTCCGGCGCCTCCCACCGGCGGGCAGGGGCGCCTTGGAGCGTGGAGAGGCGCGCGAAGACGGCCGACGGGTTGCGGGCGATGGATGACGGGCAACGGACGGCGGACTGCCTGGGGCCTTGTCAGGGGTTTTCCGGCCCGAGGCGGGCTTGAGCTCTTCCAGGCTTTAAACGCTTAAAAAACAGGGGCCGTTCGCCTGTCAAGGCCGCCTCGGGCCCGCCCTGGCGAACCGGGGCTGACCCCGCCGGCCGAAACGTCGCGGATTGCCTGAGACTCAAGCCCCTGCAGGGCTTGAGGAGCCGCGCGGAGGGCTTCTTTTCCTTCCCAGGCGCCAAAAGGCGGAAGCAAGAGGCAAGGGACGGGAGGCCGGAGGGGCCGGGCAGGGCGAAAAGCCTCCCGGCCCGCCGCGACGGAGCCCGCCGCCAAGGTCCAGGGCCAGGCGCCCTCAGGGCCCTCCCTCCCCGCCTCCGGAGACGAATTCCCGCACGGCAGGGATTGAGGACTCCCGGAAGTCCTGCGGCGTGCCGGTGAGGATCATTCTGCCCTCGTGGATAAGGCTCACCTGGTCGGCGATGGAGAGCACGGCCGCGATGTCGTGGCTCACCACCACCACGGTGGCCCCGGTGCGGTCCCGGACGCTTAAGATGAGCGAGTCGACCTGGGTGCTCAGGATAGGGTCCAGGCCGGTCGTGGGCTCGTCGAAGAAAAGCACCTGGGGCGACATGATGAGGGCCCTGGCCAGGGCCACCCGCTTGCGCTCGCCTCCGGAAAGCTCGGCCACGCGCGCTTCCCCGCGCCCCTCCAGCCCGAGTTCCTTGAGAAGATCCCTGGTGCGCCCGGCGGCTTCGGCCGGTCTCAGGGTCCCGTGGTACCAGGCCGGGAAGGCGACGTTCTCGGAGACCGTCAGGGAGTCGAAGAGGGCCCCATCCTGGAAAAGGAGGCCCATTTTGCGCCGGAGGGCCTTGAGCCCGCTGTTCCCTGACCGCCAGAGCTCGTCCGCGCCGTACCAGATCTCGCCGCCGTCCGGGCGCATGAGGCCGGTAAGGTGCTTGAGGAGCACGGACTTGCCGCCGCCGCTTTTGCCGATGACGAAGTTCACGCGGCCCGGCATGAGAGTCACGTCCACGCCTCTGAGGACCTCGGCCTCGCCGAAGCTTTTGCGGAGGCCCTTGACCCTGATTGCGGGGGCTCTTTGCGCGGAAGAGGCCATTCCCCGCCCTAAAACATTACGGCGGTGAGGATAAAGTCCCCCACCAGGATAGCCACGTAGCTCACCACCACGGCGCCGGTGGTGGCGCGGCCGACCCCCTCCGCGCCCCCTTTGCAGTAGAAGCCCGCGTAACAGCCCACGCTGGTCAGGATGAACCCGAAGAAGGCCGACTTGACAAGGCCGTCCAGGACATCGTCCATGCGCACGATGTCCTGGATCCTGCCGGCGAACTGCCCCGGATCGAGTCCCTTCACGACTGCGACCGCGTACCCGCCCACTACCCCTATGGCGTCCGAGACGGCGGTAAGGAGCGGCAGCATGATTATCCCGGCGATGATCCGGGGGCTGACCAGGTACTTCACCGGCTCGGCCGCCATGACCGCAAGGGCGTCTATCTGTTCCGTGACCTTCATGGCGGCGAGCTCCGCCGCCATGCTGCTGCCCACCCTCCCGGTCACCATGAGGGCGGTGAGAACCGGGCCCAGCTCCCTGGTCATGGCCATGGCCACCGTGGGCCCCACCATGCTCTCGGCGGAAAACATCCTGAACCCGTAGATGATCTGCAGCGTGAAGACCCCTCCGGTAAAGGCTCCGGTCAGGATCACCACGAAGAGCGAGTCCACCCCCACGGACTCCATCTGCTTGAGATAGCCCCGCACCCGGAAGGGCGGCACGAACGCGTAGCCGAAGGCGCGGGCGGACAGGATGGCGTAGCGGCCCAGGTGGAACACGGCGCCGATGGCCGCCCTCCCCAGCAGGGCCAGGGGGTGTAGGAGTGAGGAAAGCACGCTGAGGGAAAGCTCCTGGGTGAGGCGTGGCCGCGCCTGGCCGCCGGAAGTCGAGGCGGCCGCAGGCGGGGTTGCGGGGCAGAGGCAAGGGTTGCGGCCGCAAGCGACGCGGGAGAACGCGGAGGCGAAGTCAGGGCGCCTGCAGCCGCAGGGCAAGGCGACCGGAGGCGGGGGCCTGAAGGGCCGCCGCTTCGGGGGCGGAACCCGCCGGGATAGGCAGGAAGCCCGGCGTCTCCGGGCCGATGCCTGAGGCCGGGCGGGCGGTCAAACCCGACCGGCACGCAGGGCCTTGCGCGCGAAGCCCCGTCCAGGGCGCCGGGGAGAGCGTTACAAGCCTGTCCGGTCAGCGGCTTCTTCCCCTTATGCTTACATTATCGGCCAAAAGGCCCGTCCGTTGCAATACCGCCCTCGCGCGGGCTTGTTCCTGCAGGGCTGAACGCGGGGAAGCCGGGGCGAAGGCGAGCCGCCCCGCCGGCCCGGGGCTGGCTTCCCAAGCCCGCCGGAGGGAAGCCTCCCTAAACCGCGTAACTGCCAAGGATTTCGCTTTTCCTCGTCGCTTCGGCCTTGCGGATAAGCTATTCCCTGCCTGCCTCCGCCATCGTCCGCGGCCTGTCGCGGCTCCCGGAAGCGGGCCGCCTGATCCTTGCCGCGCCTCAAACGGCGATTCCCCTCTTCGCGCCCTGCTTTCCTTGCCCCTGAGCCCTTTTTAAGCGGGCCGGCCCCCGGCCCGCGTCACTTTTCCCGATCCCGCGGCGTCCGGGGCCAGGCTCCCGGAAGCGTGATTCCCGCGCAAAAATCATGCAAAAAAAGTTTATTAAGGTTGCATGAGTCATATTATGCATGACTTTAGATGATACATACGCCATATGGTATCGCAGTCTGTTACATTGTATCTAAATTATTTTTTACATCATGTTTTGCAGGATGGCGGGGGAAAGGCCGCCTGTTCCCGCCTGGCTTTATCCGGCATTGCTGCTTCAGCCGTTCCCGCGCATGGCAACTTGCCGCCCGCCGCGGTCCGGAACATTTAAGTCCCTTGCCGCCCTCCGGGCCCCGCGCCTTTCAGGCGCGCTTCGGCCTGCCCGGCCTGGCCCTGCCCTGCGCCCGCGGCGGCGGGCAGGCGGCATGATTGTATTCTGGGCCCTAAAGCCTTATATTTTTATGGGACTGTTTGATCCAGGAGGGGCCGCGCGCCTGCCTTTCAGGCTTCCGCCGGAGCGCCGCCTGAGGCCGGGCAAGGCCCCGGGTCCTGTTCCCCTGCCGTTATTTCGCTTCGCCGTAAAGGAGCGGTTCTGATGGGAGACGTCCTGGTCGCGGTCAAAAACAACAAGCTGTTCCAGACCCTGGCCGACGCCTGCCGGGACCGCGGCTTTGCGGCAGTGAGGGCCCAAAGCCTCGACGAGGCTGAAGGCAGGCTCCCCGAAAACTCTTTTTCGGCCCTCATCGTGAACCTGGACGATCTTCCCACCAACAGCGAGAAGAAGATAGCCGCCCGCCTCCGCTCCCTGCCCCAGGGACTGAAGCTCCTGGGGCTGGGGGCTGGGGCGGGCCTCAAGACCGTGACCGGCTACTTCCGGGCGGGGCTCACGGACTTTCTGAGCCTGCCGCCCGATCCCCTGGAGCTGGCCCAGGCGCTCACGCATGTCCTGGGTTCCCTGGCCGGCCCCCCCGCCGGCCCCGACGGCCCGGCAGCCGCGCCTGTTCAGCCCCCCGCGGAGGCCGCGCCCGCCCCCTTTACCGCGGCGGCCGCACCCGCAGGCCCGTCCGCCGCGCCCGCTGCGGTCTCCCCGGCCAGGGCCATCGTGGGCTCCAGCCCGGCCCTCATGAAGCTCTTCCGGATAATCGGAAAAGTGGCGGCCACCGACTCGACCGTCATGGTCCACGGGGAGACCGGAACCGGCAAGGAACTCATAGCCAGGGCCATCCACCTGGCCTCCCCCCGCAGAGACAAGCCCATGATCCCCGTCAACTGCGGGGCGATCCCGGAGGAACTCCTGGAGACCGAGCTCTTCGGCCACGAAAAGGGCGCCTTCACCAACGCGGTCAAGGAGCGCGCCGGGCGCTTCGAGCTGGCGCAGGGCGGTACCGTTTTCCTGGACGAGATAGGGGACATGAGCCCCAAGCTGCAGGTCAAGCTCCTGAGGGTCCTTCAGGAGCACGAGTTCGAGAAGGTGGGGGGCGAGAGGACCATACGCGCCGACATCCGGGTCATCACGGCCACCCACGTGGATTTGGCCAAGGCTGTCCGGGAGGGCCGCTTCCGCGAGGACCTCTATTTCCGCCTCAACGTCATACCTGTCAGCGTTCCCCCCCTCAGGGAACGCGCCGCGGACATCCCGCTGCTGGTGGAGTACTTCCTCAAAAAGCTCAGGGATTCGCGGGCCTCGCATGTCACGGGGGTGTCCCCGGAGGCTATGGCCCAGCTTTGCGCCTACCGCTGGCCGGGCAATATCCGCGAACTCGAGAACCTCATGGAGCGCATGGTCATCCTGGCGGACGGCGAAGTGCTCACGGTGGAGGACCTGCCGGACTGGGTAAGGCCGGTCCCTGAGGTCAGGGACGAGGCTAGGGACGCTCTCCTCAGAGGCTTTTTGGAGCCTGACGAGGCCTCTGATCTCCCCTTGGCCTGCGGGCCCGCGGACGGCGCGGCCTTCCCGCCAGAGGCGCAGGCGGGCGGGAGAGGGGGCGGCCTTCCTGAGGGGGTCCCGGCCGCGGAAACCTTGGACCCTGCCTGCGGAGACGCCGGGAAAGGCTACCCGGGCGCCTTCCCCGGCGCGCGGCTCCCCCGGCAGGAAGCCGCCGGCCCGCCGCCGGCCGGCTATGCCGCCTCGCCTTCCGCGACCGGGGACCGCAGCGGCGGCCAAGCCCTTCCGGAAGTCCCCGCAGCCTTTCCGGAAGTCTCTCCGGCCCCTTCCGGAGACCCGGCCGCAAGCCCCCCGGAAAGCGCGGAAGAGCCCGAATCAGCGGCTTTTTCCGGCACGGATGATGCTTCCCCTCAGGCGGGGGGCCCCTCGCCTGACTTCTCCCGCCAGACGCCCCTGCCTGAGGGGCTCATGCGTCTGATCTCGCCGCTCCTGGAATTCCCGTCCGCCGGGGTGAGCCTCGCCTCCATGGTCAAGGATTACGAGGGAAGGCTCATCGAGGCGGCCCTCAAGGCCTCCGGCGGCTTCAAGAACACGGCGGCCAGGCTTCTGGGCATCAACCGGACCACCCTGCAGGAAAAGATCCGCAAGAAGTGAGATCGGCCCGGCACGCCCGCCAAGCGGCGCCGGGGCCCCTGTCCGGCCTTGAGCCGCAGCCTCCGCGGAACCTGTCCCGGGCAGCCTTCCGAGCTTACCGGCCAGCACGGGACCGGCTTGGCAGCCCCTCCTGATCCTGAAGCCGGCCTTCAGGGATTCCCTCCAGGGAGCGGGAGAGCGCCCTAAACCCTTTTGCCCGCGCCGCCTTGAGAGGAACTACACCTTTGAGGCGCGGGCAGTTTTCGCCGATAATACAATAAGGGGAGGCCCCGCCGCGCCCGAGGCCCGCCTTCCTTGACGCCCGGCCGCTCCGCCTCGCGTCATCGGCGCTTCTGGTTGACCATGCCGCTTTGCGAGACAACAGCATCCCGGCTCCGGAACGGAGCCCGCTCGGCGGCCCGCGCCGCGGGCGGCCTGGCCGCCGCCATTTCCGGCGGCTTGGGCGGGGGGGCCCGCGCCGTCCGCGGCGGAGCCGCGGACGGCGCCGCAAGGGCGGCCCGCGCGGCAAGCGGCGTCCTTTCCCGTCTTCCGGATATCCTGCGGCGGCCTCTTTTACTGATACCGCCGGCTCTCGGGAACCCCGCCTCCCGGCGCGGCGCCGCCGGGGGCCGCCTGGCCCTGGGCATCGCCTTTTCCCTGCTGGCCCTAGGGGCCGCAAGCTCGACCGCTCAGGAGACCCCGCCTTCCTCCGGGCCCAACGTCCTCGAGAACGTCTCCCTCGGCCATGCCGAGGGCTATACCCGGCTGGTCTTCACTTTCCGGGACAGGCTAAGCGACGTCGTGATGCGCCGCGCCGACTCGGATCAGCTCCAGGCTGACTTCGGCAGGGCCGAAGCGGCCGAAGACGCGGTCGCCCCCCGAGACGAGGTCATCCAGGGGGTGGAGTTCGCCAAGGACGGCGAAAACCTGGTGGCGTCCTTAATCCTTGCCACCAACCACTTCGACGTGCGCCACTTTCTTTCCCGGGACGGTTACTCGCTGGTGGTGGACGTCAAGCCCCATCCGGGAGCCGACGATGGGGCAGGCTTCTCAGGCCCCGCGCCGTCGCACATGCGCGACCAGCTGGTCCTGGAGCCCCCGCCGCTTCCTGATCTTCTGAGAGCCTTGTCCTTCTTCGTGGAACAGGCTCCCGAGCCGGGCTCCCCGGAAAGCCTGGTCAAGGACGCCATCACCTTCGCCAAGGATGGCGATCTGGACCGGGCCATCGAGCTTTTGGAAAAGTTCAAGGCGGAAAACCCCGGCCATTTCTACAGCGACCCCGCCCTGTTCCTTTTGGGCGACTTGTATTTCGCCAAAGGGCTGCCGGACAATTACCAGGAGGCCGCGGATGCCTGGCGTTCGGCGGTGGACACCTTCCCCAGGAGCTTTGAGGCCCCCAGGGCCGCCTTCATGCTGGGGGAGGCCGCGCGCCTCGTGGGTTACACCAACGAGGCCGCGGGGCTCTACCGGCTGGCGGCCGAGTCTTACCCGGAATCCCCCTGGGCGCCCCTGGCGGCGCTGCGGGCCTCTGACATGTCCCTGGCCATGAACCTCAACGACGACGCCCGCAAGGCCGTCAAGGCCATGGCGGAAAAGTCCCCCCCCGACGTCTGGCAGCCCCTGGCCCTGCTCAGGCTCGCCATGGCCGATTACCAGGATACCCTTTACAGCCAGGCGGTGGAGAAGTTCCGCGACGCCCTGGACCGCGACCCGGAAATCTACGAGCTGTATCCCGAGATGCTCTACGCCATGGGCGACTCCTACTCCTACCTGGACCGCCCGGATCTCACCGCGCTGTTCCTGGAGCATGCGGTGAACCTCGAGCCGGCCCATCCCAAGGCCGACGTGATGCTCGCCCGCATCGGCAACGCCCTGCAGACCATGGGGCTCGGCCAGGAGGCCATCAGCTTCTACAAGCTGGCCAAGGATCTTTTCCCTGACCGGGACGGGGGCCTGGTGGCTCAGATCCGTCTTGCGGACATGGGGGCGCTGTCCACCTTCTTCAAGGGCGACCAGGTTTTCGACGCGCTGGAACGCGGGGCCCGGCAGGCCACGGTCAGGATGTACGACCAGATCATCTCCTCCGCCTCGCCTTCCCCGCTCCTGCAGCTGGCGTACCTCAAGGTCGGCCAGGCCCTGGCGGCGGAAGGCGACAACTCCGAGGCCATCAAGTGGCTCCGGGAGCTGGTGACCAAATACCCGAAAGGCATCCTGGTGGATGAGGCCAGGCCTATCCTCTCCCGGGCGGTGGTCAACGAGGCCTCCCAGCGCTTCGACCTGGGCGAGTACGGGAAGGTCGAGGAGCTTAACCTGGACAACTCGTCTTTCCTGGAGGGCCCTGACAGGCTTAGGTTCCTCAGGCTCCTGGCCCAGTCGCTCGAACGGCTCGACCGGCCAGGCGACGCCCTCGAGGTCTGGCTCCAGATCGAAAAGGATTCCCCTGAACGCAGGCTGGCTGACCAGAAGGAAACCATAGACGCGGCCCTGGCCGCCGGGAACCCGCGCGAGGCCTTCGAGCAGATAAAAAAGACCGCGTCCGAGTTCCCTGAGGAGAACGACTGGCTCTACGGCAAACTCCAGGAGACCGCCATGTCCTTCGCGGCCCCCAGGACCCAGTCCGCCGTGGAGGAGCTCTTGGGATTCCTGGATGATCCCGCGGTAAGGCAGCTCCCCGAAATCTCCAAGCTCGCCCTCTCGGAAGCCGCGGCGATAGAAGTGGAGAATCAGAACTACGACGCCGCCTCAGCCTTGATGGACCGCTACCGCAGGGACTACCCCGACGACGAGCTCAGTCCCGAGTACCTGCTTACCCAGGCCAAGATGGACCGCCGCCAGAACCGCGTCGACAGCTACTGGAACAGGCTTTCCGAATTCCGCATGCGCTACCCCGAAGACGAGCGCTCCCCGCTTACCGTTCTGGAGACGGCCAATGACGCCAGAAAGCGCGACCGGCTTGAGGACGCCTGGCGCTACGAGGAGCTTTACCGCCAGATCTATCCCCGCGACTCCTTAGGCCGCAGGATGCTTCTGGACCGCGCGGGCGAGCAGTGGAACAGCGCCAGGCCGGAACTCGCCCTGGACTCCTGGCGGCTCTTCCAGAGCGAATATCCCGATGATCCGGCGGCCCCCCAGACCTATCTGGAAGCTTACCGGAGACTGGTGGACGCCGGCCGGCCCCAGGAAGCCTTCGCGCTCCTCCATGAGATGCGCGACCGCTACGGGGCCGATCCCCTCTCAAGGGACTCCTACCTTGCGGAATATTCCGACGCCATCAGAGCCGGCCGGCCAGACGCGGCTTTCGCGGCCTTCGACGAGTTCAGGCGCCAGTACCCTGACGACCCTCGAATCCCGGATCTCCTCTTGGAGAAAGCCAAGGATCTCTTCGCGGCCGGCAGGCCCCGGGACGGGGTGGCCGCATGGGCCGACTTCATGGAGAGCTTCCCCGATGACCCCCGCAACCCGGAGCTGACTCTTCTTGCCGCGCGCCAGGAATACAAGGACAACCTCACCCAGGCCTCCCTGGACCATTACCGTAAGTACCTGGAGGCCTACCCTCAGGACAAGGACAGGGGCGAAGTCCTTTTGGAGGTCGCCGCCATAGAAGGCTCCTTAGGCCAAAACGAAATGGCCTACAACGACCTCGAGACCTTCCGCAGGGAATTCACGGGCCATCCTGAGGAGGCCCAGGCCACCCTGGACGAGATCGGCTACGCCCGCGCCATGGGCCGCGTGAACGAGGCGACGGTCCTCTACGACGTCTTCCGTGAGGCGTTTCCCTCGCATCCCATGTTCCGTCAAAGCTTCCTGGACGAGACGGCCATGCTGCTGGAGTCAGGCAGAAACGGCGACGCTTTGGCCATACTGGAGGACGGCATCGTCCGCAGCCCCGGCATGGACGATGACAAGAGGGTTCAGGATCTCCTTTTGAGCCTGTACCTCAACCAGAACCGCGTCGAGGACTGGGCGGGCGCCCAGGAGGAGTTCCTGCGCCGTGATCAGAACCCCCAGGCCAGCCTCGAGGACCGCTTCAGCCGTTATACCCGCGTGGCCCAAGTCTACCAGGAACTCGACAGGGCGGGCGACGCCCAGCGCAATTTCGACCTGGCCATGGCCAACAAGCCGCCAGACGCCCCTGGCGACGCTCTTTACACCATAGCGGGCGGGTATAAGCGCATGGGCCTCGACGACAGTTACCGGCAGGTGCTGGAAGTGATGAGCCAGCTCCAGGATCCGCTGTGGCAACGGGTGGCTCGGCAGGAGCTCGCCCAGACCTGAGCCCCGCGTAAAGCCTCTTCCTGCGGCCGCGCCGGGCGCGGCCGCAGGGCGACGGCCGCGGCTTTTTACGAAGGCTTAAGTCCGCCGGCCAGGTCAGCTCAATCGTTTCCGGCGCGGCCGGCAAGTCCCCTGCCGGAGGAAAATCGGCCCGCCGTCCGCGAACCTGGCCTGCCTTTGGCCCCCGCGTTCATGGCGGAAAACAGCCTCCGCGCGGGCGCTGCCGGACCATTCCGGAAACAGGGCCGGCTGCGGGGCGGAAAAACCCCGCCTTGCCAAGCGCGGCCCCTCTGACAAGACGTGCCTTGTCCAGGGCCAAGCCAGGCTAAATCATGCCTCGCGAGCCGGAAAACCCTTATATGGAAGTCCCTCCCTGAAGGATTTTTTCCGGCGATTTTCCCGGCCGAAGCCGCCTCCTCGCGCGACGGTCCCCCCTTCCCGTTCAAGGCCTTCCCTTCCGCTTGACGGCGGCG
>JAITRL010000014.1 GCA_031288415.1 Deltaproteobacteria bacterium | reverse complement strand
TCCCCGGGGCCAATGGACGGATGCGCCCAAGGCTGCCAGGGCCGTCGGCCGGGAAGAAGAGAGGCCAGGCGCCGGCCCTTGGCCCGTGACCGGTCCGGCAGGCCGGACCGGCGGCATCGTCCGAGACTCCCCATAGCCCTGTCGTCTCGACCGGCCGGCCTCAAGCCGTCCGGGCGGAAGGCGGTTTGAGCCGTCCTCGTCCCGCGGCGAGGCCGGCCCGCGCGGAGGCGCGCCCTGAGTCAGGCCGCTCAGGCCAGTCAAGCCTCCGGGACTGGCCAGGATGGCGGAGTTCTGGGGGGGTGAACGGATACGAAAGACAGGCCTTAACGTCGCGCCCCTGAAAACCGGCTTTCATGGCGGCCCCGTCCGACGGCTCCGCCGGTTCACATGGGACAGGCGCCTCTGCAAAAATGGCCTATTTCTTGCTGATAATTAGCTATAAGGTAACCCGGGCTCCAGGCCGCCTTCAAATGACACTGACCGCAGACGAAATGAATTCTAAGGTCACGGCGAAGTACAGGGCCAGGGTCACGGCCGTAGCCGCCCCGGCATTGCCCGAGCCGGGCGGCAGGGCGTTTAGCCTTGCCGCTTCAGCCGCGCAGGCCCCTGACGTCCCCGGCGGCGGCGAAGCCGGGAATCCTCGAGGAAGCCGGGCCTGCGGCCGGCCCAAACGCCATTTTCCGCTCGGACGCGGAAAATGGCGCCGGACGGGCCAGGAGTCCTCTTGTCCGCAGGCCGATTCCCGCAAAACGGCACATGGCCTGTTCCGTCCTTTTTGGAGTATAATATTAATTTAGGGCTACCGCTCCCTTCCCGCCCCGGCCGGCGCCGCGCGCGTTTTTCAGGCGCCGCCGCCTTGCCGATCCGATCCAGGCCGCGCCGGGCTTCCGATCGCGGCGCCCGTTACCTGCCCGGCTCCCGGAAGCCGGCCGGGATTCCCTCAGGGCCCTGCGGGCCCGCCACGCGAGATATGACCTCTAAAACCCTCAAGGCCGTCTCGAAGGCCGTTGACCGCGTGACCCAGGCCCTGGGCATGAAGATGCGGGGGAAGCTCATCACGATCTTCCTGCTGGTCAAGGTCATCCCCCTCATCCTGCTCGCGGTCATCGCCTGGCTCCAGGCCAACCACCAGGGGGACACGCTCAAGGACATAGCCGTCCAGGACTCGGCCGCCGCCCTCAACAGCATCGCGGTGGAGAACATCGAGCGCATGTCCACCACCGCGGCCGAGCGCCTGGCGGACTTCCTGTACGCCAGGGACGGGGACGTCATCTTCGCGGCCTCCATTGACAAGACCCCGGAGAGCTTCCGGAGCTTCGTGGAGGGCCACTACGGCCGGCTGGTCAGGAGAGGGGCCTACCGGCTGAGCGAGGATCGGAAATCCTGGGAGCCTCTCTCCGTGCCCCCGGAGCTCCCGGCTGGGAGATCCACCAACCGCGAGAACGAGGACATGGACGGCTTCAGGCCCCGTCCCCCCGATCCCGCCGACTTCGTCTCTGTCCCCCTCTACGACGAGATCACCCTCCTGGACCTTGACGGCCGCGAGATCCTGAAATACGTGACCCCCGGCACCACCAAGACCCGATGGCCGCTGGACGAGGCCCTCAAGGACGTCTCGGACAAGGCCAACACCTACGTCAAGGCGGAAAGCTACTTCGAGGAGCTCAAAAGCCTCCGGCCAGGCGAGATCTACGTCTCGGACGTCATCGGGGCCTACGTGCGCTCCAACTTCATCGGCATGTACACGCCGCCCGTCCTGGAGAAGGCCTCCAAGGAACGCGGCTACCCCATACCGTTCCTCCCGGAGGACCAGGCCTACTCGGGCCTCGAGAACCCCAACGGGATCAGGTTCGAGGGCATCGTCAGGTGGGCCACCCCGGTGACCGACGAGAGCGGGGCCATGACCGGCTACCTGACCCTGGCCCTCAACCACGACCACATCATGGAATTCGTGGACCACCTGACCCCCATGAACGGCCGCTACGTGGAGCACCCCTCCGCCTTCGATGGCAACTACGCCTTCATCTGGGACTACCAGTGCCGGAGCGTCGCCCACCCGCGCCACCACTCCATCGTGGGCTTCGACCCCGAGACCGGCGACCCGGCGGTGCCCTGGCTCGAGGAGTCCATCTACAAGGGGTGGAAGGATTCCGGGCTCCAGAAGTGGACCGATTACGCGCGCGGCTACCCGACCTTCTACGAGCAGTCGCGCTCCAAGAAGCCCGCCGCCGAGCTCACCCGCGCGGGGCTCGTGGGCCTGGACGGGAGGTACCTCAACAACGCCCCGCAGTGCACCGGCTGGATGGACCTCACGGCCACCGGCGGCTCGGGGTCCCTGTACATCCTGTGGAGCGGCATCTACAAGCTCAACACCGCGGCGGCCATCCCCTACTACACGGGCCAGTACGCCCCCGGCGAGAGGAACGGCTTCTCCCGGCGCGGCTTCGGGTTCGTGGCCATCGGCTCGGGGCTCGATTTCTTCACGCGGCCCGCGGCGGAGACCCAGCTGAAGCTCGAGCGCTCGGTGGCCGACAGCCTCCGGCAGACCTTCCTCCAGCTGGTGGCCACCACCCTGGTGCTGGTGGTCATCGTGGTCTTCATCGCCATCTGGATGGCCTCTTACCTCACCAGGAACATCACGGGGCTGATCGACGGCATCTCGCGCTTCAAGAACGGCGAGCGGCAGTTCAGGTTCCGCAGCCGGGTGCACAACGAGTTCGGGACGCTGGCCGACTCCTTCGACGACATGGCCGACAGCCTGGTGGAGAGCCTGAAGAACCCGCTGACGATCATCGGGACCGACCAGCGCATCATCTACATGAACGAGCCGGCCCTGGCCTTCTACGGGAAGCCCCTGGAAGAGCTGGAGGGCCTTCCCTACTCCGAGGTCTCGCTGTTCCCGGCGGGCTCCGACAGCTCCCCCATCCATGCGCTGGAGGAGGGCCGCGAGGCCGAGGTCTTATTCTCCGACAAGTACGGCAAGTACCTGAAGCCGAAGGCCAACTACCTCTGCGGCAAGAACGGCGAGCGCCGGGGCTACATCATCGAGACCGCCGACGTGACCGAGATGGTCCAGAGGCAGAACCAGCTCGAGAAGGCCATGAACGAGGCAAAGAGCGCCAACGAGCACAAGGGGCGCTTCCTGGCGCACATGTCCCACGAGATCCGCACCCCCATGAACGCCATCATCGGGCTCTCGTCCATCGTGCAGAAGAACCTGGAGACCATCCGCTCCGACGCCCCGGAGTTTCTGGAGATCCGCGACAACGTCCGCCAGATCGAGGTCTCATCCCTCCACCTCCTGGGCCTCCTCAACGACATCCTGGACCTCTCCAAGATAGAGGCCGGGAAGATCGAGATCGCCGAGGAGACGGTGGAGCTGATCGTGCTGGCCAATACCGTCACCAGCATCATGAAGACCCGGTGCAGCCAGAAGAACATCGAGTTCAGGACGGATCTCGTGGACTTCTCCCCCTCCACCTTCCTGACCGACCCTCTCCACCTGAGGCAGGTCCTCATCAACCTCCTGGGCAACTCCGTCAAGTTCACCCCCGAGGGGGGGACCATCGAGTTCCTCATCAAGCGCAAGGACCGCAAGGACGGCAAAGCCCTGGTGGAGTTCACGGTGCGCGACACCGGCATAGGCATCTCCGAAGAGGCCATGGCGGCCATCTTCCAGCCCTTCGAGCAGGGGGCGGCCGGCATCACCGTGCGCTACGGCGGCACGGGCCTGGGGCTGACCATCAGCCGCCACATCGTGCACCTCATGGGAGGGAGCATCGCGGTCAAGAGCGAGGTGGGCAAGGGCAGCGAGTTCTCCTTCGCCATCTGGCTCAAGGAGACCGAAAGCAAGGCCCCCGAGGAGCCCCAGCCGCCCGCCCCCGACTCCAAGGACCGCTTCAAGGGCAAGCGGCTGCTCCTGGTCGACGACGTGGATCTCAACCGCAAGATAGTCAAGGCCATGCTGAAGGTCACCGGCATCGCCGTGGACGAGGCGGAGGACGGCGTGGTGGCCCTCAGGAAGTTCGAGGCCTCCCCCGCCGGCGCCTACGACATCATTCTCATGGACGTCCAGATGCCCAACATGGACGGCTACCAGGCGAGCACCGCCATCCGCGGCCTCGACCGCGAGGATGCCAAGAAGGTCCCCATAGTGGCCCTCACCGCCAACGCCTTCAAGGAAGACATCGACCGCGCCCTGGACGCCGGCATGAACGCCCACCTGGCCAAGCCCGTGAAGCAGGACAAGATCATCGACGTGATGCTCCAGCACATGTCGGCCTGAAGCGCCGCGGCGGCCCGGCGGGGGCGGCCGCGGCCTTGAGCCCCCGCGGCCCGCTCCGGGCCGGGGAACCTCCTCGGAAAGCCCGGGCCCCATGAGCCTGGGAGGCCCTGCGGCGGCCCTGCGGCGGCCCCGCCGGCGGCGATGGCGCGGCGGGGCCTTACGGAGTTGCGGGGCCCTTGCCGCCCGGTCAGGCCCGCCCCCGTCAGGCGAAACCGGGCAGGGAACAGGACCGCCCTGCCCCCGTCCGCAGGGCGGCCGCCGCGCGCGCCGTTCGGCCTGCGGCTGCCTGCGGCGCGCTTCAGGCCGTCAAGCCGGCTTCCGGCGGAGTCTGGACATGTTCAGGGGCCCCGACCCTTTCAGGCGTCGGCCGGTCGGCGTCATGGACAGCATCCGGTCGTGCGCCGAGCCCTTTGCGGGCATCGGATCGGCCCGCATACGCGCCTGTTTCCTGTCCTGACCGAGCCTGAAGGATGCCAGCGGACCTCGCTTTGGCCCTGTTCCGCCGCTTCCGGATGTGCCATCCGGATTCGCGGGCGAATCCAACCCCAGCTCACTGAGCCTTGCGGTCAGGGAGGCTGGCTGAAGCAAGCGAGCCGCCCCCCGGCGCGCCGCTTCAGCTCAGCCGACATGCGCGCCGCCGGCCGCCCCGGTTCCGCCTGGCGCCCGGTCCCGCCATGTCCCTGAACCGCTTAAGGTTTTTCCCGTGAGGCCTGCTCCCGGGCCTGTCACTGCTTTCCGCAGGGGCAAGCCCGGGAACGTAAGCTTCAGGGGGGGGCCGACACGGCTTTTCCCCCGGCCGGCCTTGGGCTTGATTTCCCCTTCCGGGAAGCGGGCGGGGCTTGGCATCGCCCTGCTCAGCCGCCCTTAGGGATTTCACGCGGATGCCTCAGCCGTTGGCAGGCCTTACGGACTTGAGGCTCCTGCCCTCGCCTCAAGCGGCCGGCCGAACCGTTCAAGGGCGATAGGGGAAAGAATTAGGGTGTCGGAGAGCAAGGCGACCGGGAGGGCGGAGGCGAACGGATACAGGTTATTTCGCCTGTACCCCGCTTGCCTGACTCCGGTCTAGCGTAAAAGCGACGGTTGCAGTATAATAACTAGTTGTCCCTGAAAAATGTAACGTATTGAAATCATTGAATAAAAAATTATATGGAAACAAGCTTGTTGCTGTTAGCAGCTACTCGCATGTGATGTTCAAGATGTCAGTAACTGCTATTTGAAAAGCTTTGCAGATTGACTATTCCTTCAATTCCTTGTTGAGTACACAATCTTTGGTAAATCCTGCCCTCATTACCGGGAATTTACGGTTAACATTTTGATAGTTGATCTTCACCATGCTCATAGTCAATTTTCAATTTAAGACTCGGCTATGGCGAACACCTCGATTTTTTACTATCCATGGCATATGGCATATGGCATATGGCATATGGCATGTCCATTTTATATTTCCAGGTTTCTTTGTGGCCAGCCCTGACTCCTGGCAGATTTATTTCTTCACCAACGCGTAAGTGATTGCCACTATCTTTGATTTTGTTGGGCCTGCAAAAAAAAATTCTATCATAAACACATCGATATCTTGACAATCAATAAAAGTTTGGTATAGTGACAAAGTAGACTGAATAGAAGGCAATTCAAATATTGCCTTACGTTGAATAGCCATTTTCATGGATCGACAGAAACAGTGTAAACGCAGTTCCTGTTGCAGGCTGTCCATGTAATCTTCGTCGCCAGACTCGTAACAACAGAAGGTCATTGTCATGAAGAATGTGACATGCTGCAGCAACGTAATGGGATTGTTCGCGACGTTAACTCTTCTAGCCGCGACGACCACCAACTATCTTACCGAGCTATCCAACAACATCGACTGGATATCCATTGAAGACAAGCTGAATCAATACTATAAAGATAACGGAAGGAAGGTGCTTCCTGTCAGGCTGTTGGCCGGTCTCCTTATCTTGAAGCAACTCTACGGCCTGAGCGATGAAGGAGTCATTGAAGTGTGGCGTATGAACCCCTTTTATCAAATTTTTACCGGATCCA
>JAITRL010000326.1 GCA_031288415.1 Deltaproteobacteria bacterium | reverse complement strand
CCGGCCCCGCCCCGCCCCGCCCCGGCCCGGCCGACCGCGGCCTCGGGCCGCCGAGCGCGGTCAGCCGCAGGCCGCCCTTGGCTGGCCCGCCAAGCGCTCTTGAGGCAGCCGGGCCGCAGGCTGCCCCCTCACAGGCTTTCCGCCCCCGGGCCCCGCCCAGGGGCCAGGCCTTCTCCCCCGCCTCCCCTGGAACCGCAAATGGGCGCAATCGACATAATCGTTTTCACCCTGGCCGTCATCCTCATGCTCGCCGGAGCGGCGGGGGCTTTCATCCCGGTGATCCCCGGCCTGCCCTTGAACTGGCTCGTGCTCCTGGGCTACGGCTTCTGGAGCGGCTGGGGCCCCTACGGCTTCTGGACCATGCTACTGACGGGACTGGCCGCGGCCGCAGGCCTCGTCTGCGACCAGCTGGCCGGGGCCATGGGAGCCAGAAAATTCGGGGCGAGCAAGGCCGGCATGATCGGGTCCTTCGTGGGGGCCTTACTGGGGCTGATCGTCCTCAACATCCCCGGCCTGATCCTGGGGACCTTCCTGGGGGCGATGCTGGCCGAAATCTGGTTCCAGAAAAAGGAGATGAAGGCGGCCGCCGACTCAGGGCTGGGGGCGCTGCTGGGATGCTTCGCGGGGGGCATGTTCAAGTTCATAGTGAGCCTTATCATGACGGCGGCCTTCGTATGGCTGGTGCTTTCCCATGACCCGCCCTCTCGGGCGGAGCCCCCGGCGGGCTCCCAGCCTGCGACAGCGACATCGGCCGAGACGCCTTCCCGCGAGCCTCATCCTGATGGCGCCTCTTCCGGCGGGCCGCCGTCCGCGAATGCCTCTTCCGGCAAGGCGAAGACTGCGGAAGACCCTGCCGGGGAGGCAAATCCCGCGGAAGACCCTTCCGGAGAGGCAAATCCCGCCGCAGGCCCTTCCGGAGAGGCAAATCCCGCCGCAGGCCCTTCCGGCGAGGCAAATCCCGCCGCAGGCCCTTCCAAATGAGGCTACGCCCCCGGCACCTCAGCCGCCAGAGCCAAGACTAAGACTGGCGCGGACCCTCAGGACGCGGATTTCCGGGCCGACTGACCCTTATCCTCAGCCCATTTCCCGCAAAGGCCCTTGCCCGCCCCCGGCCGCGCTGGCCGGCCATGCCCGGCTTTACTTTCCCCGGCCTTCCAGGACTTTTTTAGGCCCTCCCTGCCATTCCAAGCCTTTTCTGACTTTTAGCTTTTTTCCGGCTTTCCCTGGTATCCCTGGTATCCCTGGTTTTCCTGATTTCCCTGGTTTTCCTGATTTCCCTGGTTTCCCTGGTTTTCCTGGCCTTCCCGGGCTTGCCCTTGGCGCTCCCTGACTTTTGGCCTTCCCCGGCTGTCAGCGGCTGGCCTGAAGTCCATATTCCTTCGCCGACAGAGCCGCCTGCGGCCGTAAGGCTCCGCCCGCCCTTCCGGGCGCGTTCCTTCGCCTTGCCGCCACAGCCTTCCCCCTGCCCTTCCCTGGCCCCCGCCCCGCAAATGGACTGACCTTCCGGGAACGGGACCGGCCAGGCAAACCCCGCGTCCTTAAGGCCGCTCCCAGGAACGTCACCCCTATGCCCGCCACCTTCAACTCCCTTTGGGACCCGCCCTTCCCCTTCCCTTCAGGGGCCAGGGACCTGCCTCCGCGCGGCTGCCTCGCGGCCACCCCGGCCCTCGTGGCCTCCCTTCAGCGCGGGGCCCCAGAACCTCTGCAATCCTCAGCCAGCATCTTCATGCAGGGAGGGACAGCCATCCTCCGCGGCCGGGACTATTTCCTGGCTGGGCCTATCCTGGGCGCCCCCATGTCGGTCATGGCCCTGGAGATCCTCATGGGGGGCGGGGCCGAAAACGTGGTCTTCGCGGGGTTCGCGGGATCGATCGCCCCCGAGCTCAAGCCGGGCGATCTCTTCGTTCCCTCGCGGGCCTTGTCCTCAGAGGGCACCTCGGCCCACTACCCCGCCCCCCTCGTCCCTGAAGCCGCCCTCCACGACCGGCTCGCGCTGGCCCTCGGCGGGGATGCCGGGACGGCTTCCGAGGGTTGCGTGTGGTCCACCGACGCGCCCATGCGGGAGATCCCGGAGGTGCGCGCGGCCTTCCGGGACAGGGGGGCCGTCGCGGTGGACATGGTCACGTCGGCCCTGTTCGCGGCGGCGGGCTTCCGCGGAAAAGCCCTGGCAGCAGCCCTGCTCGTCACGGACGAGTTCACTCAGGACGGCTGGCGGGAGGGCTTCGGGGAGCCTGACTTCAGGCGGAACCTGGCCGCGCTTTCCGCAGGGGCCTGGAAGGCGTTCGTCTGACGGCCGCCCCGCCTGAAACCGGACAGTACCCCTCTGGCTCCGGAGCGGAAGCGCCTCGGTCCGGGAAAAGCCTGCGCGGCGCCCGCCGCGACGCGCCTCGGGCCTTGGAGCGCTGACGGCTGTAGCGCCCCGGGGCCCGCGCGCATTCCAACGTTCACGCGCCGGCCGCCGGGCGGCAGCCTGCGCGGGGCGGCGGATAGCGGGGCGCGCCGAACCGGGCGGCGAAGCTTGAGACGCTCCCGCCGCCGCGGCCCCGAGCTATACGAAAGCCCTTGCCCGGCACGGCAGGAAGAGGGCCGGGCGGAGCAGGCGGCCGGCGCCGGGCACGGCGGAGGGAAAACGGCGACAGCCGTGCCGACGGAACGGAAACCTAAGCCGACAGCCGATTTTCCGGGGCTTCCGGGAACGGCTGTCCCGGTCAGCTCGCGCAAGCGCGCCCGGCGGCCCGGCCAAGGCCCTGCGGCGCCGGGTAACCGGAAGCCTGCGGCCGCCTGATGCTGATTTTCTCCTAGGCAGGCGCGGCCGACGGCATCGCCTGCGGCCGCGGAACCTTCCTGCCGCCTGAGGGGGGCGGCTGCAAGCCTCCCCGGCGGATGCGCGCTTTCGCCGTCCTCGCGGGGCAACGAGGCCGGCCCGTAAGGGAGCGGGCCATGAGTCAGGGCCTCTGCCGGCCCGGCAAGCCCCCGCCCTGCAGCGGGCTTGTCTCCGGCGGCTGCGGCGGGCGGCACGGGCTCTGGCCGCTCGGCCTGTGCCCGCTCGCTCCCCCTCGCTCCCCCTCGTTCCCCGGCGGCCCGCAAGGCGAAAGAACGGGCAAAGGACACGCCGGCCGCAGGTCCGGAGAAATTCGGCTTAAGGCGTGAACGGCAAAAGGCAACTGTTTCGCAGGTTGAATTTTAAGCGCGGTCGGAGCGGAAAGATCAGAACAAGACGGCTGCTGACCAAAATTTTAAAATGGCCAGATCCTCCAAGACAGGTTCCGCCGCAGACTTTACCGCCCGAATTTCAGGCTGCGGCGCCAGAATACCTGCATTAAGCCCGGACTTGTAGCTCCTGAATGCCGGCATTAAGCCCGGGCTTTGGCGCCTGAATTTCAGGCTTGCGCCCTTGACATTCGGCCTTCGTAACATAGCCGGCTTTGAGCCGCTCAGCGTCAGGCGCCGTTTTCCCCGCGGGAAAAAAAATCAGCCTGACCTCGCCCGCCTTCGGGCGGGAAAGAAAACGGCAGGCTGTCGTTCCGGCCCCTTCACGGAAGAAATCCGTTCCGAAGCCGGCGGCGCATCCTTTTCGGACTTCACATATCCTCGATCAGGAAGCCAGCCGAAAAGACGCCTGCGCGTATCATAAGGAAATTCGCCGCATTCCACGCGAATATTCCCGTCACGCGCCTCATGAGAATCCTTTCCCTCCGGCCGTCTGACGGATACGCCTCTCTCCGCAGGCCGTTTCCCGGCGCCGGGATGCCGCGCGCGCCGGCGCCCGCAGGCGCCGCCGTGCCTTCAGCTGTCGAACTGCCGCGCGAGCTCCAAAATGAGCTCCACCTCGCCCCGGTGGAGCCGGGAGCGCACGGCGATGTCCTCGATGTTGAGGCCTTCCTTGTGAAGCTTCAGGACCAGGGCGCGCACCTCCGGGGCGGCGGGGTTGGCCTTGCCATCCGAGCCGGCCTGAAGGCCGGGCGGGACCAGGCCCTCCTCCTTGCGGAGCTGATCGAGCCTGTGAATGGACTCGTTAACCGCGGTCTCGATCTCGACCAGCAGATCGCGGTAGCCGTTAAGGGCGCGGTCCAGCTCGTCGATGATGGAGGTGGAGATCCGCTGCCTGTCCTCCAGGCTCTTGGCGAAGGTCTCCGTGATGCGCTGCGACTCGGACAGGAAGCGTTCCAGGATGTCGCTCGCCTTACCGGGCAGAAGCTCCCCGAGGGCGGCCTGCGGCCGCTTCCAAATGCGCCAGAGCAGCGCCAGGAGCAGGACCAGGAGCACCAGTTCCAGACCTAGCTGGGCCAGGAGCAACTCTTGAGGCGGCGCTTTCAAGCTGCAGGCACCCTTTCAGGGCCGGGGGCCCTAAACCCTCCGGTCGACTATGGACTCCGGAGGGGCGAGGTAGGGATCCTCCCGCCTCTTTCCCCTCTTTTTGAATTCCGGCTCGTACCTGGCGCGGCCGCGGCCGCCAGGGTCGGGATGAACCGGGTTGACCCGCGCCGTGCGCTCGGCCTCGGCCACCCGCTCTACCCGGTCACTGTGGAGCTCCCGGGCCTGCTCCAGCCGCTGCTGCCGGATCGCCTCCTCGCCCGCCTGGGCATGGGCGGCGGTGAAGCCGTTCATGGCGGGAAGGTGGAGATAGGACTGGTTGAAGGGGTGGAGGGACTGGGTCACGGCTCCGTCCTGAGTCTGGCTAAAAAAAAACTGTAGGAAAAGGCCGCGCAAGACTTCAGGATCAGTATAGCCTTTTCCAGGCTTTTGGCAAGGCCCTGAGCCGCCCGGGCCGCCTACGGCGCCGCCTCGCGCTCCGGCCCAAGCCCAGATGCCGCCCGCGGCTTGCGCCAGGCCGCCTCCGGAGGCCGGAGGCGGCCCCCAGGCTGCTGAGGCGGGCAACAGGGCCGAACTTTCGCAGGTCCAGAGGTTTCCGCAAAGCTCCCTCTGCGGGGCTTGGCGGCCGCTTCGAGAGCCGCCAGGGAGGGCGCCCGTTAACCGTCTGAAATGGGGCGGTGCCGGGGACGCTCAGGGAGGGAACCTCAGAGGAGGCAGGGGCAAAGCCTGAATCCGACGCGGGATGCCTGCGTGAAGAGTGAAGGCGGCACGCTCAAAGCGGCTTGAAGCCGCGTCTCAGGCGCCGGAAGAACGTAAGGCATGAAACCGGGAGCAAGGGCTAACAGGAAACAAGCGGGCAAGGTCAGGAGTCCGGGGAGCGGGCAGGCGCGCGGGGAACCTCGGAAAACCGCGAATACGCGGCCCGGCCGGCGCCGCGCGCGGCAAACCCGGCAAAGCTCATGGCAGGCCCTGGACGGCGTGAAGCCGCCGGGGTGAGCAAGGGCGCGAAGCCGCCGGGAAAAGCCAGGGCGAGAAGGCGCATATCCCCGCGTTCTCAAGGAAAAGCGGTTTCGGCATAGCTGTCCGGCCGCCTGGCGCGAAGTCCTGTGGCCGCCGGCGCGCCGGCGGCCACAAGGTTTCCCGGAGGCGCGGAAGGCCGGCAGGCGGAGAATCGACAGGCGCGGGGCCATGCCTCGGGCGACAGAATCAACGAAAACCAAGCTCGAGGGCTTTTCCGGGAGTCCGCAAAGCCGACATGCGCGCCTCTCGCCCTGCCCTCGGATCGGCGGACCGCCCCTCGCCCCGCTCCCGGATCGGCGGACCGCCCCTCGCCCTCGCGCGGATCATCGGCCTGTCCCTTATCCTGCCCCAGGGCCGGCGGCCGGGCAAGGGGCGGGCGTCAGGCGCCTTCCGCCGGGCCCGGCTTACGGAAGAGGCCGCGAAGCTTGCGGGCGAGCACCAGCAGGCCGAAGACCGCTATGGAAATAAAGACCACTGTCGCCCCTGTGGCGGTGTTCACCGCGGGGTGGTAGGACAGGGCCAGCCCCGCCTGCCCGGAGAAAAGCGACACCGCGAACGCCGTCCAGAACATGCCCCGCCCGGAGCGGGCGGTCATCCTGCCGCAGGCGGCGGGGGCGATGAGGAGGGCCGATACCAGGAGCACTCCCACGGCCTGGACTGCCGTCACCACCACCAGGGAAAGGAAGGCCCCGAAAAGGTAATCCGCCCGGGAGCCTCCCCCGGTGCCGTGGGGAGCCACGCAGGCGAGCATGATACGGTTGTAGAGGAACAGGTAAAACAGGATCGAGACGGCGGCGAGCCCCAGGATGAGCGCGATCTCAAGGTCGCCCAGGGTCAGGACATCCCCCAGGAAGAACCTGGTGACGCTGCTCTGGGCCTCAGGGAAGCGGCTTACCAGGGCAAGCCCCAGGGCCACGCCGCCGGAGAAGACGAGGCCTATCACGGTGTCCGAGGCCAGGTTGCTGTGCCGGACCATCCAAATGATGAGAAGGCCGATGAAGACCCCGAAGCACAGGATGGACGGCGCCGGCGGGAGCCCGAAGATGAGCCCGAGGGCCAGGCCCGCGAAGACCGTGTGCCCTGCGGCATCCGGAAAGAAGGCCATGCGCCGGCTCACCACCAGCACCCCGGTGCCGGAGGCGGCTATCGACAGCAGGAACAGCGCCAGCGCGGCCCGCCGCATGAAGACCGGCTCATAGAAGGGAGCGAACAGCGAGTAGAGGGCGTCCAAGGTCACCTGAAGGCCTCCCCTCCCTGCGGGCCTCCGGGGGTTCCGGGGGTTCCGGGCTCAGGGGGCGCCGCGGCCCGCGCCTCGGGCGGCGCCTCCCCGCTCCCGCAGCCGCAGGCGCAGGGGGACCCCTCCGCGCCTTCCCCGCCAGGCGGGGGCCCGGCGGCGGAGCCGGGCGCCTCTTGCTCGAACAGGAGGCTCTGATGGATGCCGAAGACCCGCGAGATCACCTCGGGCCGGAAAATCTCGGAGGGCGGGCCCTCCGCCAGCACCGAGCGGTTAAGGCAGACTATCCAGTCGCCGTGCGCCCTGGCCGCCGCGAGATCGTGGCTCACCATGAGCACGGTGAAGTCCAGCTTGAAGCCGTCGAGTATCTCGCACAGGAGCTGCCCGCCGGTAACGTCCACCCCTGAGGCGGGCTCGTCCAGGATCAGGATGTCCGGATCATCCATAAGGGCCCTGGCCAGGAACACGCGCTGCGACTCCCCCCCGGACAGGGAGCCCAGGGGCCTGCGGTAGACGTGCTCCGCCTTGACGAGGGCGAGGCGCTCAAGGCTCTCCTCGCGGACCCTTCTGGGGGCCCCCAGCCACACCGGCCAGCGGGAGCGCCTCAGGGCCATGAACTCCGCGACCGTCATGGGCAGGTGCCTGTCGTAGTCCAGGCGCTGGGGCACGTACCCGAACCTGGGCCTCTCGGGGGAAAAGCGGATGGTACCCGAGTAATCGGTCTCGCCCAGGATGGCGCGCACCAGGGTGGACTTGCCCGCCCCGTTGGGGCCGATGACCACGGTCTGCCTGCGCCGGGGTACAGTCAGGCTCACGTTTTTGAGGATGTCGTAACGCCCGACCGAGACCGCGAGCCCCTTCACGAGGACGGCAGGCGCCTCGCCCGCCGCTGCCGGTCCGCCGGAGGGGGCCGGAGCGGACCCGGACCCTTCGGGACCGGAGCCTTTTCGGCGGGCCGCTCCGGCCGCGGCGATTTCCGCGGCGCCGGGCCGGCCGGCCGTTGCCTCCGCGCCCGCCGCGGCGGCAAGTTCAGGCGTGCCGCCTGCCGGGCCTGTCGGGCCATGCCCGGCGGAACTGTCCGAGGGGCTCTGGGAAGCTGAGGGAATCATCATCGTGTCCTTCGAGGTTCCGGCCTCGGGGAAAGCCGCGCCGTCATTGGCGCGCGGGCGGCAAAGCCGCGCCGTCCCTTGCGCGCCGGCGGTCGGGACCCCGGCCCGGCGGCGCGGCACGGGCACAGGAAAGCCGGGCGAAGCCGTCTCAAGCGGAAAAGCCGCGCCCCGGAGCGGGTCTGGCCGCGGAGGCCGCCACAGCCGCGCGGGCGCTGGAGAGGCGGCCGGCGGGAAGGGGGGCGCGGCCGCGGCAGGGCGCGAGGCGGCGCGATCCCTGCGGGACCCGCCTTACGAGGCGTTGACGGTGAAGAGCTTCATGAGGACCCGCAAGTCCTCCCTGATCACCAGCCTGTAATAGTCAAGAGGGGGATCCGCCGGGCCTGAGGTGGCGGGATCCACCACAGCCACCGGAATCCCCGTCTCAGTCCCCAGGGTGCCCGCGAGCTTGGCGTCGGCATGCGGCTCGATGAGAATGGCGTGGATCCGCTCGTTGCGGATGAGGTCCGCGAGCTTGGCGAGGCGCGCGGGGGACGGCGCCACCTCGGGCGCCGGCTCGATATCGGCCAGTATCGTGAGGCCCAGGTCCTGGGCCAGGTAGTCCATGAAGCCGTGGCTGGTCAGCACCTTGTAGGAGCGGCGCGTCTTTTTGAACTGCGCCAGATCCGCCTCCAGGCCCCGCATGTCGGCCTGGAAGAGCTCCAGGCGGGACTGGTAGTGCATGGCGCCTTCCGGATCCTTGTCCGACATGCCCTTGGCAATGTTGGCGGCCATGAGGGCGGCCAGCCGCGGGGACATGAAGACGTGGGGGTTGGGCTCCAAGGCGGCGGCCGGGGCGGGCTCGCCGGGGAGCGGGAGCCTGCCCCAGGAGTTCATCAGGGTAGGGACCTGGACGGAGGCGTTGATCACGGTCACGTCCGCGGGGGCCACCCTGAGGGCCCTGGACAGGTAGATCTCGAGGTTCAGGCCGTTCTCGACCAGGACATGCGTCTGAGTAAGCCGCTCGAGATCCCTGGGCTGGGGATTGAACTCGTGGGGGCACCCGGTCTCGGGCCGGGTCATGAGCTCCACGCTGAAGGCATCACGCCCGCTGTTGAGGAACCTCGTGAACAGCCATACGGGGTAGCTCGCGGCGGCCAGCCGCGGGGCGGGCGGGCTTAAGCCGTCCCCGTCCTGGGCCAGGGCTCGATGACCTCCCGGCGGAAAGCCGGAGACGGCGGAAGCGAGAACGAAGGCGAGGATCGCCGCGAAGGCCGCCAGGGAGAGGCCCGCAAGGAAGCTGGAGTGAGGGTTGCGGAAGGTCATGGGTCAGGATCTCCTCCCCCGCTTTGGGCCGCAGGGGAAAGCCGCAGGCAAGGGGCGGCGCCTTATGCGCCTTGCGGCGAGGGGGCAAAGGGCAGAGCCGCAGGCCGGAAGCGCCGCGCGGCGGAGCGGGCAAGAACAAAAAAACCCAGTCCGGGAAGCCCTGGCTCTCGGGCCGTTGACTGGGATGGAAGAAAGCCGCGCGCCTCAAGCAGGAAATGAACCTCTTTTCACTCAAAACTTGAATACTGCGAAAATAAATGTTTGGGATAGCAAATATTGTGTTTTATCGTTGAATAAGGCATATGCAAAAGTGAGAATCACTGAAAAATCAACAATCGGCACTATAAATTATGGTACAAATAGAGTTAAGCCCAATGTGACATGCAACCGGTGTCGGAAGCCGTTATCAACGCCAGATGTAGTGATCGGCTCCAATGGCTGAAGCCCGGTGTCTTAAGGCATAAAAGCCTTTGGCTTAAGGAGCGGCGGGCGATCGCACGGGGTCCGGCAGATCGAAGCAAACGATATATTATAGCATAAGCCGGAGCGGGCGCAAAAACCCCCTCTCCCGATTCACCGGAGGCGGAAGGGAGGGGGGGTTGCGAAAACCCTGAAAGCTCAAGGTGTTTCCGGGCGGCCGGTCGGAATCCCGGACGGATTCCGGCTCATGCGGCGCAGGAGATTGTCTGGCCAGCCGAAGAGTCAGGAGGCGTGAGGGCCCTGCGGCCCTCAAGCCTCAATGGGCCTCGCGCAGGATCTTGGCGGCGGGCGAGGCGCCCGGCACAATGCGGATCTGCTGGGTCTGGTCGGCGGGAAGCAGGTTCTTCACGAAGGTGGTCCTGCCGGCGACGTCCAGGGGCTGGGGTTTTTTGGCCGACACGGCCTGAACCGCAGGGGCGGGGCCGGCGGCCGGGGCAACGCTTGCCTCGGCGGGCCTGGAAGCCGTTTGGGCGGGCGGGGGCGGGGCGGCGGCCGGGCTGGCCTGGGGCGGCTGGGCTGCGACGGCCGCGCCGTTGCCGCCGGGGGCGGGGGCGCCGGCGGGCTGCTGCTTGCGGCTGGCGAGCTTGGAAAGGGCCGAGGGCTTGGTGGCCAGGGCCAGGCTTCCCGGAGCGGCGCCCCGGGGGGCGGAGGCGATGGGCCGCGAGCTCTGGGGGAAGGACCCGGCCGAGCCGACGGTGGAGGTGAGCTGGCTGACGTAGGTGCGCTCAAGCTCGATGCGGTTCTGCATCATCTCGGAGAGGCGGTTGCCTGACTCGTTGAGGCGCAGGACCAGCGTGTTGATGATCTGCTTGGCGATGTCCGGGTAGTTGTCCAGGACCTCCCCCAGCTTGTCTCCGGGGAAGACCTTCACGATGCTCCTCCCCTGGCTCTTGATGGTGGCGCTCCGGCGGGAGCCCACCAGGGAGCTCATCTCCCCGAAGTAGGTGTTGGTCTGGCTGATCTCGGCGATCAGGTTCTGGCCCTTGTAGACCCCCAGGCAGCCCTGGATCAGCTTGTAGAAGGCGGTGTCGGTGTTGCCCTCCTTGATGATGATGTCGCCGTTCTCGAAGACCTGCTCGTCGGGGTTCAGGAGGTAGTGGGGCAGGCTCTCGCGCTGCACGACGGTCTTCTCCAGGACCTGGGCAAGGGTCGTCATGCCCTGCTGGGCCTTGAGCAGGCCATCCTGGCGCAGGGTCGCCATGCCCTCCTTGAGGGCGATCTTCCGGAGCTGGGCCTCGTTGACTTTGGAGGCGATGGCATCCGCGAGGGTCTGGGTGTTCTCCATGACCTCGAACACGCCCAGGCGGCCCTTGTAGCCCGTGCCTTTGCAGGTGGGGCAGCCGCGGCCCTCGTAAAGCTGCACGGTGGAGATCTCGTTGGGGTCGAAGCCCGCCTCGATGAGCTTGTTGGCCGGGAGCTTGGGCAGAGGCTGGCGGCAGTTGGCGCACACGCGCCTCAGCAGCCTCTGGGCGGAGCAGACTATGAGGGCGGCGGCGACGTTGAAGGGGGCGACTCCCATGTCCACGAGGCGCGTGACGGTGGAGGGGGCATCGTTGGTGTGGAGGGTGGAGAGCACGAGGTGGCCCGTCATGGCCGCCTCCACAGCGATCTCGCCGGTCTCGATGTCGCGGATCTCGCCGATCATGCAGATGTCGGGGTCCTGGCGGAGGAAGGCCTTGAGGGCCTTCGCGAAGGTCATCCCGACCTCCTTGACCACGTTGACCTGGTTCACGCCCGGGAAGTTGAACTCGACCGGGTCCTCGGCGGTGAGGATCTTCACGTCCTCGGTGTTGCGCAGGTTCAGGGTCGAGTAGAGGGTGACGGTCTTCCCGGAGCCGGTGGGGCCGGTGACGAGCAGGAGGCCGTTGGGCCGGTAGGCCGCGCCCATGAACTGGTCGAGGTTCTTCTGGGTGAATCCCAGCTTGGTCATGTCGACGTTCAGGCCGGACTTGTCCAGGATACGGAGGACCACGGACTCCCCGAAGAGCGTGGGAAGCGAGGAGACGCGGAAGTCGATCTCCTTGTTCTTGCCGATGCGCAGCTTGATGCGGCCGTCCTGGGGGACCCGGCGCTCGGTGATGTCCAGGCTGGACATGATCTTAAGGCGCGCGATGAGCGCGTTGCGGATCTCGAGCGGAAGCCTCGTGTGCTTGTAGAGCGAGCCGTCCATGCGGTAGCGCACGTAAAACTGCTTCTCGAAGGGCTCGATGTGGATGTCGGAGACCCCGTTCTGCACGGCCTGGATGAGGATCTGGTTGGCCAGGTTGATGATGGCGCTGTTCTCGGCCGAGTAGGTGTCGGTCTGCTCCTCCTCCTTGACCTTGCTCTCGCCGAAGGCGAAATCGTCAAGGGCGTCGGAGATGAGGGCTCCCAGGTTGTCCACCGTGACCGGGCCCGCATCCTCCACCACGGAGTTGGGGTCCAGGGGGGCGAAGAAGCTCGCCTCCTCCTCGTCGGAAATCTTGTAATGCACCTTGTAGGCGGTCACGAGATCCCGCTCGTTCACCACCACCGGCACCACCTGAAGCTTGGTGAGGGCCGTGAGCTCCTCCACCGCCTTGTTGTTGGTGGGCTCGAGCATGGCCATCATCACCTTGCTGTCCTTGACCTGGTAGGGGATGACCATGAACCGCTTGGCGGACTCGTAGGGGACGAGGGCGATGACCTCCGCGCCTATCTCCCGGTCGGTCAGGTTGACCATGGGATAGCTGTACTGGCGGGAGAGCACGCTGGGTATGGTGTTGGCCTCGACGTACCCCTTGCGCAGGAGGAAGCGCGACAGGAAGTCCTTGGGGTGCTGGCGGACCCACTTGGTGGCCTCCTCAAGCTGGCCGCGGGTGATGTGGCCGGCCTTGAGAAGGTACTCTCCAAGGATCAGCTTGTAGTTTTCGGCGTTCTGGTCCTTGACCGTTCCGGACAAGGTGGAACGCCGCCGTGTGACCTCCGCCATATGGTGAACCTCCAGGAGGGACTTTTTTTCCGTCAGGAACGGCGGGCTTGGGGCCGCGCTGGGCTGGCGTGCAGGCTGCGGCGCCGGAGGGGAGGGGCCGGCCGCGTCCCGGGCGGCCGGTCAAGGCAGAAGGGATTTTCCGGGCGGGAGGGAAGGGAGCTTGCCGGGCGCGCCCTGGATAGCCTGGGCGGGAAAGAGGGGGAACGGGGGGCGCCTGCGACTTCCGGGAAGGCAACGTGAGGCGCCCGCAGCCTAAGGCTGCAGGCGAGGAGCCTTTCGTCTAAGTATTTTAACGGAAAGGCCGCTGAAAACTTAAATTTTTCCGGAACTTGCCTCAGGAACGCCGGAACGCGGGGCCAACGGAAAAGCGGGGCCTGAGACGCGGAAGCCGAGGATCCGCCGGAAAGAGAGGCCTGAGACGCGGAGGCCAGGCGGGCCGCCGCGCCGACATAGCCGCGGCGCAAGGTTTTGGGGGAAGGAGGTCTGAAGAGGAAGGCCTCTCGCGTCTCCCGTCAAAGTCGGCCCTGGCCGGATGCGGCGAGAAGGGACCGGGAACAGGGCGCGGCGGTCCTGTCGACAGTAATAATAGCAGAGGGGGGTGGATAATTCAACACACCTTTGTAGCAAAATAACATTATCGTGGGTTGGAAAATAATACGATATAAATAATTTTATTTGATAAATGACTATATTATAAGTTAAGACTCACCCAGTCAAAAGACCTGGGCTACCGGACATTTTTCCAGTAATCAACCGTCCCGGCTTGCCGCAAGTACTTGAGGCACCCCTGAAAGCGGCGCCGGCCGGCCGATGGGCGGTCCGTTTTTCCCAGCCCTGACTCTCTAGCAAAAATCCTGCCGACCTTACGCCACGCATGTCCCGGAGCACAGAGGCGGCGACAAGGCTGCCGCCCGCACTCATTGCCGAACTTCTCAGCCTGCGGCCGCGCCTCCGCGCCGGCGGCGCCCCGACCGGACAGGAGCCCTCGCTGAATCAGGGACGGCCTTCCGGCGTCCGGGCGCCGCCCGGCCTCCCCTCTGGCCCGGCCGCAACGCCACGCCGCGCCTGCCCGTCATCTGCCCGGCAACAGCCAAGCTGTTCCCAAGGTTTTTTTATGCCGCCGTATTTTAGACTGAACATACGTTAGCATAGTACAGGTTTTTGGTTGAGAAGGCAAAAATTTGGTATGATCCCTTGCCTCTTGTCCAATATCCTGCGGCCTTGCCTTTCAGGGACTCCCGCCCGCCTTTGCGGCTGGGCGCCCGGCGGCCCGGACCCGGACTCTTCCCCGCCGCTTGCCCGCCTGTTTCCGATCAGCCGGGTTTCCCTGCCGCTCCCCTGCCGCTTCCGGCCTCTTCCAGGGAATTTTCCCTAAGTCCTCACGTTCCCCCTCGTCAGGACTTTCGCGGGGCTTTCAGGCCCCCCAGGGCATCTTCACATGGCCAAAGCCAAAATCCGCTACGTCTGCCGCGAATGCGGCTGGCAGTCACCCGTGTCCCTGGGCCGTTGCCCGGAGTGCCAGGCCTGGAACTCCTTTGACGCCATGGAAGAGGCGCCGGCCGCTTCCGCCAGGACCTCCCCCAAGGCCAAAACCGCCCTGCGCCTCAGCGAGGTCCCGGCCGGGGAGACGGCCAGGATCCCGACAGGCATGGGGGAGCTCGACCGGGTGCTGGGCGGCGGCCTGGTGCCGGGGGCGGTCATCCTGCTCTCGGGCGAGCCGGGGGTGGGAAAAAGCACGCTCCTGCTCCAGGTGGCCTGCGGGGCGGCCGCCCTCGGGGGCAGGCCCCTCTACGTGACAGGGGAGGAGTCCCCGGCCCAGGTCAGGCTGCGCGCCGAGCGCCTGGGGCTGGGCTTAGACGGCATCTACCTGCTGGCCGAGACCGAAATCCCCAAGGCGCTGGAGGTCCTCGGGGCGCCGGGCGCCGGCTGGACCCTGCTCATCGTCGACTCGGTCCAGGCCATGCGGATCCCGGAGCTGGGGGCGGCTTCCGGGAGCCCGGCGCAGATCAGGGAGTGCGCGGGGGCGCTGACGTCCCTGGCCAAGGAGAAAGGCATGCCCCTGTGGCTCGTGGGGCACATCACCAAGGAGGGGAACATCGCCGGCCCGAAGCTTCTGGAGCACATGGTGGACACGGTCCTTTACCTCGAGGGGGAGAAGGACAGGCCGGTCAGGATTCTAAGGTCCTTCAAGAACAGGTTCGGGGCGGTAAACGAGGTGGGGGTCTTCGAGATGGGCGGCCGGGGCCTGGGCGAGGTCAGGAGCCCTTCGGAGCTGTTCCTGGCCGAGAGGCTCGCGGGGGCGGCGGGCTCCTCCGTGTGCCCTGTCCTTGAGGGCAGAAGGCCGCTTCTCTTGGAGATCCAGGCCCTGGTGAGCCACAGCCCCCTGCCCGTGCCCCGGAGGCAGACCCTGGGCGCGGACCCCGCGCGGGTAAGCCTCCTGGCGGCCGTCCTGGAGAAGAAGGTGCGCCTCAAGCTCTACGACAGGGACATTTTCGTCAACGTCGCGGGAGGGGCCCGGATTTCCGAGCCTGCGGCGGATCTGGCCATCTCCGCCGCCATCGTCTCGAGCTGGTTCGAGGAGCCGGTCCCCCCTGACGTGGCGATACTGGGGGAAGTGGGGCTCGCGGGCGAGGTCAGGCG
>JAITRL010000279.1 GCA_031288415.1 Deltaproteobacteria bacterium | reverse complement strand
TTAAAGCTATCATGCCGCCCCCGGCGGTCAGGGGGTATCCCGCTTCCTCCATCGGAAAACCTTTGCTTTGCGCGACGGGAACTCGGCGCTCCCGGAGGCTGCATGGCGGCAGGGGACCCGCCGCCGGGGCTGACGTGCGGGGCACGGCTCAGGCGAGGCTCGGGGAGCCGCTCACGCGCGGCTGGACTGAAAATATGGCGTAATTTCCTCCCGCTTCCCCCTCGCGCCGCAGGCGAGGCGGAGATGCGCGATAACGCCCCGTGCGCCTGCGGGGAATCCGGGACGGCCCGGGCGAATGGCCGCCGGCCTGAACTGCTGGCCTTTTCCGATTGTCTCCGGACTATTGTACCATGTTTCGGGGAAAATGCCGGATGTCAAAAAACAAACCCGCCGCAAGGCCCTGAGGCTGTCCGCCGCCTGAGAGAAACCCGGCTGGTTTCTGACGGCCGCCGCTACGGCCGTCTCCTCCCGCGGCAGGCGGCCAAGGCCGCATCAGGAAATTTCAGCGCGGTTCGCGTAAAGTTTCCGGAAGATCCGGCTGAACCCGCCCGCAGGAGCCCTTATCCGCGGCGCCCCTCCCCGGTAACCCCGCCTCGCTGCCCGTGACACGCCAAAGCGGCCGCCCCTCTTGCGGAAACCCTCCGCCGCGGCCTCCGAGCCTCGCTCCGTGACGGGCCAGGCCGCCGGGCGACGGCTATTGTCGCCTTCCCCTGAGCCGCGGCGGAGAGGATTTTGCCTGTAACGTCGACTCCAAGCCGCTTCCAGGATCTCGCACGTTCGGGGACAAGGGCAAGCTTGAGAAAACGCGGCGGCCGGCCGTCATGTCGTTGCGGGACAGGATAGCATGAACCGCGGATACTTCCGAACTTTCATAATGACAATTAGCAAAACGACATGTTCGTGACTTATTCAAGATGTATAACGCCGGATTATGCCTGTACTGGAAATGATACGATATCACGGGTGAAGCATTTGGATGAATAAATAAACGTTTGACTTGCGAGACGAGACGCCATCAGCTGCCGGCGCGATAATCCGTCGTCAAGCGCGCCTCTGACCTGCTTCCGGGAATCAGGCATGTCTCCGGTTTTCATGCCGCCGGCGGACATGAAGTCAGAGGGCCCGGTTTTGGGGCAAGCCGCTCCAAAGGAAAATTCACGCTCTCCGGCCGGCCGCGAAGATGCGGCTGGGCCGCGCGGATGGCGCCCCTGCCGTTATCCGTGAGCGGCGGCGCGGAAACCCGCGCCTCGCGCAGGAGCCTAAGGCTCATGTGAGCCATGCCGCCGTTCAGCGCCTGAGCCGTTCCCGTCTCCGCCTTAAGGGTTTTTTCCCGCGCTCTTTTCAAGCCGCCGATCCTGCGTTCGGAGGTCTTGCAGCCGGCGGCTCCCTTCGCCGGACGTCACTTAGACCGGCAGGCTCAGCGCGGCGGGACCCGGCCGCGGCCTGGCCGTCCAGGCGGCCGGAGTCCCGTCAAGCCGGGGATCCGCTCTTCGCCGCCGCTGGCTTTTCCGGATGCGCCGCGCCGACGCCCGCCCGCCGGGAAAGAAGACTGAGATGTCCTGAAAATTCGCCGCCCGGCCCGCCCTTTCGCGCCCTGGCTGGCGAAACCCGCAATGCCGCAAGACGGCCTAAAAGAGATCGCCCGCCTCGGGAGGCCCGGAACTCTTCGCCCGCGACGCCCTGGAGGCTTCTCCTGAGGAGCCTCGGCGGGCCTCGGCTCCCTTTCGCTTGCCCAGCCGCGGCGGCCAGGCCCGCGAGGCCTCGGCGCTCTTTCGCAAGCCGGGCCGCGGCGGGCTCAGGCTGAAGGAAGCCGGCCGGCTCCTCAGCCGGCCGCGGGGACCCGCCGTTAAGCGCATCACGAGTCCGGCGGCCTGGCTTCGTCTGCCGGTACCCGGCCTTGCAGCGATGCCGCCGCAACGCTCATGCGGAAACCGGAGCGCGGCCCGGAGGCGCCAAGGGGGAACATACCGGACGTGCGGCATTGTCAGAGACCCGACGCGGCTTTGCCGGTCCCGCCCTCTCCGGAGCCGGTGCATGGCCCCCCCGTCCGCGGCGTGACCGCTTGCCTTCCTTGTCACAAGCAGGCTCGCGGACTTCCCTGGGGAGGCCCAGGGCCTTCTCCGGGAAAACGTCATGGCGCGCCGCCGCCCGCTCCAGATGCGGCCCGCCCCAAAGCGCCGTTTTCCTCCCGGGAGGGCCTGGCCTCCTTTCGCGGCGGAAAGCCCCGCTGCCGTTTTGCTTTGGAAGGCCGGCGCAATGAAAACGTCAGCGGCCGGCGTGCGCCAAATTTTAAAATAAAGTAATTTTCAATATAACTATAAATTCATTTTATAATTTATCAATGTAACGTATCCGCAAACCCGCAACCCCTGCGGCATGCCTGACTCCTGACTCGGGCCGTAACCGGCCCGACAGGCCGGGCGACGTGACCGCTTGCTCTCGGCCTCCCGACCGGCCGGACCTGGCCGCGACTCCCCGCCCGGCGCCCCTCTCCTGACCTTTCCGCGGAGGCTACGGCAAGACCCCGGGGCGCGGCGCGCCTTCGCTCCGGAATCCGGCCGCAATTTGACTCCGATAACGTTTTCTGGCATGATCGAACGGGCAGTCCGGGCAGGGCCTGCCGCCTTGGCGCAGGACCCGCGCGGAATCCCCTCCGCCCTCTGAAACGCTTGCCCCTACACTACTCATAAGGTAACACGATGGCCGAGCTTGTAGCCTTCCGGGAGGACCGGCTTGGGTTCCGCTTCGCCCTGCACGACAAGGCTGTCCTGGGGCGATCCTCGGACTGCGACCTTATCCTTTTCGACAGGAGCGCCTCCCGCCGCCACGCCGAGATCTCGAAGATAGGCGACAACTACTTCATAGCCGACCTGGAGAGCACCAACGGGACACTCCTCAACGATGCCCCCGTCGCCGTCCAGACGAAGCTCAAGCCCTTCGACTGCGTGAAGATCGGCCAGGAGATCTTCATCTTCGACCCTCTCCTGGACGTGGTGACCGGCCCGGCCCCCGCGGCATTGATCCTCAACTCCGTCACCGAGTCCCAGCAGAACACGATCAGCCGGCCCGCCGCGGAGAGCGCCTCCTCCGTCACCGCCGAGCAGGCGTCCCTGCTGACGGCGCTCAACCACCTGCTGTGCACCGTCCCTGAAGGGGAAGTCGTTCCCACCTTCGTGGGCTTCCTGTCCGAGCACCTGGGCGCGACCTCCGTGTCTATCCTTTGGCCGGGCTCAGTGACGGGCCTCAGGCAGATCTCCCTCGTGTCCTACCCTGAGGGCAAGCGCCTCCTCATAAGCCAGGTGCCGTACCACAGGGTGACGACCCTGGGCGAGGCCCTCCTGTGGCCAAGGATAGTGACCGAGCTCGACTTCAACGCGGGGACCCGCCACGTGCTCCAGGTGGACCAGCCCTGCATCATGGCGCCCCTCTACTCCCGGAACTCCTCCACCCTGGGGCTCCTGTACGTGGAGAACCAGAACCGCGACGCCAACGAGCAGGACCTGAACTTCCTGGCCGCCCTGGGCCAGCTGGCGAGCCCCTTCCTGGAGAACCTCCTGGCCTCGGCGGACCGCGAGAACGCCCGCCAGATCCAGGAAGGCCCGCCCGAGCCCTCGGCGGACATCGCCTCGCGGGACCTCAAGGTCCGCATCGTCTACTCCACCGCCTCCCATGTCGCCCAGAACCACGAGCCCATCTTCCTCAGCGGGGAGCCCGGCACCGACAAGTCGAGCCTGGCCAAGCACATCCACCTCCAGAGCGCCCAGAAGAACGGCCGCTTCATCAAGGTCACCCTCTCGGAGCTCCCCCCCGCCCAGATGGACCGCATCCTCTTCGGCCAGGAATCGGGCGCGGATGACAACCAGACCGGCCTCATGAGCCTGGCCGACAACGGATCGATCTTCCTCAGGCACATCGAGTACCTCTCCATGAACGCCCAGAGGAGCGTGCTCATGGCGCTCGAGGAGGGGCTGATCTACCCCATAGGCTCGCGCCACGCCCGCAACGTGGCCGTGCGCTTCATCAGCTCGTCTTCCGCCAACCTCCTGGAGCGGGTCGAGAGCGGCCTCTTCCGCGAGGACCTCTACGCGCGCCTGACCAAGATAAACCTCGCCATCCCCCCCCTGCGCGAGATGCGCTACGACATCGAGTACCTGGCCAACGAGTACGTGGCGCGGGCCGCCCGCCAGCTGGGCATCCAGTTCAAGGGAATCGACCCCTCCGCCATGGAGTGCCTCCGGGCCTACCCCTGGCCGGGGAACCTGTCGGAACTCAAGGCAGAGGCAGCCATCCTCGCCCACTTCTCCCAGAGCGGGCACATCGTGATGGACAACCTCCCGGTGCACCTGAGGCTCGCCCCCGAAGTCTTCAAGATGAGGGAGGTGGCCCCGGACTCCCTCCAGGCCGAGGCCGAGGGCGTCTACCTCTCCAAGGCCCTCTCCTGCCACCAGGGCAACGTGGAGACCGCGAGCTCGGTCCTGGAGCTCTCGCCCGAGGAGTTCATCCTCAAATGCCGCGCTTTCGGCATTGATCCCATGGACTACCAGGGCGACCCTTACCCGACCGCCCAGCGCGGCCCCGGCCAGACCACGCTGCCCGCCGAGGACGACCTGTAGCCCTCCGCCCTTGGCGGGAGCCGCCGCCGGCGAGGAGCGCCAGGCCCTCCCTCTCCCTCGCCTCCGGGCGCGCAGCCTGGCCAGGCTTCCCGCCCGGAGGCGAGCCCGCTTTGCCCGCGTCTCCGGCCGCGCGCCCCGTGACGGCGCCTCTGCCCCGCCCCTTCCCGCGCCGTCTTGAACGGCAGGCGGAAAACGGCTCCCGGCCGCGCCGCAGCTGCGGCTTCCGGCCCGTCCCCGCAGGACAATCAGGCTCCGGCCCTTCCTCCGCCGGGCACGCCCCGGCAAGCTTCGTGGATTTTTTGGCAGTTTGCCTGCCGTTCCCGGCGGGTTCGCCGGGCGGCGCGCCGGGCAAAGCCGCGGACTCGCCTCAGCCGCAGGGCCTCGCCTTTGCCTTCCGCCCTTCCGCTTATTTAATGCGAATCCCGCCCGGCATGTGGTACAATCCCCGGCACAGGGACCGGCAAGATGCCCCCGGCCGCCGGGCCGGGGCGCGGGGCCCCTGTCCGCCCCCGGACAGGGCTGAGCGGGCCTTGCCGTTTCCGGCAACCCGGACGGCCACCCCTGAAGCGGGGCTATCCTCCAGAGGCTTTAGGCAACGCTGGCCGGGAGGGCCTCCCCGGCTGGCCGCGGGGAAGGCTTCCCTGCCGCCAGAGGGCTTTCCCCCGGCCCCAGAGACCCGCTGAACGCCCGAATGCCTGTCCCCGGCATTGCCTTTGCGACTCTTCAGGCCCCCCCCAGGCGGGGGGAGGCCGCCTGGGCCGCCGCCGCCTTTCAACGCAGGGCGAGGCGAGCCCCCGTCAGGCCGCCTCCCGCTCCGGCGGCGGCCCCGCCCCCGGCGGCCGCCGCGCCCCCTCCCGGCGGCCCGGGCCGTTCCTCCACCCAGTCACAAAGGAGCTGTCCCACTTGGAAGAAGGCACACCATCTAAAAAGGGGATTCTTGCCCTTCTGCTGAAGCCCTTCCGCAGGAATTCCCTTTCCCCGACCGAGATCGAAGAGGAGATCTCCGGGCTACTGGACAACGGCGCCCTCACCAAACGCTCCGGCGACATGATCCACAGCATCTTCGAGTTCGACGACACGGTCGCCCGCAAGATAATGACCCCGCGCATCGACGTCTGCGGAGTCGAGAGCCGCTCCACCATCGGGGACATCATCGCCGTCGCCCTTGAGGAGGGATACTCGCGTCTCCCGGTCTACGAGGGCGACCTTGACCACATCGTGGGCATGGTGGTGGTCAAGGACCTTTTGGCCTACTGGTCCAGCGACCTGTCGGCCCCTCTCCCGACGGAGATAGTGAGGCCCGTCATCCTGGTCCACGGCACCAAGAAGATCGGAGACCTCCTCAGCGAGCTCCGGCTCCGCAAGAGCCATCTCGCGGTGGTCCTGGACGAGTACGGCGGCACCGCAGGCCTCGTCACCATGGAGGACATCATCGAGGAGATAGTGGGGGACATCCACGACGAGTACGACACCGAGGAGGTGGAGGACATCAAGGAACTCTCCCCCGGGGTCTTCCTCGCGACCGGCCAGGCCAGCATCTCGGACCTCAACGGCCGGCTTTCCCTGGACATCCCCGAAGGCAACTACGAGACCCTCGGGGGGTTCCTCACCCACCAGCTGGGCCGCGTGCCGCTCACTGACGAGGAGATACCCTTCGGTGACCACCGCTTCCGCATCCGGGCAGCGGACGACCGCAAAGTAGGTCAGGTGGAAATCACCGAATCAGCCGACGAGAGCGGGGCCGCGGAAGGCTGACTGCCCCCCGGCTCCCCTTCCGGGGCCCCTGGTCATCCTGTCCGGCAGGGTCTCCGCCACAAAAACGGGCCTTTTTCGGCCTCGCGGGGGGCGGTTGCCTTCATTTCCCTTCAGGGCGCGCCGTTCGTTCCTCCTGAAGGGAGGCGCCCCCGTTTCCCTTGGGGGCCGGGGCCCGTCTTTCGCTTGCCTTCAGGGGTAGCGGCTTTATTCCCCTTTTTCCCGCGCCTTCCGCCCTTCCGAAAAGACGCCTGAAGCACCGTCCCTTCCGGAAAGTCGCCTCAGGCGCCGGCCCTTCCGCGAATTGCACGGAGCCCCGCCGGGCCCGGCCCCGGGCGCTTTGCCCCGCGCGCCGCCGAGGCCCGGCCCGTCTCTTACGGCAGGCTCCGCGACCGCCTTTTTCCTCCCTGAGACGCCGGGGACCTCTTCCGCCTCGCCCCTTCCGTAACCCCGGCCGCCAGGCCGACCTTCTTGGCATTGATCCGCCCCTTCGCCGTTCGGCGACCCTGCGCCTCTCCCGATGATCAGATCTTCGGGGAGACCAAGCCGGCCGCAAGCCGGACATGACTGCCAGGGTATCCCTAAACGGCGCAGGCGGAATTTCCCTCCCGTCCGCAGGCTTAAAACGGCCTCAGGCAAGCAAGGCCTCAAAGGCCTCAAACATTTCAAGTCCTCAAGGAAGGCCAGCCCAGGAGCCCAATGACCGAACCAGCCTTCAACAGACCCGCCGGCGGCCAGCCCGGACACGGCCCCCAGGCTTCAGGACGAGTCCGGGAGCGCCCGTGGCCGCAGGCAGGGCTGAGAGCCCGCCCCGCAGCCTCCCAAGGCGAGGGCTGCTCCGCCGCCCGCCACGTAAGAGGCGGGCGGCCCGACGGCCATGCCGGAGCCGTCAAGCGGCCCGACCGCCGCACGCTCTCCCTCAGCCGCGCCCATGTCCGTGTTCATGATCTCGCCTGCGGACACGGACACGGGCACGAGCAAGGGCATGGCCACGCTCACGAGCACGGGCACGAGCACGGGCATGGCCACGGTCACGGGCATGGCCACGACGGCGGCGGCCTGAAGCCGGGCTCCGGCAGCGCGTTGCCGCCCCGGCTCCCGGCCAGGCGGTACTCCCACGGCCCCGAGAAGGCCCTGGTGCTCAGGCCGAATTCCGGCGTGTCGGGGGATATCCTGGCGGCCGGACTGTGCCGCATGGCGGGCTTCGGGCAGAAGGAACTGGAAGAGGCCGTGGGGGCCCTGGGCATCCCGGAGCTCCGGGGCCGGGTCAGGCTCATCGGGCGCTCCTGCGGGGCCGTCTCGGGCTGGGGTCTGGAGATCTCCCTTCCGCGGGAGAGCCGCCACAGGAACCTGGAGGACATCCGGGAGATCTTCGGAAAATCCTCCCTTACCCCCGGCGCCCGCGCCCTGGCCCTGGAAAGCTTCCGGCTCCTCGCGGAAGCCGAGGCGGGCGTCCACGGGGTAGCCCCTTCCGAGGTCACCTTCCATGAGGTGGGGGCCCTGGACAGCATTTTGGACGCGGGGCTGAGCTCCCTGCTCTTCGATCTCATCGGGCCCGACCTCTTCGTTTCCGGGCCGCTGCCCCTCTGCGACGGGACCATAAAGTGCGCCCACGGCCTCCTGCCCTCCCCAGCGCCGGCCGTCCTGAGGCTCCTGAAGGGGGTGCCGGTCCGCGGCATCGAATCGGAGGGGGAGACAGTCACCCCCACTGGCCTGTCGCTGCTGCTGGCCTTCGGGGCGGTGTTCGGGCCGTGGCCGGAGATGACCGTGGACGCCCAGGCCCTCTGCTACGGCTCACGCACACTGCCCGGCGTCCCCAACGGGGCGCTCTTCGCCCTGGGGCGCCTCCGCGCGGCCTCAAAACGGCCAAGCGCCGACGGAGGCGAACATGTCGAACATGCCTGAACGCACCGTGCTCTACGGCCCAGAGGAAGTGGACCGGGCCCTGGCCAAGGCCGCATCCGACGTCCTCAGGCGCCGCGACTCCCTGCCCGCCCTGGTGGGCATCCGCCGCGGCGGCGTCAAGGTGATGGACCGCCTCTCGGAGATCTTCTCCACGACCCTCGGCAGGACCCTGAACTCCGGGGTGGTGGACATCAACCTCTACCGGGACGACTGGACCACGGCCAGGGCCTTCCCCAAAGTGGGCCCGACTGAGATAGGCTTCAGCCTGGAGGGGAGGCGCGTTCTTCTGGTAGACGACGTGCTCTTCACCGGGCGCACGGTGCGCGCGGCCCTGGACGCCCTGTCGGAATTCGGCAGGCCCGCCTGCATAGAGCTTCTGGCCCTGGTGGACCGCGGGCACCGCGAGATGCCCATCCAGGCCGACTACGCGCCGTTCGTCATCAGGACCGATGCCGGCGAGATAGTCGAGGTGAGCTTTGACGGGGGCGCCCCGGGAATAGAAGTCGTGCTGACCAAGCCCGGCAGGCGGCTCTAGGCCGGGAAGGCCGGCGGCCTTGCTCCGGAGGGCTTGCCTGCCCCGAGCCTTCCCCGTACGCCGGCGGCCCGCTGTCCAAGACGGGGGGGCCGTCCGCTCTCCCGCCGCCCGGTCCTTGCCGCGGAGCCGCCAGGATCCCGAGCCGCTTACGATGCCCGGATGCCTCCAGACGTTGAGGCCGCAGGGGCGCCGGGACCCGCCGCGGTTTTTTTCAGCTCCGCCCAGAACTCCGGCCGCGCCCCATGGTCTGCGGCCTCCGCCGTGAAACTCGCCGATGCCGAAGGCGCCGCCGATACCGGCAACCGGCCTTTCTTCTCCTCGACAAGGGCAAAACCTTCCCGGGAACGGCGCCGGAGTCGATCGCGGCAAGGCCGCCTGCGGCTCCGCGACGCTTCCCGAACGTTTCCTGAAAAAAATCCGCCCCCGCCCCGCCTTTGGAAGCGGACAAAGTCAAGCCTCAGCGATCAGGCGGCGCAGGCGGCGCGTGCCGGGATATCCGCGCCGGGGGCGCGCCTTAGGGACAGGGGGACCGCGGGAACTCCCCACCCGAAGGAACCGTTCGGCGGCCGGCCTCCGGCGCTCCGCGAGCCTTGCCCGAAGCGGCGCGGGCAGGCGCCTGCCGGCGGAATGACTGCGTCGCCGCAGCGGTAGAGCCTCCCCGGCCGCGCCTAAGGCGGATCTCATCCCGGAAGTTTTCCGGCAGGCTCCGCAGGCATCGGCACATGCCGCCGCCTGCGGCGGAGGCGGAAACGCCTGAGGCGCCAGCAAGCCGGAAGCAAGCCGGAAGCAAGCCGGAAAGTTCCCCGAGCCCTGCGCCGCGCCTGCAAGGCTGGCGCCCTAGGGCAAGTCCCGGCTGCGCCGCGGAAGACGGCGGCCGCGGCGCCTGTTGAAAGCGCCGCCTCGCCGTCCGGGAAATGCGCGCCGCCTTGCCGCATTGAGGAAAACCCCAGCCCTCCGCGCCTGAGAGCCGGGCGCCGGCAGCCTTCCTGATCGGCGGGAAGGAAAATTTCCGTTGCGCGGCGAACATGCGGAATTTCATCCCGCCCGCCTCCCGGCTTGCCGCGGGGACTTTTCGCTGCCGCCGGCCGGCCGCGCCGTATGACGGCAAAGGGCAAGCGGCCTCCCGGCGGGTTGAGGCTCAGGCAGGCCTCTGGCGCACAGGCAGGAAGCTGACACGGCCCGCGACGGCCAAAGGCCGGCGAGGGCCCGAAGGATTACGCTCCACGGCGGCCTTGCGCCCGGCAGAACCTGCGGCAAAGCGGGAATCGAAGCGCCGCGGCCGCCTCCCGGTGCGCCAGGAGCCGGCTCCGGCCTGCCGTCCGGAAGGCCTTTTCCTGTTGACCGGCGGGCTTAAATCGCCTACTATCACCTGCGGTTTCGGCCCTGGCCGAAAACTGCCGCGCCTCTATTTTCCGCCGCAACCCGGCCTTGCCAGAGAGGACCGCGAAGCCCGCAGCAGCCTGCCGCGGCCGTTGCCGCCCCGCGGCCAATCCAATATCATCGCTCTCCCTCCGCGGAAAGCCGAGACCGCGCCGGCCCGGAACGCCGGCCCGGACTGCTCCGGCGCTCCGCAAGTCCGCCTACGGCCCGCGGCCAGGCAAAGAAGAAGACTCCTCTGCCGCCGGAAGATCCAAGGCCCCCGCGGCCTGCCGCCGGGGCCAGGCCCCCTCTGCGTTCCGAAAGCCCTGCGCGGGCCCTGGCCGCGGCCGGCAGAAGCCGGCGCCGGCGCCGGCGACGTCCGCGCCAGGCGCCGGACCGCCCCTCCCCGCTCACAGGCCTTCCGGGAAGCTCCGGCCGAAGGCCTGCCCCGCGAGGGCCCGAACCGCTCGTCGGCGGCGCCGCCGGCGAAGCCCGGGGCGGCCTAGCCGCCGTTCCGCCCCGGGAAGAATCCAGACTCATGTAAGGTGATCTAGCATGGAAGCCTTCGCAAAGTTCGTCGGGCAAGTCAACTCTTTCGTCTGGGGACCGTGGATGCTGTTTTTCCTGGTCGGCACGGGAGTGTTCCTGTCCATCAGGCTCAGGTTCCTCCAGTTCTCCTCCCTCGCATACGCCCTGAAGCTCGCCCTGAACCCGTTCAAGAAAGACACGGCCCTGGGGGACATCAGCCATTTCGGCTCGCTCATGACGGCCCTCGCCGCCACCATCGGCACGGGAAACATCGTAGGGGTGGCGACGGCGGTCGTCGCCGGCGGGCCGGGGGCCGTCTTCTGGATGTGGGTCACGGCGATTTTCGGCATGGCCACGAAATACGGGGAGGCGGTACTGGCCATCAGGTACAGGGTGATCGACAAGTCCGGCAACATGGCGGGCGGTCCGATGTACTACATCGAGAAGGGCATGAACCTGAAATGGCTGGCGGTCCTTTTCGCGGTGTTCGGCGTGGCGGCGTCCTTCGGCATCGGCAACATGACTCAGAGCAACTCGGTCGCGAACAACATCTTCGGCACCTTTAACGTGCCTCCGTTCGCGACGGGACTCGTCCTGACCGTCCTGACCGCCGCGGTCGTGCTGGGAGGCGTCAGGCGGATCGCCAAGGCCTCCTCCGTCATCGTCCCGTTCATGGCCCTCCTGTACGTGTTCGTCGGCCTGATCATCATCCTGGCCAACATCGGCCTGTTCCCGCTGGCCCTCAAGACCATCTTCGTCGAGGCCTTCACCCTCAAGGCCGGGTTCGGCGGCCTGCTCGGCGCCACGATCAGGTACGGGGTGGCGCGCGGCGTCTTCTCCAACGAGGCCGGCCTGGGATCGGCGCCGATAGCCGCGGCCGCGGCCAAGACGGATCACCCCTGCCGCCAGGCCCTGGTCTCCATGACGGGCACCTTCCTGGACACCATAATCGTCTGTTCCGTCAACGGGATAATCCTCGTGATGGCCGGGCTGTACCTCGACCCCGAGACGGCGAAGGCGTCGACCTTGACATCCTCCTCGTTCGCGAAGTTCCTGCCGTCCGTCGGCGCGCTGGTGGTCAGCGTGTCGCTGGTGTTCTTCGCCTATTCCACGATACTCGGCTGGTCCTATTACGGCGAGAGGTGCCTGTACTACCTTACCGAAAGCCCCATGGCCAGCTTCGTGTACCGCCTGATCTTCTCGATTTTCATCTTCATAGGCGCCACCATGGAGCTCAACCTGGCCTGGGACATCTCCGACACCTTCAACGGGGCCATGGCCATTCCCAACCTGATCGGGCTTTTGGCCCTTTCCGGGGTGATCATCGCCCAGACCAAGGAGTTCTACGCGAACTACTACAAGAAGAACCCGCCGGTGATCGCGCACTGATGACCCCGCCCCGCATCGTTTGACGGCCCGGGTCCCGGCCTGGACGGCCGCGCCGCCCGGGGCCCGCGGCTGGCCCTGCCGCGCCACGGCAACCCGCCGCCTGAGCGGCCCGGCCTGCGGGCCTGAGGGTTTTCCGGCCATGACCCCTGCGGTTTCAGGGCGGCGCGCGCAGGGTTTCCGGCCGCGACCCGCTTAACCTGCCGCCGAGGCCGGGAGCCCCCGAAAGCCTGCGGGCGGCGGCTGTCCGCTAAATCGCCTCCTCCGCCGCCCCTCCGGCCCGGCAAACGCCGTTCGCGGCAAGGGTTCCCGCGGCGGCGGCCCTTCGGCCCTGCAGAAGCCTTTCGCGGCAAGGGTTCCCGCGGCGACGCCCGCGCGCCGCCGCCCCTGCCATGCTTGCCGCCCGCCCTCCGGCCGCAGCCTCCCGGCTCCCCCCTCGGACGGTTCAGGGGGCCCGGCGGCGCCCGGTCGAGGCCCGTCTCCGCGGTCTTTCCGGGCGCCGCCTGGCCGCTCGCCCGGGAAGCGGGCGGAGCCGGCCCTTCCTCTTTCCGAGGCCCCCCCGGCACCGGAATGCCTGCCTCGGGAGGCGGGAGACTTGTCTCAGGCAAGGGAGACCTTGCCCCGGAAAGGCCGGCCGTAAGGCCGCGGCCTTGGCCGCAAGCCTCCCGCGCGGCCGCCTGCGCCCGCGCGTTTAGCCGCCGGGAGGCCGGGCCGCGAATTCATGGCCAGCTCCCGCCGGCTTGCCTGGAAGGCCCCGGCTTGCCGGGGACTCCGGGCCGGCCTCAAATTCCGGGAAGGACCGGACCTCCGGGCCGGCCGGCCTGCGTATCCCGGCAGAGGAAAAGGACTCTGGCAGGCCGCCCGCAGGGGCCAGTCCAGCCGGCCGCGCGCGCACCCGCCCCGAGGCCCGGAGCGGGCGGAGAGGCGCCAAGCCGCGCGCCGCCCTGTTCAGGGGGCCCCGCGCCCCGGCCTATGATCGCGGTGCGGTTTGGGGCTATAATGCCGCGTCACCGCAGCTTCGGGCCCCGCGCCCGCTTACCCCCGCCAGACAAGGAGGAAAAGATGCCCAAAGCGGCCCTTTTCGTCATCGGCGGCTTCGAGGAGACCGAGGCCGTCACCACGATCGACCTCCTCCGCCGCGGCAAAATCGAGACCGACGTGGTCTCCCTCGACCGCAGCCTCCAGGTGAAAGGCTCCCACGGAATAGAAATCAAGGCCGACAGGCTCTTCAAGGACGTGGACCCATCCTCTTACGACATGCTGGTCATCCCCGGAGGCACCGTCGCCTACCTTGACCATAAGCCCTTCATGGAGGCGGTGGACCGCGCGGCCAAGGCGGGCAGGCGCGTGGCCGCCATCTGCGCCGCCCCCTCGGTCCTGGGCGAGCTGGGCCTGGTCAAGGGCCGGAAGGCCGCCTGCTACCCCGGCTTCGAGGACAGGCTCGCCGGGGCCACGATAGTCAAGGACCCGGTGGTGACCGACGGCCCCTTCACTACCTCCCGCGGCCCCTCGACCGCCCCCCTGTTCGCCCTGGAGCTTTTACGCATCCTGTCCGGCGAGAAAACGGCGGCGAAGGTCAAGGCCGACATCCTCCTTTCCTGAAAGCCTGCGGGCCCGCCCGCCTCCGTACCCCGCGCCTACATCCCGCCGCAGGGGGGCGTTGCCCCCGCCTCGCAGCCTTTGCCCGCGCCCGGCAACCCCCGCCGGGCCCGAAAGCGAAAATCCCATGACCGACACCGTGAGGCGCCCGGCCCGTCCCCCGGCAGCCCCCCCCGCTCCCGGCTACGGGCCCGCCCCAAAGCCGGGCCTCAATCCCTACCGCAAGGCCGAGACGCCCTTCGGGACCGTATACTACAGGCGCCCCGACACCCTGGGTCCCCCCGCCTTTGGAAGCGGCCGCAAGGCGCCCGCCAAAGGTCCCGCCGGCCGCGCCCAAGGCCCCGGCTCCAGAAAGCCCGGAGGCGCGGGCGCCTCCGGAGGCCCCCCGCGCGGGCCCTGGAGCGCCGCCCTTGACGCCGCCCTGGACCGGGAGCTCCCCCTGGCGGTCGAGCGCCTGCAGGAGGCTGAGAAGGTCCTCGCGGAGTCGGCAGGGGGCGTCCTGGACCTCGCCGAGTCACTCCAGCGGGAGACCGAGTCCCTCGCCTCCTTCCCGGCCTTCGCGGAGCGGGGCGATCTCACCGCGCGGCTCCGCCTGGGAGAGTTCTCCCGGGCCTCCGGGGCCATAGCCACCGGCCTCTTCGAGAAGTCCTCCTTCCACGACCTGTGCGGGCAGCGGATCGCCAAGGTCCGGGAGGCCCTGCTCGCCCTGAACTCCCTTTTGGGCGACCTCAAGTCCTCCCTGGGCGCAGGGGGCCGCTTCTCCGGCGCGCCCGCCCGCGCCTACGCGGGCCAAGCCCGCCCTGCCGGTCCGCGCCGCTCCCAGGACGGGCCGCCCCGCAGGGGCCGCCCAGCCTGGCAGGAGCCGGAGGGGGCCGGCGGCGCCGAAAACCCGGAAGAGCCCGGAACCCTGCCCAGGCGCGCCGGAGGCTTCCGGTACGGGGAAAGCGGCGGCAAAGGCAGGGAATATCAGGGCAAAGGTTCCTCTTCCGGCGATGACGCCCCCAGGCGAAAGACCTTCCGGGACACTGACCGGGATTTCGGGGAAAGCGGCTTCAAGGGCAAAGGCGCGGCGAAGGGCAAGGCCTCCGGAAGCGAGGCGGGCGAAGCCTTCGAGGACCAGGAAGACAAGCCCTTCAAGGGCACGGGGGACAAGCCCTTCAAGGACAGGGGCAAGGCCTTCAAGGGCACGGGGGACAAGCCCTACAAGGACGGGGGCAAGGCCTTCAAGGGCAAGGGGGACAAGCCCTTCAAGGACGGGGGCAAAGCCTTCAAGGACGGGGGCAAGGCCTTCAAGGACAGAGGCAAGGCATTCAAGGGCAAGGAGGGCAAGCCCTTCAAGGACGGGGGCAAGCCCTTCAAGGACGGGGGCAAGCCCTTCAAGGACGGGGGCAAGGCCTCAGGGTCACAGGACCCCAAAGGCCAGGGCTCAGCCAAAGCCAGGCCCCTCAAGCCCGGCAAGGCCGAACCGGGCGAGGACGGCTTCCCGGGCCTCGTCGGCCCTTCCGCGGCCGGGCTGAGCCAGGCAGACATCGAGAAGCTCCTGGACGAGCTAACCAAAGGCGAATAGCCTTTTTACGCGCTGAAAGGCTCGCGATGCAGGCCGATCCCGACAAGAAACCCCCGACTTCCGCAGTCGCCGGGGAAGCCAGGCAGGCGACAGGCGTTCAGGAAGCCAAAGATTCCAAGGGGGCCAAAGCTCCCAGGCAGCCAAAGGACTCCCGGCCCGCCCCCGGCGCGCCGGCGGTCGAGCTTTCCGACGTGAAGCTCTCGTTCGGCGGCAAGGCGGTCCTGGACGGCTTCTCGCTCGCGGTCCCCCCAGGGAGCAAGATTTCCATAATAGGGGAATCCTCCTGCGGCAAGAGCTCGCTTTTCAAGGTCATGGTGGGCCTGATTCCGCCTGACTCCGGGAAAGCCAAGCTGTTCGGCAAGGACCTGGGGGCCATCCACCTCAAGGAACGCGAGAGGCTCAGGCGCCGGGTGGGCATGCAGTTCCAGGCGGGGGCGCTGTTCGACTCCCTGGACGTCATGCGCAACCTCGAGCTGGCCTCCCTCGAGAGCTGCCGGGGCGGGCGAGGGAAGACCGCCTCGCCTTCCGCGATACTCGCCCTGCTGGACAGGGTAGGCCTGGGCCGCGCGGCCGGGCAGGGCCCCTCGTCCTTGTCCGGAGGCATGCGCAAGCGGGCGGCCATCGCGCGGGCCCTCATCGTGAAGCCGGAGCTCGCCCTCTTCGACGAGCCCACCGCAGGGCTGGACCCCCTCACCTCCGCCTCCATCATCCGGCTCCTCAACGAGCTTTCGGCGGACCTGGGCGCGGCCATGCTCCTGGCCACCACCGACCTGGACGTGGCCAGGCGCTTCTCCCGGGACATAGTCATCATTCACGAGGGCAAGCTCAAGGCCCGCGGGAGCGTGGAGGACCACCTGGCGAGCCCCGACCCTTACATCCGGAAATTCCTGAGCCGCTACAATCGCCTGAAGGCTCTCCATTGAGGGCTCCGAGGACGCGCCCCCGCGGCTCAGGTGCCCCCCGCCGGCCGGCTGCCGGGAGCCTGAGGCCTTCCTCGCGGGAAATGCCGCCCGCAGGGCCCCTCCATTGAAAGTCAGGGTTTTCTACGCCAGGGCGGCGGCCCTGGAGGACCGCCTGGAAGAGGCGCTGAGGCTTGCGACTCCTGCCCGCCGCTCCAAAGCCGCCCGCTTCCGTCACCGCGCCGATCAGCTCAGATCCCTGGCCGCAGGGCTGCTTTTGCGCCGGCACCTGGACGTAAGGGAAGACTCCGACCTGACTGAAAGCCCCCTCGGCCGCCTGGAGCTCTCCCGCGCCGGGCCGAGCTTCAGCCTGAGCCACTCGGGAAAATTCTCGGGGCTGGCCCTGTGCGCCGCCGGACCCTGCGGCCTGGACATAGAGCCCCTGGACAGGAAAGTGAAGGCCCGCCTCCTGGCGAACCGGGTTTTCTCCGCCCGCGAAAGGGCCCTGCTGGGGGACGGGGAACCGGACCCGGAACTCTTCTTCTCCGTCTGGACCCGCAAGGAGAGCCTGCTGAAGGCGACCGGCCTGGGTCTTTTGCGGGCGCCCGAGTCCTTTTCCGTGGCGCCGCTGGAGGCCGCGGCGCTTCCCGCCTTGGGGTCGCTTTGGTCCTTCAGGACCTTTGTCCTGGAATCACACGTCTTCTCGGTCGCGGCGCCGGCGGCTCCCGACGGTTCACCGGTCGAGTGCGAGGCGCGGGAGACCCTCCCGGAAGAGCTGCTGGGCTCATGACCCTGAGGCTCTTCAGGCCGCCCGGCGTCTCGGCTGCGCAGGTTTTCCCCGAGGAAGCCGTAGAGTAGTAGGCCCTGCGGCACGGCTTTCCCGCTCCCTTAAAAAAAGGCTCTTCACAAGGATGCCTCCCCCTGGGTAGGCATCCTTGTGAAGAGCCTAAAAAAAGCCTGCGGCTCCGTTCGCGGAGTTCTGAGGCCCGCCGCGGCTTTCCTGCGGCCGGCGACAGGTTAACGCTTGCCGCAGCCAGACGGGGGAACTTCAGCGAGCCGCCCGCCTCTCCATTGCCGCCGTTGCCGACGGTCATCCGAGGGCATCCAGGCTTCGCTCGAGCTCCAGGGCCGCAAGGCGTTCCCCCCGCGGGAACCCAGGACCTCAGACGCCCCCCGCAGGAACCCAGGCCAGCAAGGGCCCCCCCGCAGGAACCCAGGGCCTCAGGAGCCCCCCTCGCGGGAACCCCAAGGCTCCTCAAGGCGCCCTGGGGCCGTTTGCATGACCTGGAATCCCGCGCGCGCAACGGCTTTAGGGAGACCTGCCCGGAAATTCCCCTATCTTGGCGGTTTCAGGCTTGGCTCGCCGGTTTGCTTTGAAATTCAAGCATTTTCTCAAGCGTTTTCCGCAAATCTCGTAACAACGGCAATTACATGAAGAAAACTCCGGGAAGCCGCAAACCCTTAGGGCAATTTTTTTTAACTTCCCCAAACGCGGTCCCGCCGCCGCTTTTGAGGCGTTTTCCTGGGCTCCCGGAAGGAAAAGCAGTACCGCTCCATCACAATTCCAATGATTTCAGCTAGTTAATGTAGGTCATTTTCCCCTTGACTTTGCCTCCGTTTGCAGCCGATAATTCCACATCACTTTTACCGGCGTGTCCGATGGCTTTCCTTGCCTGAACGGACCTCCCGTGAAAGTCTATCCTGTCTCCCTCAATATCCGCCGTTCTGCAGCCGGTGCCGCGCTATGGGCAGCGTGGCCCCTTTCGTGCCGTTTTGCGGCCGGATTCCTGCGGGGGAGACCCGCCTGCGGCGAGCCGCAGGTTTTTGCGGGCGCGAGCGCCCGCTTTCCGACAAGGAGGAACACGGCGCCGTGACGGGAAGCGTCTCGTCTCGGCGGCTCTCCCGCGGCCGCGGGTATGTCACGGCCGCGCCCAGGAGGACACCAAGCTCATGTCAGCCAACAAAGAGAGGGTCTCCCGCCCCTTTGCCGGCCACGCGGTCCTTTTCGCGGCCCTGCTTGCGGCCGCCCCCCTTAGCCTCATTCTCGCTTCGTGCTCCGGCAGGGAGGACCTTGCCCCTCTCGCCAAGCGGCTCTCGAGCGCCGGACCTTCCCGTGACTCAGTCTCGATCCACGATGACATGAGCCGAATCCGCCCCGCGAGCCTGGTCGCCCCCGAGGCGCAGCCAGCGCCCCGCGAGCGCTGGGCATCCCTGGAAGATCCGTACATCACCGGCTATGCCCCCTCCCTCACGGACGGGGAGGAAGCCTCCTACGGCGAGGGGCCCCAGCTAATTGACCACGCCAGTGCCGTGGCCGGCCTGTCCGGCGGCTCCCTGTGGACCTCGCTGGCCGGAGAGTCCCTGGTCACGGTAGGCGCCTCGGCGCCGGCGGCGCGTTCCAGGGTCAGGGCGGCCCAGAACCCGTCCGGCGCCCGCCGCGAGGCCGGTTCCTCACGGTCCGTCAAGCGCGGCTCCGGCGCCACCGCCAAGCTGCTCATCTCCGCCTACAGCCTGACCGGAAGACCCTACAAACCGGGCCAGTCCTCCCCTCAGTCGGGATTCGACAACTCGGGCTACGTGTCCTACGTCTACTCGCAGTCAGGCGTGAGGCTCCCCCGGGGCAAGTCGGCGGCTGAGCTCGCGGCCGCAGGCAAGCCCGTCTCCAAAGATGATCTCCGTCCCGGCGACCTGGTGGTCTATTCCGATGTCCCCAAAAGCGGCGGCGGCTACATCCTGGGCGTCTACTCCGGCAACGGCAACATCCTCCTGGCCAGCCCGCGCCTGAGCGCCGTGACCGAGACGGCCGCCTTCGGGACCGACTACGGGCCTTACTTCGTGGGCGCGAGGCGCCTCTACGAGGATCCCGCCGCCGAGCCCCTATCCGAAGAAGAGAAGATGGCCGCCACCAACGGCGCCGTGAAGGTGGCCCTGGCGCAGCTCGGCGAGCTACCCAGGCTCCAGCCGATCTCCTCTTCCTCTTCCCGGAGCTACTCCAAGTCCAAGTCCAAGGGCAGATACAAGTCCAAGGCCAGGGCCTCCTCCGGCAAGTCCAAGTCCGGCAAGAAGGCCTACTCCAGAGGCTCCAAGAAATCGGGCAAGGCCAAGGCCGCGCCCTCAAAAAGCCGCGCCCGCAGGGTCGTCAAGAAAAAAAGGTGAGCAGCCGGCGGGCCCTCGCCTTGCGGGCGGCCTGTCCCGCGGCGCCTTGAGCCCGCCTGACCTGCCGCCCCGCCTCAGGTTCTGCTTGCCCCCCCGCATATGGCCTGCGGCCCGGCGCGCGGCCCCGTCCTTCGTTCCGGCTGACCGGGAAGCGGCTGCGGAACTGCCGCTTCCCGGCCCCGGCGCGTAATCGTTGCCCCGACGCTTCCTGAATCGCCTCATCGCCCCCCCTCGAGAAAGACTTCCGGTCTGACCCTTGAGGGGGGGAAATTTTTGGACGCGCCGCCCGCCCTCTCGCCGCGCTGTCTTCCGCCTTCCGCCGCATGCTCAAACTCCAGCCTGTCCGACGTAGCCTCCCTGCGCCTCTCCGCCCCCTGCGACCTTCCCTTCAAATTGTCCCTCAACATCTGGTGTTTTTCTTGCCACCTCCCGGGGACATATGATAGTATCGGCAATTGCCTTGCTTCAGGCGCCGCCCCTCGGGGCCCCGCCGGAAGCCTCCCCGCCGGGAAGTCCGGCACGGGGGACGGGCGAGCGGCCTCCAGCGGCCCGGAAGGAGAAGGTGCCCACCTCATGAGCCGCAACCGAGGCAGACGGAGTTCCCGGGACGCCGGCAAGAGAGGCCGGCCTGCCCCGGCCCTCGAGAAGCGCCCCGCAATCCAGCCCCGCGAACTCATTCCCTGCTCGGTCGAACGGGACGTGCTCCCTCACCTGAACAACATCGGGCTGCCGGAGGCCGCGCCCTTCGAGGCGGATCCCTTCCAGCTCGAGGCGGTGGAGCTTGTCCGCGACTATGACGTCATCGTCTCCGCCCCCACCGGGAGCGGGAAGACCTGGATCGCCCAGAAGGCCATAGAGCGGGAGCTGGCTATGGGCCGCAAGGTCTGGTACACCTCCCCCTTGAAAGCCCTGTCCAACTCCAAGTTCCTGGAGTTCGGGCAGCTCTTCGGCGAGGACAACGTGGGCCTCCTCACCGGGGATCACAAGCTCAACACCTTCTCCCCCGTGATCGTGGGCACGACCGAAATCCTGCGCAACCAGCTCTACGACAACATGTCGCAGGGCCGGGACGTGGGCTACGAGCTGGTCATCCTTGACGAGGCCCATTACCTGGGGGACCTGGAGCGGGGCGTGGTCTGGGAGGAGGTGCTCATCTACCTGCCCGTGAGGGTGAGGCTCCTGCTCCTGTCCGCCACCATCGAGAACGCGGACGACATCGCGGGCTGGCTCGCGAGCATCCGGGGCAACGAGGTGAAGGTGGTCAACGGGGGCGAGCGGCCGGTGCCCCTCATCCCCTTGTGCCTGGAAGACAACAACCTCATGCTCCTGGCATCCGCCGCGGCCGCCTCCCGGCCCCGGCGGGGCCGGGGCCGCTGGGAGGGCCGCGGCCCTGAACTCTCCGACCGGCCCCTCGAGGCCCAGCTGGACCGGGCCCTGATGAACCTGGGCTCTCACGATCTCCTGCCCGCCATTTTCTTCCTCAAGTCCAGGAACGACTGCAACCGGGCCGTGGGGCACGCCCGCTACCGCCACCCGGAGACCGAGGACAGGCGCGAGGCCAGGAACATCCTCATTGACGAGTACCTGGCCAACTACCCGTACCTGGCCGGCTACCACGACATAGCGGCCCTCAGAAACTCCGCCCTCGCGGCCCACCACGCGGGGAACCTGCCCCAGTTCAAGTTCCTGGTCGAGGAGCTCATGAGCCGGGGGCTGCTCACGGCCATCTTCTCCACCAGCACGGTGTCGGCCGGCGTGAACTTCCCCGCCCGCACGGTGGTGATCCCCCAAAGCGACCGCTTCAACGGCACGAATTTCAGCGATCTCACGGCCACCGAGCTGGCCCAGATGACCGGCCGCGCCGGGCGGCGCGGCCGCGACCTCATCGGGTTCGCGGTGATCCTCCCCGGCCCGTACATGAACCTGCGGCTCATGAACGGCCTTTTCAACTCCCCGCCCAACCCCATACTCTCGTGCCTGGCGGTCTCCTTCTCCATGGTCCTGAACCTGATCCAGGTCTTCAAGGCCGAGGACGTCAAGTACCTGCTCTCGCGTTCCCTGTACGCCTGGCAGAGCGCGGCCGGCAAGACCGAGCGCAGCCTCAGGGCCGCCACCAAGACCGTCTGGGAAAACTTCCTCAGGCACCTGCGCTTCCTCCGCAAGGAACGGCTCGTGGACGTCAAGTACCAGCTCACTCCCAAGGGCTCCGCCGCCGCCAAGCTCCGCTTCGACCACCCCCTGGTCTACCACGAGGCGCTCCGGCAGGGCGCCATCCCGGAGAGCCCTCCGCTCCTGGCCGCGGTGGTCGCGAGCCTCATAGACGCCTCGACCAGCGAGGGGCCGGAGTCGGGCAGGCGCCCCCCGCAGGCGCTCGCCGCCGCCATGCAGCGCTTTTACGCCTCCATAAAGCCCATAACCGGGCGCCTCCGCGACGGGGGCTTCCCCTCCCCGACCTTCCACTTCGCCAAGAGCTGGGCCGTGTACGAGTGGGTGACCACCCACGACTTCCAGGCCGCCTCCGAGCGCCTGGGCAAAGACGCGGGGGACCTGGTGCGGCTCCTGCTCATGACGGTGGAGTACCTCAACCAGTTCAAGGACCTTGGCGAGGACTTCCCGGGGATCGAGGCCTCGGTCAGGGAGGCCCACGCGCTGCTCATGGTGCCGCCTATAGCCTGAACCCCGTCTCCGGGGGGCCTCCCGCGGACGGCCCGGCCGCGGCCCTCCAGGTCCCGCGCCCCTGCGCCCCCGTCCGTTCCTGAAGCCGCGGCTCCGCCAGGGACCGCCCGCGATCGTCGCGGCTCCTTGCCTAAAGGCCCTGCGCGCCTTCCCGGCGACTCCTCCGCGGGCCGAATGCCGCAAGCCCGGCGATCCCGGGCCCGGCTACCGGAGCGAGCCGTCTGTCGGCGTATAACCCGTTGCCTGCGGTTCCGGCCGCCTCCCGCGCTTTCCGGCCGGGAAAAGGCCCGGCGAAAGGCGCTTGGAGTACAGGTTGTCCTGCCGCGCGGACAGGCGAGCGGGCGGGAAAGATATCCTGCGCCCAGGAAATGCCGACAAAGAGGAATAAGCCTGCGGGAAGGTTGAGCCGACGGGAACGCTTGCCTGAACGGCAGGACAAGCTTGCGGGAAGAAAAATTGGCTGGAAGAAAAGCCGGCGGGAAGAAAAACTGGCGGGAAGAAAAGCCGGCGGGAAGAAAAGCTGGCTGGAAGAAAAAGCGGGCTGGAAGAAAAATTTGATGGAAGATAAGCTGGCGGGAAGAAAAATTTGATGGAAAAAAAACTGGCGGGAAGAACAGGCTTGCGGCAAGCATTGCCTGACCGGAAGAACAGCCTTGCCGCAAGCCTTGCCTGACCGGAAGAACAGGCTTGCGGCAAGCATTGCCTGACCGGAAGAACAGGCTTGCCGCAAGCCTTGCCTGACCGGAAGAAC
>JAITRL010000114.1 GCA_031288415.1 Deltaproteobacteria bacterium | reverse complement strand
AGGAGATCCACCATGCCCTGGCGGGGGCTCTTGCCCTCGTAAAGCACGCGGTAGACCTCCCGCGCCACGGGCATGCTCACCTTGCGCTTCTGTCCCATGCCCCAGACGGCTTTGGTGTTACGTACCCCCTCGGCCACGTCGCGGCGGCCCGAGAGGATGGACTCCAGGCTCTCGCCGGAGCCCAGCCGCAGGCCCACCTGCCGGTTGCGGGAAAGCTCCCCGGTGGCGGTAAGGATGAGATCCCCCATGCCCGAGAGCCCTGACAGCGTGAGGGGATGAGCCCCCAGGACCTCGGCCAGGCGAGTCATCTCGGCGAGGGCCCTGGTCAGGAAGGCCGCCCTGGCGTTGAGGCCGAGCTCCAGCCCGTCGCAGATGCCTGCGGCGATGGCGTAGACGTTCTTGAGGGCCCCGCCCAGCTCCACCCCCCTCAGGTCCCCGGAAGTGTAGATCCGGAAGACCGGGGCGGAGAGGAACGACTGGATGAGCCGCGCGGTCTGGGCATCCCGCATGCCCAGGGTGACCGCCGTGGGGAGCCCCCGGGCCACTTCCTTGGCGAAGCTGGGCCCGGACAGGGCCCCCACGGACGTGGGGGTGCCCGGCGGGGTCTCCGAGGCGAGGATCTCGCTCATGGTGAGGAAGGTCCCGTCCTCGATGCCCTTGGAGGCGCTCACCTGGGCCGCGCCCTCGCAGAGGTGCGGAAGTATGCCCCGCGCGACTGACCGCATGCCGTGGCTGGGCACGGCCCAAATCACCAGGGCCGCCCCCTCCACCGCCTTGGCCGGGTCGCACACGGCCCGGAGAGCCCCGTCCAGGCGCACCCCCGGCAGGAAATCGGGGTTCTCGCGGGAGATGTTTATCCTGTCGGCTATCTCCTGCCTGCGGGCCCAGAGGGTCACCCTATGGCCGAGGCGGGCGGCGTGGAGGGCGAGCGCCGTGCCCCAGGCGCCGGCTCCCACGACGGCCACCGCACCTCCGGACTGTTTCCAGAGCCCCGCGAAACCTGGGGCAGAAGACGAATGCGTATGAGTGATACGAGAGTCCTTTGCGGGGCGGCGCCTTGCGCGGCCCGCTCCCTGAGGCGGCCCGGAAGGGACCGGAGCGGCCTGGAGAGGCCCGGCAGTGACCGGGGCGGCCCGGAGAGAACCGGAAGTGGCCGGATATGCCTGAACGCTACAGGAAAATCCTTGAAGGCCGCCCGCGACAGGCCTGCGGCATCGACGGAAAAGACGTGGAGAGGAGAGTCCCGGCAGAAGGCGAAAAAGGAGGCGGGCGGACCCTTAAAGCGGGGCGGCCTTCCGCCGTGAGAGCCCTCGGGGGGGCGGCCCCGGAAGCGGTCCAGGCAACGGGCAGGGGGCCTGACAGCGGCCGCCTGGCCTGACAGCGGAAGGCGGGGCGAAAAAGCGGCGCTCAAGCGGCGGGCCGGGTCTTGGGCCGCGGACAAAAGCCCGGCCGGCCTCCGCCTGGCACGGGAGGCCCCTGCGGAGCCCGGCAGCGGGGCCGGCAAAGGCAGGGACCGAGCCGGAAAAGAGGCGCGGGAACCCTTCAGGGGAGAGATAATAACCCCTCCCGCGAAAAAAATACACCCCAATGCGATCCGGCCGCGGCGAAAAAGTTCACCTGAGGCTCCGGGCGCAGAGGTTGCGGACCTGACAACCGGCCGCGGCAAGATGCTGGGGAGTTTTCCGTGCCGGGATAAGGAAGGGGGCCTTCCGCGGCGGCTTCCCGCGGCTGCGTGGAAGCATGGCCCGGAGGAGGGCGAAAACGCGCTCAAACCCTTGTCACCGCTGGACTTCAATGGACAGAAAAAACCGGCGCCGACAGTCCCGCCCTGGCCTGTGGCGGGGGACGGAACGCTTGACACCTCCCGCCCGATAATAGTACTCTACTTTAGATAATTTAGGCTGAATTTTCTCTCATGATAACTCTTGTGCATAAAGGTTTGGCAATACACAACATTTATAGACGGAGTCTCCAATTTTCCTTCAGCTTTCAAACTGCATTCCAATTTTGTCCCATTATCCGCTAATTTAATGCTTCTTGCAAGGGTAACGGAGCATATTTAGTACTAAACGAGCAAAAATTTTCCTTATTTAGCCCCGGTCGGCTCACCTTCCCTTGCTGACCCCAAACTGCGGGGCCCGCCCTCACGGCCCTGCCAGGCCAGCCGCTTAACAGGCCGGAAGCCGCCTCCGCCCTCTCAAGCGCCCCCCTCAAGCCGCTCCTGAACGCGGCCGACAAGGAATTAGGGGCCCGGCCGCGCGGTCCGCGCGGAACGCCCAGTTAACGCCTGGGGAACAGGGCTTTCCGCGGCCTGGCCCTTCCCCCCGGCTTTCTGCCAGGGCCGCTTCCCGAAACTTGATGCGGCCCAGACCCCTTGTCCGGAACCTGCCGGAATCAGCCGCCGAGGCTTTCCGGCTTCTTCCGGAGCGCGTTGCCCCAACGCGCTTTTCAGGAGCGCGCCCCTTAGGCGCGCGCCTTGACCCCGGCCTTCACCTGTACCCGGCGGCTTGCCGACGTTCCCCCGCAGGCTCCCTGCGGCCCCGCCCCCTTGCGGCTTTTCACGGGAGCCCGGGCCCTGAAGGCCTCTCGCGCGCCCGCGCCTGCCCCGGCCCCGCGCCCTATCCTGCGGCCGGTCCCGGACCGCTCCCGGCCGCCCCCGCCCGGCGGGCTTCCCGCCCCGGCCGCCCCGGCCGCCACGGCCGCCCTGCGCGAGGCGGCTGCTGAGGCGGGCGTGGCCTGTCAGCCCCGCCGCCAGAGAACAACCCCCAGCATAAGGAGGCCGCGCACGCCCGGAGACGCCCTTAAGCTTCCGGAGCGCGCGGGAAAGCCATGTTGAAACCGGTTACAGCCCTCTACCTCTTCCTGGCCTTGGCAACGGGCCTGGGCCTTGCGGCCCTCGCGGCCTCCTGGGCCCCTCCGGCCTATGCCCAGGAGCAGACCGAGGCCTACGTCGTCCAGCCCGGGGACACCCTGGGCTCCATCGCCCGGCGGTTCTACGGCAAGAGCTCCCTGGGGTCCGCCCTCTGGCGCGCCAACCGCAACCTTGTCGCCCACCCAAGAAAGCTTACCCCCGGCGACACCATCTATATCTTCCCCGAGACGACCCTCGCCCTGAGAAGGCCCGTCGAGGTGCCGCCGGTTCCCATGCAGGACCCCGACACCCTCTACGAGACCCCCCAGCAGGCCCAGATGGCCTTCCCCAAATACTTCTCCTTCGTGGCGGACCCGCGGGGCCAAGGAGGGACAGGGATCACCAGGATACACATCAAGAGGCAGGACCCGGTCCAGGGCCCGGTGGATCAGCTCTACGAGGTGCACCAGGTCGGCGAGATCATCGCCTCCAACGAACGCGGCGGCTCCATGCCCAACGACGGCCTCGCCATGACCGCTCCGGGAAGAATCATGCTGTCCACCGGCGACGACGTGGTGGTGCGCTTCACGGAAGACGTGGCCAAGCTCCGCGACTCCGACACCTACGAGGACCCCGACCCTTACTTCACCACATTCCCCATCTACTCGCCCGAACCCTCCATAATCGAGACGGAACGCCGCCGCCCCGACTACCGCGCCAACCTGGGCCAGCTCTTTCATTACAAGGGCAGGCTCACGGTGGTGGCCAGGGTCGAGGGCCTGGCGCCCCCGTCGCGGGCAGCCACCGGACGGGCCACCCGCCGCAACGGCAGCCGCGGCACCGCCCTGAACCAGGACCTCGAGCCGGTGTCCTACGTCGCGCGCATCACTTACGCCGAGGACGCCATCAGAACGAACGACAAGATCTTGCTGTTCGTGCCCACCGATCCCGGGCCCGAGCGGCGCCTCGACCCGCCTTACGTGGAAAACCCGGGCTCTTACGCCTCCCCCGGCAAGTGACGGCCCTTACCGGCGGGCATTGCCATGAAGCCATGAGCCGGCCTTGCGGCCGGCCGCGGGCAGCCGCCCCAGGGCAGGCGTCCAGAAGCCGCCCCAGGGCAGGCGCCTAGCGGCGGCGGGGCCGGCGCCCCGCCGCCGCAGGGGAGGATCCGCGGCCCTGTCCGCAGGCCGCTCCCTCCGGGGCCCGCGGGGGCCCCGCCCTGAGCCCTTTCCGGAGACGGCCGCTTCGCCCCTGGCCTCCCCGGAGGCAGCACAACCAATACCGACAAGGAGGTCCGCGGCAGAGGCCCAGTCCCCGGCTGCCGCCCCACTGCTATGAAAGCTTTACCGACTACGGCCGCGGCGGCGCTTGTCCTGGCCTTGGCCTTCCTCCTCTCCGGCTGCTCCTCGTACACCAGGCCCTCGCTGGCCGGGACTCCCTTGGAGAAGTTCCCGGACTGCGTTCGCTCCAGCTCCAGCTTCTCCCGGCTCCCCCGGGCGAACTTCCAGGCCTTCGCCAGCGGCTCGTGCATCCGGAGCCAGGACCCGTTCGACTACGCCGCCTGGGTCGAGGCGCCCATCGTCTCCTTCAAGGAGCGGGGGCTCGCCACCTTGGCCCTGGGCTGCGCGAACCTCGTGCCCGATGCCTCCGGCTGCGAGTATGCCGGCCTCCCCGGCCACTCCACCACGCTGAGCATGAACTTCAATTTCGCGGCCTGGCCCGCCAGCGCCAGGGTGCAGAAGGCCGTGCTCGCCTTTTACGTGGAGAACAACGCCGCCTTCTTCAGGGAAAACGCCGAGATAAGAGGGAGACTGAACATCGGGGACCAGCTGCAGTCCCTGGGCGCCCCGCGGACAGGGCCCCCGGGGAGCGCGGGCTGGATCACGGTGGACATCACCGACTTCGCGGCCAGGGCCGTCTCCGAACAACGGGTCTCGGCATCCTTCGAGATCTCCCTTCCCTGCGGCCGCGACGAGTCCGAGATCACCACCGTGCGGCTGACCAAGACATTGCCGGTCGTGGTGGTGGAGTACAAGTAGCCGCCCCGCCGGGCGCCCTCCGGGCCTGAGGGCCGTCCCCCGGCGGCCCTTCGCCGACGGCTCCTTCCGGACAGGGGAGGCCGCCAGGCTCCCTGAGCCTGTGCCGGCCCTTTCCCGGACCGGAACGCGCTTTCCAGGATTTGACCGGGCCTTCCCCGGACCCGCTTTCCAGGATTTGATCAGGCCTTCCCCGGACCCGGCCCCGCTTTCCAGGGTTTGGCCAGGCCTTCCCCGGACCCGGCCCCGCCCCTTGCCCGGGACCGGGCGCGCGCCTCGCCAGCCCTCCCCCCAGCCGCCCCGAGAGGCCGGACAACCCTAAGAGAGAACAACATGAAAAGAGTTCCCGCGGCCCTTGCGGCCCTCCTTTTCACGGCGGCGCACGCCGCCATGGCCCAGCCGCCTCTTGACGCGGATGCCCAGATAGCGAGGAGCCTCGTGGCCGATCAGGGGCTCTTCCACGCCCTCGCCCAGAACAACATCCCCGGCATGGCGGCCCTCCGCAACCAGGGGGCCGATCCCAACGTGACCCTCTCCCGGCTGGGCATGAAGCCGGCCGAGGTCTTCGGGAAGAAGCAGCCTATCCTGACCCACCCCTTCAGCACGGCGGGCTGGCCCATCCTCACCTGGGCGGTGCACCTCAACAACGAGAAAGCCATGAACCTCCTGCTCAGGGCCGGGGCCAGGGTCAACGCCCCGGACGAGTACGGGGCCACAGCCCTCCACTGGGCCGCCTGGGAGGGGCGCCACAGCCTGGCCAAGCAGCTCCTCAACAACGGCGCCGCCTGCCAGTCCCGGGACTTCCGGGGACGCACGCCCAAGGACTGGGCCCTCTCGGCCGCCCAGTACGACATGGTCCAGCTCCTCGACGGCAGGGCCTGCCGCCGGGTGACAGTGCTTGACTCCGACCGGGACGGCGTTCCCGACGACTCCGACATGTGCCCCAACACCCCCCTGGGGGCCCCCGTGGACGAGCGCGGCTGCTGGGTGGTCGCCTACGCGACCTTCTTCGACTTCGACCGCGACGTGGTAAAGCGCCAGTTCCTGCCCTACCTCCAGCAGGCCGCCCGGATCCTCGCCAACAACCCGACCCTGCCCGTGGTCCTCGTGGGCCACACCGACTCCAGGGGAACGGAGGAATACAACCTCGACCTGGGATACCGCCGCGCCGTGGCGGTGATGTCGGCTCTCGCCAGGTACGGGGTGGACAGCTCGCGGATGTCCGTCACGTCGCAGGGCAAGTCCCAGCCCATCGCCGACAACAGCACCGCCAGGGGCCGCGCCCGCAACCGCCGCGTGGAGATCCACGTCAACGAGACCGGCGACTCCTCCGCCCAGACCGGCTACGGGGCTCCGGCGCCGCCGGAGCCCGGCGTCTACTGAGGCCTGTCCGCCTGCGCCCAGAAGCCTGGGCGCAGGCGGGCCCGCCCGCTTCCTGTCCGGCCCCCTCGCCGTCCCCGGCGGGGGGGCTTTTTAGCGCGCCCGGCATGGGCATTGGCCGGGCGGTAAAAGCCCGCCGCGCGCCCGGCAGCGGGAACCGCCGCCAGAGAGCAAGGGGCCCGCCGCGGGGCCGGGTCCTGAAAGAAGCCGGAGGAAAACCTCGGCCTGGCGACCGGAAAGCGCATGGCAGGCGTACCGGAGCGGACGAGCCTGCCCGACAAGGCAAAGTCCGGGAGGGCCGGCTTACCGCCGAAGGAGACCGGCCTCACGCCGCCAAAGCGGCGGGGCGTAAACGCGGCTGGCGCATGAGGGGAAAGTCAACGGCCTTGCACGGGGAGATCCCGCAGGGGCCGCGCCGGCGGCAACCGTCCCGGCGACGGCGGTTGAACGGCGGGAAGCCGCGGAATTGCCTTGAAAGGCTCGGCCGGCCGCTTGAGGGCAGGGGCCTCAAGTCCGTAAGGCTTGCCGGCGGCCGCAACCTCCGCATGAAATCCCGCAGGGCGGCGGAAGGGGCGATGCGAAGCCCCGCCCGCTTCCCGGACCGGGAACTCAGGCTCAAGGCCAATCGGGAGATGCGCCGGATCGGTTCCCCCTGAAGCTTAAGCGCCCGGGCTTTTCCTGCGGAAAATCAGCGGCAGGTCCGGGACAAGGCCTCACGAGACAAGCCTCAAGCGGTTCCCGGACAAGGCGAGACGATCGCCCAGAGGAACCGGGGGCGGCCCGCGATATCAATATTAATCGGGTTGAAGCGGTGCCGCCTGGGGCGGGCCGGCTAAGGTACTGCAGGCTTTCATCCCTTGCCGCCAGGCTCAGGGACCTGGACGCGGATCCGCCCGCGAATCAGCAAGCGCCTCTGGAAGCAGGGGAAACGAGTCGGAACGAGGCTCGCGAACCTCCGGAGACACGGTCAGGACCGTGAACAGGCGTGCATGCGGGCCCATACCCGCAGGTACTGCCGGCGCGCGGCCCAGAGACGGATACCGTCCGCGGCGATGACCGGCCGGCGCCTGGAAGGGTTTGGACTTCTGGACATTTCCAGGCTTTGCCGGGAGTCGGCTTCATGGTTCGAGGCGCGCTGACGAGCCGCCGCAAGCCGAACGGCACGTACGGCGCGCTGGAAAGGGCAGGTTGAGCCTGTCCCCTGCCCGATTGCGCCTCTAACGGCCCTGGTCCGACGGGTAAGGCCCTGAAAGCCTGTGGCCGCAAGTCCGGAAACGTACCGAAGATGCCCTCTCAGTGCCCCGGCTGGCGGCTCGGCGCGGGCCGGGAGGTTAACCGGAGCTCCCAGGAAGCGGAAGCCTTCAGGAAACGGCGGGCCGCCTCAGGAAGGGCGGGCAGGCGCCTGAGGGCGAGGGAAGGCGCCGGCAGGAATTGAAAGCCGCAGGCTGGCGCCGGAGAGGAATGGCATGAGTGTTGGATAGCGGAAAGCCAGGAAAGGTGCCCGCAAAACTGCCGGTTGAGTATAAGGATCCGAGGGCAAGGGGTCCGCAAGGCGGGAGACGGGGAGCGGAAGGCCGGAGAACTGAAAGCGGGAAAAGGCCAGGCCCAGGGCAGGAAGGCGATCGCTCGGGCTCTCCACTGTACCGCAAGACGTGACAGGCTAAGGCGGCGCAAAGCCTGAAGAAGGCGGGCCAGGAGCCCCAAGACGAAAGCTGAGGCTTGCCGGGCCCGGAAAAAAGGACTGCGGCGCCGAAACACGGCAGAGGTGGCTTGCCGCAGCCCGGTCCGGCGGGAAAACCTCTACGCGGCCTCAGAGGCGTCAAGTGAGATCAAATTCCTCAAAACGGCGTCAAAGAGGCCAAAGCCAAAAGGCGAAGGCCGGTAAAGGACCAAAAACAGGCCCTTGACGGCCTTTCAAGAATTGAAAAGCCCCCCGCCTCGCGTTGGAGGCGGAGGGCCTGATTCACCCGGCCCTCGGGGCCGGGCCGCGCTTGGTCCCCGGAACTTGCGCGCCTGTCCGGGGGAAGCCTGGTGGAGGGGAACGCCCTCCGCTTCAGGGCGCGGGCGGTCCGAGATCCTTGCCCGCCAGAGAGGGGCGGCGGGAAAGCGCCCCGGATCCGCTAAAGCCGCTACTCATGCCCAGAAACCCCGGGCGGGCCTGCCGGGCTGCTGCCGGGAGGGGTCGTTCTGTTCCCCGCGCTCCCCGCTGTCATCGTAGTTCCTGCCGTCCCGGCCCGGAAACAAATCCTCGCCGCTGCGGTTCTCAGGGAGCCGGGGGGAGGGGGAAGCTTCGGCGCCTTCAGGCAGCCTGAATCCTGGCCCCGGGAAGGCCTCTCCGGGGTTCCGGCGCGGCTCCCGGCTTCTGGGCCTTGCGCCGTCACGGAGCCCCTCGTCGCCGCCATCGGGACCGGGGTAGCCTGGGTTGTCCGGGCCGCCCTCCGGGCGGTTTTTAAAGGCGTCCCTGGGGTTTTCAGAGTAGCCTCGGCGCGGGTCGGAGTCGCCACGCTGGTCGGAGTCGCGGCCTGAGCCGTAGTCGCGCCGCGAGCCGGAGTCGCCCCGAGGGTCGGATTCGCCCCGATAGCCTTGGCTTCCTGAGCCTCCGCCGTCCCAGGGAGCCCGGAATTCCGGAACCGTATTGGAGTCCCTTCCCTGGTTCTCGCCCTGAAAGCCTGGGACCCCCGCCAAGGCCCCGTCTGACCGCAGGCTGCCCTCTCCCCCGGCCGCGGCGGCCGGGGCTGCCCAGGAACCTCCCGGAAGCAAGAGCGCCGCCGTCAAAAGGGCCGCGAAGGATGCCGCGGCTAAGGCGCGCCCGTCAAGCTTTCTGGTCATTTGAATCGCTCCTCTCAGTCGCCGGGGGTGACAACCCCTCGGCCATAAGGCCCGCCTGAGGCGGGCCTACGCTCTCGCGTAAGCGGCCCGGTACAACATGGCCGTGCCGCCGCCAAACAATCCATGCCTTCCGAAACCTGCAGGAAGGCCCGCCCGGGTCACGCCCGGCGGCTCAGCCGGCCGGGCGGCCGTCATCTCGCGGAAAATCCGCCGCCTTGCGGAGGCTTAGGACGGCGGGCCGCCCCCGAAAAGAGCGACCCGTACGCCGGCTTCCCCGGCAGTCAGGCTTGAGCGGTTCCCGAAAGTTTCTTGCGCGGACCGGCTCCCTGTCATGCCGCCGAAGGCGGCCTTGTCCGGACCGCCCCAGAGGCCGCCCGCGCTCCGTCGCCCGGAGCCTGGCTCCTTTACAGCAAATCAGGCGCCAGAGGCCCAGGGCCTGGACAGTCCTCAAGAAACCCTTACAGGAAGCCGTTTTTTGCTTTCAGCCTCCTCAAAACCAAAGCCTGGCCGGCCGTTACAGGGTTGCCTGCTCGGGGAAACCTGACCGTCCTGCGCATAGTTTCTACCCGCTTCACGCAGAGGCCAGCCGCGCTGTTTGGACAAGATCCCTAAGCTTTTCGTTCTTGCCAGGCATGGCCGGAAAAGGCAGGATTCGGTCTCCTGCCGGCCGCGGCCAGGCCTGAAGGAACCGGCCTTCTGCCTCAATGAGAAGTTGAGGAGAAAGGCGAAAGAGCTGAAGAGCTGAAGCGGACGGAGAGCATGGAAAGCCCGGCGGAAAAGGCGAGAATCCGGCGCTTCCGGGACACGGCGCCTAAACGCCTCCGGCCTCGCGGACGTCTGGCCCCCGCAACCGGCGGGCGGGCGAAGGCCCTGGATCGCGCGGCCCGGCCCGGAAACCGCGCGGACCCGCATAGCGCGCCGCAGCCCGGCCAGCTCCTTGGCCGACGATAGGCCAAAGTCTTACGCAGGGCGGTCTTCCTTGAACCGGAGACCCGGAACTCGCGCCGGAAACCAGGGGCCGCCGGCCAGTCCGCCGCGGCTCCAGGGGGCAGCCGAGGTTTACTGTCCCTCCGGCGTCTCCTTTCATGGGCTGAAAGCGGCCTGCCGGAAGGAGAAGCCGCGCCGGCTTTCAATGCCCTCTCCGCCAGGCGGTCACATGGCGGGGCGCAAAGCGCCGAAGCCAAGGCGAGCCGCATCAAGCTCGCCGCGCGGGCGGAATTCCCCGTCAAGCGGGCACGGGCCTGCGCCGAACCTGCGGGAGCTTCCCGCAGGCGGGTATGCCCCGCAAACAAGAAAACCCCCCGTCCGGAGCTGCGGACGTGGGGGTTTCCTTGTTTGGGGGGCCGAAGATGATTGGACAGCTTGCCTTGAAGCGGACGGCCCCCGTGAATTCATGGGGCGGAAAAGCCGGAGGTCCCGCGCTACCTGCCCCGGCGCCTCTGGTCCTCGCCGGATCTTCCGCCGCCGTTTCCGTTGGCCGCCTGCTGCCTGCGGCTGTTCCCGTTCCCGTTGCCGTTTCCGTTCCAGCCCTGCTGCCTGCGGCTGTCCCCGTTCCCGTTGCCGTTTCCGTTCCAGCCCTGCTGCCTGCGGCCGTTCCCGCTGCCGTTGCCGTTGCCGTTGGCCGCCTGCTGCCGGCGGCTGTTCCCGCTGCCTCTGACGCCTTGCTGCTGGCGGCGGCCGTTCCCGTTGCCGTTTCCGTTCCAGCCCTGCTGGCGGCGGCCGTTCCCGTTGCCGTTGCCGTTCCAGCCCTGCTGGCGGCGGCCGTTCCCGTTCCCGTTGCCGTTCCAGCCCTGCTGGCGGCGGCCGTTCCCGTTCCCGTTGCCGTTCCAGCCCTGCTGGCGGCGGCCGTTC